>NZ_JBOIBY010000145.1:0-15334 GCF_050739655.1 Pseudomonas sp. | reverse complement strand
TCGACCGCAGCGGTGGGCGGGCTCAACACACAGATCAACGGCACCTACGGCTACCTGACCCTCGATGCCAACGGCAACGCGGTCTATCACAGCAACCCGAATTCGGTGAGCGGCCCCGGCGCGGTGGATGTGTTCACCTACACCATACGTGACGCCGATGGCGACCAAAGCACCACCACCATCACCATCGACGTTTACAACAGCTGCCTGAGAGCGGTCAGCGATACCGATGTGACCGTCTACGAAAAAGCCCTCGACTTGAGCAAGGATGGCCAGGATCTGGCGGCTGGCACCGTCACCGGCAGCGAGCCGGGCCATACCGGTGAAACCGCGTCCGGCACCTTGGTCGGCTCGGTCAGCGGT
The DNA here is from genome assembly GCF_050739655.1 of Pseudomonas sp. Lineage (GTDB taxonomy): Bacteria > Pseudomonadota > Gammaproteobacteria > Pseudomonadales > Pseudomonadaceae > Aquipseudomonas. Next base: position 14,971 of record NZ_JBOIBY010000145.1, on the reverse strand, counting down.
GCCTCGGGGGCGATCACCTACACCCTGGTCGGCAGCGCCAACGGCTCCTTTGGACAACTCCTGCTCAACCCCAACGGCACTTACACCTACACCCTGACCTCGGCGCCGAAAACCACGCCGGGTGCCAACGATGGCCCGAACACCCTGAGTGACACGTTCACCTACAAGGCCACCGATGCGGCGGGTAACAGCACCACCAGCACCATTGTGGTCAACATTGTCGATGACGTGCCCAAGGCCGTGGCGACGGAGCGCTCGGTGGCGGCGGTTGAAGTCGACACCAACCTGCTGCTGGTGATCGACGTTTCCGGCAGCATGGCCGACGCGTCCGGTGTACAGGGGCTGTCACGACTGGAACTGGCCAAGCAGGCGATCAGCGCTTTGCTCGATAAGTACGACGACCTCGGCGACGTCAAAGTGCAGATTGTCACGTTCAGCAGCAATGCCAGCGACAAGACTGAGGTGTGGGTGGATGTCGCAACCGCCAAGGCGATCGTTGCCGGCCTGACGGCGGGTGGTGGCACCAACTACGACGCGGCGGTGAATGTGGCGCAGAACGCGTTCGACACCAACGGCAAACTGACGGGCGCACAGAACGTTGGCTACTTCTTCTCCGACGGCAAACCCAATGAGGGATCTATCGGGACCCAGGATGAAGCGAGCTGGAAAGAGTTTCTCACCGAGAATCAAATCAAGAACTACGCCATTGGCCTGGGTAAAAACGTCGACAATGCCGCCCTCGACCCGCTGGCCTATGACGGCACCGGCACGGGCTCCAATACCAACGCAGTACTCGTCACGGACCTGGGGCAACTCAACTCGGTGCTCTCGGGCACCGTAATCGGCGCGCCGGTCACCGGTTCGCTGTTGGGTGAGGGCGGTTCGTTTGGGGCTGATGGCGGTTTCATCAAGACCATCACAGTTGACGGCACCACCTACACGTACGATCCGAAAGGCAACAGCAACCAGGGTTCGCTCATCTTCAGTGGCGGCGCCAACCACGGCACGTTCAACACGGTCAACAATACCTTGAGCATCGCCACCGACAACAAAGGCACGTTGGTGGTCAACCTCGATACCGGCGAATACACCTACGTTTCGCAGAAGACCACTTCGACAGTGCTCACCGAAAACATCGGCTTCACGCTCAGTGATCACGATGGCGATCTCGCCAGTTCCAGCCTGGTAATCAAAGTCATTCCGAACGCAGCACCGGTGGCCACCGATGATCACATCATCACCAACGTGCTTTCGGGCAATGTGACAGTACCGGGCGAGTTGCTGCTGGCCAACGACACCGACGCCGATGGCGATCCGCTCAAGGCCTCGCCGACCACCTTCAATACGGGCTGGGTCTCCAAAGGTGCCGACTTCGTGGGCAACGGTGCGATCGATTTCTCCGGGAGCGGCGCCAAACCAAGCAACCAGAACCTGAGCGATGTACGCGGCGCGTTCGCGGCCAACACCGCAACGATGACGGCCTTGCTGGTGATCAGCGGCTACCTGGGCCCGGTCACCGCAGCCAACACTAACGATGAGGACCGCATCACCGTCAACCTCAAGCAGGGTGAAACACTCACCCTGGATCACAATCTGGCGGCCGGCCACATCACCATGGAGTATTCCATCAACGGCGGTACCTGGATTGCCCTCTCCGATGGCCAGACCCTTTCGGCAACCTCGGATGGCGTTTACCAGATCCATGTCACCAACATCACCAATACCGGTGGCGGCTCCGGTGCGGGCAACAAGGAAGAATACCAGCTGACTATGAAGCTCGATTATTCCGGCGCCCACGACACAACCCCGGACTACCACGGCACCTACACCGCCAGCGACAACCATGGCGGCAGCGACAGCGCCAACGTGACCATCAGCTACCAGGAAGGCCACACCCTTACCGGGACTTCGGGCAACGACACACTGGTGGCGGGCAACGGTGACAACATCATCAACGCCGGGGATGGCAATGACATCCTGATGGCAGGGACCGGCAACAACGAACTGCACGGCGGCGCCGGCAACGACCTGTTGTTCAGCGGCATTGGCAATGACCTGCTCGATGGTGGTATCGGCAACGACACCGCCAGTTACGCCCATGCTTCCTCAGGCGTCACGGTCAATCTGGGCGTGACCGGGCCGCAGAACACCTTCGGCGCGGGCACTGACACCCTGACAGCCATCGAGAACCTCGTCGGTTCGGACTTCAACGACAAACTCACCGGAGACAACAACAGCAACATCATCACCGGCGGCCTGGGCAACGACGTGTTGAATGGCGCAGGTGGCGACGACTTCCTGATCGGCGGGCTGGGCAATAACACCCTGACCGGTGGCAGCGGCGCCGACACCTTCCAGTGGCTCAAGGGCAACAGTGGCCACGACGTGATCACTGACTTCACGCCCGGCACTGACAAGCTCGACCTGTCGCAACTGCTGCAAGGGGAAAACAGCACGGCGGCCTCGCTGGATGACTACCTGCACTTCACCGTCAGCGGCAGCGGTGCATCACTGGTCACCAGCATCGACGTCAGCGCCATGGCAGGCGCCACACCGAACCAGACCATTGACCTGGCGGGCGTCAACCTGGCCAGTCATTACGGGGTCACGCCGGGGGCGGGCGGGGTGATTGGCGGGGCGGACACGGCGACCATCATCAACGGCATGCTCAATGATCATTCGTTGAAGGTCGATACCGTGTGATCTGAAACCTGAAGGAAAAAACCCGCCATCCCTGAGTCAGGGATGGCGGGTTTTTGTTGTGATTGAATTCACCGTCCCGCCTGCACCGGTTAAAAAGAAAAAGTTACATTGGTTCCGGTGGGCCGATCAGCCGTCCCATTGCACCGAATACGCCCAACTGCGTCATCACCTCCAATTCCCCCTGTGTCTCGACCATCTCGGCAATCAGCGGCAGATCTATGCTGTTGGTCGCGCGAAAAATGGCATCGATGAACAGGCGTTTATCAGGCTGCTCATCAATGCTTCGAATATAGGCGCCATCAATTTTCAGGTACGCCAGCCCCAGTTGGGCCAGATTGCCGATCTGGCTGAAACGACCACCAAAGTGCTGCAGCCCGACGCGGTAACCCGTGGCCAGCAGGCTGTGGCTCAAGCGTTGCAGTTCATCGGCGGGCGGCAGTTGACGTTCGTCCAGCTCCAGGGTCAACAGCGGAGCCAGTTCCGGAAGCGATTCAAGCTGGCCGAGGATTTGCTGTAACTGTGCTGGATCGCGCAGGGTGCTGCCGGACAGGCTCAACGCTAAAGGCCAGCGGTTGACCACGAGGTATTCCAGGGTGGCTTCGAGCATTGCCAGGTCGAACCGCGCCGACCATCCGAGACGCTCGATCCATGGCAAAAAATGCCCGGCGGCAATCGCCTTGCCCTGCGGGTCGAGCAGCCGCGCCAGGACTTTGTGATGCATGACCTGACTGGTGTCGGCGCACTGCACGACTGGCTGAAAATACAACTGCAGCTTGCCTTCTGTCAGAGCGTCATCAATCCACGAACGCCAATCGTGCTGTGAATGGTTCATGGTGACATCGCGCTGGCTAAAAAGAGCCCACGGGCGCTCGGGATGTTGACGGGCTTGGGTCAGCGCCTGATCCAGGCGCAATAACACGTTACTGGCTGATTCTCCGGGGTGGTAGGCAACGATGCCCAGATGGGCGACGGGCATGCTATCGCTGGCATCTGTCAGGCGCAGGTTTTCCAGGGTGGCGCTGATTTCGGCGGCCAGTCGCGCGGCATCCTCGGCATTCAGGCCCGGCGTCAGCAGACTGAATTCGCCGCCACGATTGCGTGCTGCCAGCCAGGTGCGACGTTCGGGTAACTGAGTCAGACGGTTGAGCAGTTCACCGACCGCCAGGATCAAGGCATCGGTACGCTGGCCACCCATGCGTTGATTGAGGCCGGTCAGGTCGTTGAGCTGCAGCATCAGCAAGTGACCGTCGCAGTTCTGCTCGGCGACCAGTAAATGGTCGGCCAACTGCTCATCCAGCAAACGCCGGTTCGCCAGCCCGGTCAGGCTGTCCTGGTAAGACTCACTGCGCAACGTTTCACTGCGCGCCGCTTCTTCGCTGAACAACGCCTTGAGCTTTTCGACCATCTGGTTCATCGCCAGAACCACGCGCTTGAGCTCCGGCGTGCGCGGCAGTTTCGGCAGACTCAGGAACTCGCGTTTGCTGATGGCTTCGGCCTGGCGGACCATGTTGTCCAGTGGGCGAAGTTGTCGGCGCAGCAGCCAGCCTCCGAACACGGCACTGAGTAATCCGCACACCAGCAGCCAGATCAGACTGCCGAGGGTGCTGTCCCAGAGTTTGGCCAAGGCAAATTGTGGATTGCTCAGCACTTCGACTCGCGCTGCCTGTTCCCATCCGCGCATGATCAACGCATCACCCCCCTCGGGGCGCAGGTTCACCAGCCTGACGAACCACTCGGGCACACCCTCCATCTGCGCCGTAGCGCTTCGCTCAACCCGCACTTGCTGGTTCTCGATACTGACAATGCGGATGCTGCTGAAATAGCCGCTGTCGAAAATCGAACTGACCATCAATTCCATCATCGCCGGGTCATCGATCTGTGAGGTCAGTGACAAACCCAGTGCGGTGGCTGCGTCCTGGGCGTGGGCGCGCAACTGGCCAAGGGTCTGTTCGCGAGAGCTTTCCAGGCTGACAAAAAAACTGCCACTGAATGCCACCAGCAGGAACAGGCAGATAGCGAGAAACAATTGATTGCGCAGTTTCATGGAACGCTCCTTGCCTTGGCGGCTAACCGTCGCCCACGGCGAACCCTTCGGCTTGCATTTTTTGCAGGACGTCTTGCCAGCGCGACAGCTTTTTTGAATCGCTGCTGCGTTGGCTGCCGTTTTTGCCGGGCAGATACAGACCTTCGGCGTTAAAGGCATACACCGGCAGCAGGTCTTTGCGCTGCGAGGCCGGTCGGATCTCGCCGATAAGGTTGTCCAGCACCAGCGGGTCGGCAGTGGGGCTGCTGTAGAACGTCAACACCATGTGCGCCTGGTTCTGGGTCAGTGCCTTGACGTAGGTGATGCGCAGTTTTTCGCTGGGAATGCCAAGCTGGCGCAGGCTGAAATACTTCGCCAGTGCGTAGTCCTCGCAGTCCGCGGCGCCCTTGATCAGGGCTTCGACGGGCGTGGCCCAGTAATCGGTCTGGCGCCAGATGCGTGTGTCGTCCTGAAAATTCAGTTGCTGATTGAAGAAGCGATTGACGGTTGTTAACTGCTCGCGCTCCGGCGCACCGCGTTCACCCTGAAGCATTTGATTCCAGGCTTCGATACGTCCTTTGGCGGGGCCGAGGGTGCCGTAGCGTTTTTCCGCCGATTGCAGGATTTGCGCAAAATCCCAGTTGGCCCGGACGCTGTTTAACCCGGCCAGTAGAAATGCGACCAGCAGCAGCCATCCGCCGAACCGAAGTCGGGGCGCTGGCCATCCTTGACTACGCGGACTGCAGGGCATGACGGGCGGCTCTGGTGCAGATGGGTGAAGTCTAGGTGGTGTTTTTTGAAAGGTGGGGTTGGTGTGGGATATGTTTTTTTGATGGTGTACATATCCGTTGCTGCGGTAACGGCGGCTGGCGGCTTCGCCGCACGGCGCCGCACGGCGCTGCGCGCCTGCCCCCCGGATGAATACCTCCACTCAGCCTGCCGATGGGGCGGGTGGATCAAGATCAAAAGCTGCAGGCGAGCTAACGCTCGGCCTTTGTAGGAGCTGGCTTGCCAGCGAAAAACCCGAGGGCGCTGCGGGGCGTCAGGATTGACGGGTTATCGTTGACGATCTTCGCCAGCAAGCCGGCTCCTACAGTTTCGCGTCGTGCCAGATCATCACCAAGCACCCTAAAAACTGTGGGAGCTGGCTTGCCAGCGATGGCGGCCTCACGAATACCGAAGGCTCACGACCTGCGCAAAGTTTTCTGTCTGAGGATATAAACCGTTACCAAAACCGCACTGGTCAGCATGAACCCACGCGCCCAGGGCATCGGTACGAGATAGCAGGAGAACAGGATGCTCGCCCACATCAGGCCTATGGCGTAGACCTTGCCCTTGAGCGGAATACCGTTGCCATCGAGGTAATCGCGAATCCAGGGGCCGAGCCGTGGATGCTCCACCAGCCATTGGTAGAAACGCGGTGAACTGCGTGCAAAACAGGCGGCTGCCAGCAGCAGGAAAGGTGTGGTGGGCAACACCGGCAGGAAAATCCCGATCACCCCCAACGCTACGCTCAGCCAGCCGATGGCCAGCAGCACGTAGCGCAACATCAGGGAGTGGTTGCCTATGGGGTTGTCCATAGGCAGGACCTTAGTGGTGACGTGGCTTGAGGATCGCCGGTTTTTCGTCTGGTGCGTTGCACAGCAGGTACAGCGCAGTCAGGGCTTCCGGGATCTGCACGATCATGTCGTCCATCAGGTTGGCGTCGGCGGCAATGTCGGAGAACTCCGGTTGCTCGTCGAACAGGCCCGAACCGACCATGATCGGCAGCAGCATTTCGCTGACTTCGTCTTCGGCGGTTTCGAACCAGGCTTCTTCGCGCAGGAAAACGCCTTCCATGAAACCGATGCACCAGCCGCGCAGTTCGGAATCATCCGGGTCATCGCCCAGGTCGAGGTCGCACGGTAGCTCGAACTCTTCGTCGGAGGCCAGTTGGCGGGCGATGTGGGCCTTGAGGCCGATCAGCGTGGCTTCGATCTCTTCGCGCTGGGCTTCGCCACTGTAATGCGGCTCTTCGGCGAAGAGGGCGTCGATCCACTCACGGTCAGGAACGACTTCGGAACAGATCGACAGCGCGGTGAGGTAGCCGTGGGCGGCCACGTAGTCCAGCGCCTCGTCATGCAGATCATCGGCGTCGAGGAAGACTTGCAGGCGGGTTAGTTGCTCAGCGAAGGACATTAAAGGGCTACCTTGGGGAATGTGCGATGCGGGAATTCTAGGCCTTCTTGAGCACACAGGCCAGCCGCACGGCATATTTGCTGCACCTCCACCTGTAGGAGCTGCCGAAGGCTGCGATCTTTTGATTGTGCTTTTAAAAGATCGCATCCTTTGGCAGCTCCTACAAAGGCCGATTGGCACCTGCCCTCCGTATGTCTTCCAAGTGGCACCCTTTGCAGGGGAGGCCTCGGGTATACTCGCGCGTTTTGTGATGCTCTGCTGGTGTCACGGCTGAAATGTGAAGCGTCGTGCAATGCGTACTTACTATTTGTTGGTGCAGCGTTGCGGGTTCTGAACCAGCCTTGCAGGGATGTTTCGGTGATTTTTGGAGTTTTTATGCTCGATCAGGCTCAACGCGTCCTCAAGGACATCTTCGGCTACGACAGTTTCCGTGGCCGCCAGGGTGCAATCATTGAGCGCGTGGCCAGTGGCGGCGATGCCCTGGTTCTGATGCCTACCGGTGGCGGCAAATCCTTGTGTTTCCAGGTGCCGGCACTGCTGCGTGAAGGCCTGGCGGTGGTGGTGTCGCCGCTGATCGCGTTGATGGACGATCAGGTGGCGACCCTTGAAGAGCTGGGTGTCGCCGCTGCGGCGTTGAACTCCACCCTCAGCGCCGAGCAACAGCGTGACCTGGCTGCCCGCATCAAGCGCGGTGAAGTGAAAATGCTTTACTTGGCCCCTGAGCGACTGGTCCAGCCGCGAATGCTGAACTTCCTGCAGGGGCTGAACATCGCCCTGTTCGCCATCGACGAAGCGCATTGCGTTTCGCAATGGGGGCATGATTTCCGCCCGGAATACCTGCAGCTCGGCCAGTTGGCGGAAATGTTCCCGGACGTACCGCGCATCGCCCTGACCGCCACCGCCGACAAGCGTACCCGCGAAGAAATCGTCACCCGCCTGCATTTGCAGAATGCCGAACGATTCCTGTCGAGCTTTGACCGCCCGAACATCTTTTACCGCATCGTACCCAAGGAACAGCCGCGCAAGCAGTTACTGGCATTCCTCGCCGAGCGGCGCAGCGATGCCGGCATCGTTTACTGCCTGTCACGCAAGAAGGTCGAGGAAGTGGCCGCGTTCCTCACTGAACAAGGCTTCCCCGCCCTGCCTTACCACGCGGGCCTGCCCAACGATATGCGCGCGTATCACCAGAAGCGCTTCCTCAACGAGGAAGGGCTGATCATGGTGGCCACCGTGGCGTTCGGCATGGGGATCGACAAACCCAACGTGCGGTTCGTCGCTCACCTGGATTTGCCGAAATCCCTTGAGGCCTATTACCAGGAAACCGGTCGCGGTGGCCGTGACGGCTTGCCGGCAGATGCCTGGATGGCTTACGGCCTGCAAGACGTGGTGATGCTCAAGCAGATGCTGCAAAACTCCGAGGGCGACGAGCGCCACAAGCGTCTGGAGCAACACAAGCTCGATGCCATGCTGTCGTTGTGCGAGGAAACCCGCTGCCGCCGGCAGGCCTTGCTGGCCTACTTCGATGAAGACCTGCCAGAGCCGTGCGGCCATTGCGACAACTGCGTCGATGGCGTGCAAACCTGGGACGCCACGGAGCCGGCGCGTCAGGCGCTCTCGGCGATCTACCGCACCGGCCAGCGCTATGGCGTCGGTCATCTGGTGGATGTCCTGCTTGGCAAGGACACCGAAAAGGTTCGCAGCTTTGGTCATCAGCACCTGTCGGTGTTTGGTGTCGGCAAGGCGAGGCCCGAAGGCGAGTGGCGTTCCCTGTTCCGCCAGTTGGTGGCCCGTGGTCTGGCCGATGTCGACCATGAAGGCTATGGCGGCCTGCGTTTGAGCGACACGTGTCGGCCACTGCTCAAGGGTGAAGTGACCCTGGAACTGCGCCGCGACCTCAAGGCGCAAACCACCGCCAAAAGCAGCAAGAGCCAGGCGAGCCAGCTGGTACGGGGCGAAGAGCGCGAACAGTGGGAAGCCTTGCGCGCCCTTCGTCGCAAACTGGCCGAAGAGCATGGCGTGCCGCCTTACGTCATTTTCCCCGACTCGACCTTGCTGGAAATGCTGCGCAGCCAGCCGACCTCGCTGGCGGAAATGGCCAGGGTCAGCGGCGTCGGCGCGCGCAAGCTGGAACGCTATGGCGATGCCTTCCTTGAGGTGCTTGGCGGCCAGGTCGAGGCACCGAAAGTGGTGGCCGACGTGCGTCACGAATTGATCACGCTGGCCCGCGCAGGCATGACGCCGCTGCAGATCGCCGGTCAATTGCAATGTTCGGAAAAGAACGTCTACACCATGCTCGCCGAAGCGATTGGCAAGCAGCAGTTGTCGCTGGAACAGGCTCTGGATCTGCCTGAAGATTTGATGGGTGAAGTTCAGGATGCATTCCTCGACGGCGAGGGCGAGTTACCCTCGGTAGCGGAGATTTCCGAAATGTTTGCGGGCCGTGTACCGGAAGGCGTTTTGTACTGCGTTCGGGCCGCCTTGCAGTCGGAATTCGAGATTTAAGTGAACGCTGTTACTGATGTAACGATTCAGTACCGAGCAAGCCTTGCTTGAAATCATGGCTCATGCTTAGCTGACTAATAATTAGTAATCCTTTATGTCAGTCTAATCATGAGTGTTTTATGCCGTTAACCGATCAACACCGCTTTGGCATGCAAATAGCCCAGATGTCGCGCGGCTGGCGTGCGGAATTGGACCGCCGACTGGCTGGCCTTGGGTTGTCCCAGGCGCGCTGGCTGGTGCTGCTGCACCTGGCACGTTTCGATCAAGCGCCCACCCAACGGGAACTGGCGCAGAGTGTCGGCGTAGAAGGGCCGACCCTGGCCCGACTGCTTGACAGCCTTGAAACCCAAGGCCTTGTGCAGCGGCAGTCGGTGCTTGAAGACCGCCGGGCAAAAAAAATCGTCCTCTGCGCCCCGGCGCGTCCCTTGATTGAACAAATTGAGACCATTGCCAATCAATTGCGCCACGAACTGTTCGAAGGCGTCGACGAGGCGGATTTAAAGATCTGCATGCAGGTCCACGGGCACATCCTGGCCAACCTTGAAAAGTCTTGAGGCATAACCGACAGCCAGGCTTTTGAGATGCAGCGTTGAGCGGACTATAAGAACTACTGCGCAATATCGTGTTCGTACCGGATGTGCGAACGCGTGCAGGTTGGTTTTGGTTACTTAAGGGATGCTCATGCTTGAAAGTCGGCGAGTCGTTGTACGGAGTTGCGCCAGGTGGTTGCTGGCCGGTGCTGCTGTCACCTGGTCGGCATTGGCGCCGGCGCTGGGTTTGGGGGAGATAACCCTGCATTCGGCGTTGAACCAGCCACTGCGAGCCGACATTGCTCTGGTGGATGCCGCTGGTCTGGAGGAGGGCGAATTATCAGTCAGTCTGGCGACGGCTGATGAGTTCAGTCGCGCTGGCGTCGAGCGAGTGTTTTTCCTCAATGACTTGAAGTTCACGCCAATCCTGCGAGGCAACCGCAGCCTGATACGGGTCACTTCCAGCAAACCGGTCAAAGAACCCTTTCTGAATTTTCTTGTGCAGCTCAATCAGCCCAATGGGCGCTTGCTGCGCGAATTCACTGTACTGATTGATCCCCCCGGCACGCCGGGTGTTGAGCCGGTCGATGACGAACCGGAAGTCAACCGCGCCTCTTCTGCCTTTCCTGGCGTCCAGCCCGCCGTCGCATCTGCCCCCGCACGCAAGGAGCCAGCGCCCGAGCCCGCCGCAGCCCCCGAGAATGACCCGCTGACTGAGCAACTGGCGTCGAGTGTGCTGCAAAACCAGCAGTTGCAGGCAACCATCGATGATCTCAATGCGAAGCTTCAGGCACAGGACGAGCAGATTGCCGGCGAGAAAAATCAGGTAACGGAACTGCAGACCCAATTGGCGCACGTCCAGCAGGCGGCAGCAGAGCCATCTACGCCGGCACCGATCGTTGTTGAAGAGCCCAAAACGGATTGGCTATTGATCGGCGGATTGCTGACGTTGCCGGGATTGTTGTTGCTGGGGTGGTTTGTTCGGCGCCGACGCCAGCCGATACAGATACCGTCCGAGCCTGTCTCACTACAGGCGCCGCTGGGTCGACCTGCCGAAACACTGATATCGACACCTGCTTTGCAATCAGCCACCACCCAGCGCGATGAGTTGCCTGTCAGCAATGTGTTTGAAGAAGTTGCGGTTTATCTGGCCTATGGTCGATTTACCGAGGCTGTCGCTTTGTTGCGCGATGCCATGGCCAAAGAGCCGGAGCGCACTGATCTTGCCGTGCAGTTGCTGGAGGTGCTCGGCAAGCAGGGTGATGTGGCGGCCTACGACGCGCAGGAGGCCAATCTGCGAAACGCCGGGTTCGATGAACAACGACTTCAGGACATCCGCGCTCGGCATCCGAAGCTGAGCCCCATCGTACCGGTCACGGTGGCGGCTGTAGTCGCTACGCCCATGGCGACAGCACCCGACGACGAGTTCCAGTTCAACCTGGATGACTTGTCGATGGATACGAGCTGGGAACTGGTCGAGCCCGTGGTCATTTCGCCACCCGAGGAGCCGATAGCGAGCGAGTCAACGTTGCCGGACCCCGAGATCGAATGGGAAATCGAATCCGCTTTCCATTCTCTGGATGACAGCTTTCTCAAAGAATTCAATGAGCCAGGTCCGTCGCTGGAACTTGAGCCGCTCAACCTGGAGCCGATCGAACCGGGCAATGCCGGGAAACTGGAGCAAGCCCAGACCTTCATTGATGACGGTGACCTCGACAGCGCAATTGAGCTGCTTAATGAGTTACTCAAGGAGGCAGACGAGCCGCTAAGGCAAACGGCCCGCAGTTTATTGGCCGGTATTCGCTAGGCGTTCTCGCGGAGCAAGTGATAAACGCGGTTATCATCAACACGCCCACTGCCTCAGGAGTTTCGCCGATCATGACCGCAAGCAAACCGGAAATCATCATCACCTATTGCACGCAATGCCAGTGGCTATTGCGTGCGGCCTGGCTGGCCCAGGAGCTGCTCAGTACTTTTGGCGACGACCTGGGCAAAGTGTCCCTGGTGCCCGGTACGGGTGGGGTCTTTCATATTTTCTGTGACGATGTGCAGATCTGGGAGCGAAAGGCTGACGGTGGTTTCCCCGAAGCGAAGGTGCTCAAGCAGCGGGTCCGCGATCAGATCGATCCGGCCCGTGACCTGGGGCACAACGATCGCACTCAGTGAGACGTAGCTTCTGCCGCCACGACTTTCTTGCTTGAACTGCCTGAGAGCCTGCTGGACACCACGATCGCGACAATGATCAGCGCACCGCCGAGCAACATGCGCAGCGTCGGATTTTCATTGAACAGCAGCCAGGCAATGGTGATGCCGTAAACCGGTTCCAACGCGAAGACCACCGCGGCGGTCCGTGCCTTGATAACGGCCAGGCTTGCGACGAACAGGCTATGGGCGACACCGGTGCAGAACACGCCAAGCAGGCCAATCCATAGCCAATCGATTGCCCGCACCTCGCTCAATTGCGGCGCGGCCACCGGCAACAGACACAGGGCAACCACCACGTTCTGGCACAGCGCCGCTTGCACGGGTGGGATACGCCCGGAGCTGGCGCGATTGGTCAGTGAAAGCAATGAGAACAGCAGGCCGGAAGCCACCGACCACAGCAGGCCGGCAGTGGCGCTGCTGGCCAGATCGAACTCGGGCGTCACCAATACCAATCCGATGGTGACCAACGTGACCAGCAGGATTTCATTCGCGCGAATGCGTTCGCGGAAAATCAGCCCCTCGAGGATGACGGTAAAGGCCGGGAAACTGGCAAAGCCCAGGGTCGCAATCGCCACGCCAGCGACTTTCACCGAAATGAAAAAACTCACCCAATGCCCGGCCAACAGCAAACCGCTGAGCAACAGTCGGCGGCAGTCCACGGCCTGGAGTTTGTACCAACGGGTCTGGCTGGCGAATCGTGCAAAAAACATCAGCGCCAGCACTGCGAAAAACGCGCGACCGAAAACGATGATCGAAGGTGACGCAGCAGCGAGTTTGCCGAACACACCGGTCAGGCCGAACATCAGTGCGCCAATATGCAAGGCCCCAAGGGCAGTACGGGGAGTCATGGCAATCCTTACAACGAACAATCGAAAATGTAGGAGCTGCCGAAGGCTGCGATCTTTTGATCTTGTTCTTGAAAAGCAAAATCAAAAGATTGCAGCCTGCGGCAGCTCCTACATTAGATAGCGTAATGGCTGAAGGTGTCTGTCGTCAGGCTATCGTCTTTTGTCGCCAGCCTCGCGCCGCAACGCGCCGGGCGATGCGCCGAACTCGCGCAGCACCGCCGCGGAAAAGGCACTCTGGGAGTTGTAACCGACGCGAACGGCGATTTCACCAATGGGTAGCGCGCCATTGCGCAGCATTTCCACGGCTTTATGCAGGCGCCGGCTGCGGATGTAATCCATCGGTGTCTGGCCACATTCGGCCACGAATCGCGCATGTAAACGGGCACTGGAGAGACCTGCCACACGGGCCAGATCAGCGACTTGCAGCGGGTAGGCGGCGTATTGGTCGATGTGCGCATTGAGCGCAGCGTAAGGCAGGCGCCGACCGCCGACACTTTCGGGCCTGGCATTGTTCAGGCTGGCCAACAACAGCACCGCGCCTTGTTGCGCAATCAGCGGGTCATCGACCTGGCTGTTGGCCAGCCAATCAACCAATTGGCACTGCCCCGCATCCAGCGATAACCGGCCTGCGTTATCGAGCAATCGCCGACTGGCATCGGCATGTTCGCCCAGGGACTGGTCAATCCATTGATCACTGGGCACATCAAGCACTAGGCAGCGGCTGCCATTGGGGCTGCCACACGCATGATGGAAGCCCGAAGGAATCACTACAAAACTCTGCTGAACCACCTGACTGCCGCACCCGCCGACCTCGAAATCCAGCGCGCCCGAAAGCCCGAACACCAATTGCGCATGCTCGTGGCTGTGGACGATCAGGTCGTGGTTGTACTGGCGAAGGGTGAGGATCGGTCTCATTGCGGGCTCCCGGTTCTGGGCGCCAGTCTACACCGACATGGTCCCGGGACGTTGTCACAGGACTGACTTGTCGCTGTCATGTGCCATTAACCCGACCGGCGCAAGCTTGCCAAAACTTGTCCTGAGGGTTGCCCATGACCAGCGCCGAGCTCGCCAAACCCAGCCGTAAGCAACGTGTGCGGACTTTGTGGATTTCCGACGTGCACCTGGGCACGCGCGATTGTCAGGCTGAGCGCCTGTCGCAATTTCTCAAGGGCTATCACGCAGACAAGATCTATCTGGTTGGCGACATCATCGATGGCTGGAAACTGCGCGGTGGCATGTACTGGCCGCAGGCGCACACCAATGTGATCCGGCGCCTGTTGACCATGAGCAAGCGCGGTACCGAAGTGATCTATGTCACCGGCAACCATGACGAGTTCCTGCGCCGCTATTCGAAGCTGATCCTGGGCAACATCCAGTTGGTGGACGAAGCGGTGCATGTCACTGCCGATGGTCGGCACTTGCTGGTGATCCACGGCGACCAGTTCGATGTGATCACTCGTTATCACCGCTGGTTGGCTTTTCTGGGCGACTCGGCCTACGAATTAACCCTGACCCTCAACCGCTGGCTCAACCACTGGCGCGCTCGATATGGCTACGGTTATTGGTCGCTGTCGGCGTACCTCAAGCACAAGGTGAAAACTGCGGTCAGCTTCATCAGCGACTTCGAAGAGGCCATCGCCCACGAGTGCGTTAAACGTGAGTTGCATGGCGTGGTGTGCGGGCACATCCACCATGCCGAGATTCGCAAGGTCGGCGGGGTGGATTATCTCAACTGCGGCGATTGGGTGGAGTCGTGCACCGCGCTGATCGAGCACTGGGATGGCACGATCGAGTTGTATCGGTTGGCTGATGCCCAGGCGCGGGAAGCGCAGTTGAAGGCTTTGAAGGTCCTAGAGCCGGCGTAGTCTGTTAGCAATGCAGTGCCTGAAAGGGCCTCTTCGCGGGCAAGCCCGCTCCCACAGTGATCGAGGTGAATACGTAGTTTGTGAACGCCAGAGAACCCTGTGGGAGCGGGCTTGCCC
>NZ_JBOIBY010000144.1:0-6746 GCF_050739655.1 Pseudomonas sp. | reverse complement strand
ATCGCCAGCAAGCCGGCTCCTACAAGTTTGTGAGTGCTAGTTGAACTCCAGACAAATACGAATACATATCAATAAATCCCCATTGGTAACTCGTCGCTGTAATGAACTAGCGGGTTATAACAAGTTGCGCAATCTTCAAAGCAACCCACACCGCCTGTCGATAAAACCACCCAAGCCAAACCCTGCAAAAACTTCATGATCTAGTCTGACTGGCAAAGTTCGGCTGGAGATTGTCAATGTCATTGGCTGAAGAACAAAAACCACAACGACGCAAGGAAGCCCGGCTCTTCCTGTTTCTGGTCGTCTGCCTGTTTCCGATACTGTCGGTCGCCATCGTCGGTGGCTACGGCTTCATCATCTGGTTTTTCCAAATGCTTTACGGCCCGCCCGGGCCACCCAACTGATAGCCCTCTTTCAGAAGTCTATTGGAGTCAGCGCATGGACGAAGCCCTGCATATAGCCAGCCTTGTTGTACTTGCCAGACCCGAGTTGTTCGAAGCCGTCAAAGCCAACTTGCGTTTATTGGACGGCCTGGAGCTGCACCATGAAAGTACCGCCGGAAAACTCGTGGTCGTGCTTGAGACCCGCGACGAAAACCAGATCCTGCAACGCATCGAACAGATCAACAACTTGCCCGGCGTACTCAATGCCGCGTTGATCTATCACGAGGTCCTTGAACCTGCAGGAGACATCGAATGAGCATGACCCGCCGGGAATTCGTCAAGGCCCAGGCCGCCGCCATTGCCGCCGCCGCTGCCGGCCTGCCGATAGCCACTTCCGCGAGCAACCTGATCACCGAAGCGGACATGGTCACCCTGAACTGGAACAAGGCGCCCTGCCGCTTCTGCGGCACGGGCTGCAGCGTGATGGTCGCGACCCGGGACAACCGGGTGGTCGCCACCCATGGCGACGTCAAAGCCGAGGTCAACCGTGGCTTGAACTGTGTGAAGGGCTATTTCCTGTCGAAGATCATGTATGGCGTCGACCGCCTGACCCAGCCCCTGCTGCGCATGAAAGATGGCAAATTCGACAAACAGGGCGAATTCCAGCCGATCAGTTGGGACAAGGCCTTCGACATCATGGAGGAAAAGTTCAAGCAGGCCCTGAAAAACAAGGGGCCGGAGTCGATCGGCATGTTTGGCTCCGGGCAATGGACGGTGTGGGAAGGCTACGCCGCCAACAAGTTGATGAAGGCCGGTTTTCGCAGCAACAACATCGACCCCAATGCCCGCCATTGCATGGCCTCGGCGGTGATGGGTTTCATGCGCTCCTTCGGTATGGATGAGCCCATGGGTTGCTACGACGACATCGAAGCCACCGACGCCTTTGTACTCTGGGGCTCGAACATGGCCGAGATGCACCCGATCCTGTGGAGTCGCGTGACTGACCGGCGCCTGAGCCAGCCCCACGTGAAAGTCGCCGTGCTGTCGACCTTCGAACATCGCAGTTTCGAGCTGGCCGACATACCCATGGTCTTCAAGCCGCAATCCGACCTGTTGATCCTTAACTACATCGCCAACCACATCATCGAAAGCGGCGCGGTCAACCAGGATTTCATCAGCAAGCACACGCGCTTTGCCAAGGGCGCCGACGACATCGGCTACGGCTTGCGCCCGGATGATCCACGGGAAAAACAAGCGAAGAATGCCGACAAGGCCAACACCTGGACGGACATGTCATTCGAGCAGTTCGCCGCGTTCGTCAAACCCTACACCCTGGATCGCGCGGCAAAGGAAACCGGCGTCCCGGCGGAACGGCTCAAGAGCCTGGCCGAGCTGTATGCCGACCCCAAAATCAAGGTCGTGTCGTTCTGGACCATGGGTTTCAACCAGCACACTCGCGGGGTCTGGGCCAACAACCTGATCTACAACATCCATTTGCTGACCGGCAAAATCAGTGAGCCGGGCAATAGCCCTTTCTCATTGACCGGCCAGCCATCGGCCTGCGGCACCGCGCGGGAAGTCGGCACCTTTTCTCACCGCCTGCCCGCCGACCTGGTGGTGACCAACCCCAAGCACCGCGCCACCGCGGAAACGATCTGGAAACTGCCCGAAGGCACCATTCAGGAGAAAGTCGGTTTCCATGCGGTGCAGCAGAGCCGCATGCTCAAGGACGGCGTGCTCAACGTCTACTGGACCCAGGCCAGCAACAACATGCAAGCCGGGCCGAACATCATGCAGGAGGTGCTGCCCGGCTGGCGCAACCCGGAAAACTTTGTGATTGTCTCCGACGTCTACCCCACGGTGTCTGCCCAGGCCGCCGACCTGATCCTGCCCAGCGCCATGTGGGTGGAAAAAGAAGGCGCCTTCGGCAACGCCGAGCGTCGCACGCAGTTCTGGCATCAGTTGGTCAGTGCGCCTGGAGACGCCAAATCGGATCTCTGGCAGTTGCTGGAGTTTTCCAAGCGTTTCACCCTCGATGAGGTGTGGCCCGCCGAACTGCTGGCCAAGGCCCCGCAATACAAAGGCAAGACACTGTTCGATGTGTTGTACAGGAACGGGCAGGTCGACGAGTTCCCGGTCGAGCACATCGAGGCCGGCTACAAGAATGACGAGGCCAAGGCGTTTGGTTTCTATGTGCAGAAAGGTTTGTTCGAAGAGTACGCCCAGTTCGGCCGTGGCCATGGTCATGACCTGGCAGCCTTCGACCGTTACCACAGCGAGCGTGGCCTGCGCTGGCCGGTGGTGGACGGCAAGGAAACCCGCTGGCGTTACCGCGAAGGTCTCGACCCTTATGTCGAGACCGGCAGCGAAGTGCAGTTCTACGGCTACCCGGACAAGAAAGCGATCATCTTCGCCCTGCCCTACGAGCCACCGGCCGAAGCCCCGGATGCCGAATACCCGTTCTGGCTCAGCACCGGTCGAGTCCTGGAACATTGGCACACCGGCAGCATGACCCAACGGGTCGAGGAACTGTACAAAGCGGTTCCCGACGCGCTGGTGTACATGCACCCCGACGATGCCAAGGCCTTGAAGGCGCGGCGTGGCAGCGAAGTGAAACTGATCAGCCGTCGCGGCGAAATGCGTGCCCGTATCGAAACCCGTGGCCGCAACAAGCCACCCCGTGGCCTGGTGTTCGTGCCGTTTTTCGATGCCAACAGGCTGATCAACAAAGTCACCCTCGACGCCACCGACCCGATCTCCAAGCAAACCGACTACAAGAAATGCGCCATCCGCATCGAGTTGATCAGCGCGGCTTGAGGAGAACCGTCATGACTTTTCGAATCCTGCCGTTGCTATTGCTTGCTGTGATCGGCGCAGCGATTGCCGCCGAGGTCAATTACCCGTTAGATGCACCGGCCCCGGACGGTCGCCGCCGCGGTGGCACCATCACCCAGGAATTGCCCGCCCCGCCGCTGGCTGAAGATGAAAACAAGGACCTCAAGCGCGAGCGCAACTATCCCGACCAACCGCCGACCATTCCCCACAGCATTCGCGGTTACCAGATCGATATGAATGGCAACAAGTGCCTGTCCTGTCATAGCCGGGCCAACAGCGCGCGTAGCCAGGCAACCATGATCAGCATCACCCACTACATGGACCGCGACGGCCAGCCTCTGGCCGCCGTGTCACCCCGGCGCTACTTCTGCAACCAGTGCCACGTGCCGCAAAAAGACGTACTTCCGTTGGTGGGCAACAGCTTTGAAACCATCGACAAGATCCTGCAAGACGATGCCAACGCCGCGAAGAAACCCTGAGGAGGCGCCATGAAAGCACTGTTCGCCCTGCTCAAGGAATACTGGGGCATCCTGCGTCGGCCGAGCGTCTATTTCAGCCTGGGCTTTCTGACGCTGGGAGGGTTTATCGCCGGGATCATTTTCTGGGGCGGCTTCAACACCGCGCTGGAGCTGACCAACACCGAAAAATTCTGCATTTCATGCCATGAGATGCGCGACAACGTGTACGTCGAGTTACAGGACACCATCCACTACACCAACCGCTCCGGCGTGCGCGCCAGTTGCCCGGACTGCCACGTTCCCCATGAATGGACCCACAAGATCGCACGCAAGATGCAGGCGTCGAAGGAGGTCTGGGGCAAGCTGTTCGGCACCATCGACACCCGCGATAAATTCCTCAATCTGCGCCGTGAACTGGCCGAACACGAATGGGCACGGCTCAAGGCCAACGACTCGCGAGAATGCCGCAACTGCCACAACTTCGAATTCATGGATTTCACCCGCCAGGGCAAACGCGCGGCGGCCATGCACTCGACATCGCTGGCCAATGGCGAGGCCACGTGCATCGACTGCCACAAAGGCATCGCGCACAAGCTGCCGGACATGAGCGGGGTGAAAGGCTGGTAGTTCTGCTGATAGCTCATCAGTTGCTGGCGACGTGGCCCGCCATGCCGGCCGTCATCAACGCCTTGAACGACACGTCGAATTGCTTCAAAGCGTTCACTTGCAACTCGGTTTGCTGGTCAATCTGAGCGGCAATCTGCGGCGCGGCCTTGCCATGCACCCACACCGAAGGCATCTGCTGGGCGCGGGAACCTTCCGCCTGGCCGATGTATTGCAGGTTGGCGTCGTAGAACTTCGCCATGAACCGCGCTTCAACCTGGTTGTTGCGCTTGGATACCAGGCGACTGTAGGTGTCGAGCATGACCACCACATCCGGATGCGCCTGCACCGCCGCATCCAGGCTGTCGTAGACCGTGACCGATGAAAATTGCTTGTGCAACGACCCCATCAACCAGTTGATTGCCCGCTGTGGGTCGGAACTGTCGACGAACGCCTTGGCGATCTGCGCGTTCATTTCAGGATTCTGCGCACCCTTCACCGCAACGGCGTGGTATTGCTCAAGGTATTGCTGAGTGCTGAGGGTGTTTTCGCTGTAGAGCACCGCCACCGTTTTCGCCTGCTGCAAACTGGCGCTGCTATCGGTAATGGGCAAAAACTGGCAGGAAGGATCGGCCGCAACGGCTGGAACGGAAAAGGCAGTGCTGGCGCTGAACACTGCAACAAAAGTCAGCAAGGTCGAGATTCTCATCGCGCTGATTCCTTCAAGGGCGAGATCGGTATGACGTTATCTTCCTCTGATGACAGAAAAACAGAACTTGCATTCCTTAATGATGAGTATCGAGCAAATGAATGGTAGCTATGAGGTTAGTCCACAGACTCACAGTTGACCTCCCATAAAAAAACCGCATCACTGCGGTTTTTTTGTGCGGCTGGCACTGTTTGCTTCAAGGGTAAGTTCAATGGGATTTTTTTGATCCCGACGGTCCGCCCTGATTCAGCCCTTTCGTGTTGTGCTCACCCGGCGTCGTAGCCGAGATAGCCCTGGCCTTGGACATGCCGCGGGTATCCTTGGAATGAGCGATGCCAGAGGTCGCGACGCCATGACCATTATCATCGTTGCGCTCACTGCCGTAGTGATTTCCGCTTTCCCCATGGTTGCGGGTCGCCTTGCCGACATGGTCGCTGGCCAGACCCTTGCCGCGGCCATTGCTGGAATCATTGCCAGCGTGGTCCGAACCGCTGCGGCCGCCGCCAACACCACCGTTGCCACCG
Organism: Pseudomonas sp.; assembly: GCF_050739655.1. GTDB lineage: Bacteria > Pseudomonadota > Gammaproteobacteria > Pseudomonadales > Pseudomonadaceae > Aquipseudomonas. The sequence continues at coordinate 1,234 of NZ_JBOIBY010000144.1, read as the reverse complement.
CCGTTCCCGCCGCCGTGACCACCACCATTTCCACCGCCACCGCCACCACCGTGACCACCACCTTCCTTCGCAGCGGCGGAGTTGATGATTGAAAGATCAGCGGGAAGTAATGGAGCTGCAGCCAACATCAGGGCGCAGGACATGACAGCGACGAGACTCTTGTTTTTTAAAAGCATGATTGCTTCCGTAAGGGGTTGATATCGCACGTTTTAAGATGCGACTACCGCCCTACAGTTCAAGTTTGTCGACGGACGGAGATGGTGTTCCCCACAACTGGAAATCAATCCGATTTACAACTGATCAAACGCGCCATTGTAGGAGCTATGTAGGAGCTATGTAGGAGCTGTCGAGTGAAACGAGGCTGCGATCTTTTGATCTTAAAAAGACAAGATCAAAAGATCGCAGCCTGCGGCAGCTCCTACAGTGGGGAGCGTGCGATCAGAAGTTCGCCGGGGTGTTGGCACTGATGATCTCTGCCTCATCCGCCCCCACATTGCGGAACCGATGGGGCAATGTCGTCGGAAAGTAATACCCATCCCCGGCGTTCAGGATGCTGGTTTGCCCATCCACAGTCAGTTCGACCGTGCCGCGTGTCACCAGGCCGCACTCCTCGCCTTCGGAGTGCACGATCGGCTCTTCGCCGGAACTGGCCCCTGGTGCGTATTGCTCGCGCAGCAAACGCATCTGCCGGCTGGGCACCGAGGCGCCGATCAGCAGCAGGCGCAGGCCGTGGCGGCCCAGGTCCGGTTGTTCGCTGGAGCGGAAGACGTATTGGTGTTCGCGCGGTGGCTGGTCGAAGGTGAAGAAGTCGGCCAGGGACATGGGGATGCCTTCGAGCAGCTTTTTCAGCGAGCTGACGGAAGGACTGACTCGATTCTGTTCGATCAGGGAGATGGTGGCATTGGTGACGCCGCTACGCCGGGCCAGCTCGCGCTGGGACATTTTGTAGCTTTCGCGTACTAGTTTGAGTCGTGAGCCCGTATCCATGACAGCCTTATGTGCCAACCTGTAGGAGGGGTGGAGTAAAGGCGCGAATCACGCCGTTTTCCGGTCCCGGAAACGTGAAAGGCGGGTATTAAATCACGTGTGTGGGTGTTGCAAAGCAGGTTCGATGGACGGCAGGAGAAAACAGCGGGAGAACCCAGATTCTCAGGCAATCCACGGGACCTGTGGGAGCTGGCTTGCCAGCGATGAGGGTGGCACATTCGACATTGATGTCGGCTGATGGTCCGTC
>NZ_JBOIBY010000143.1:0-6353 GCF_050739655.1 Pseudomonas sp. | reverse complement strand
GGCAAGCCTCGCTCCTACGCGAATTATTGTAGGAGCGAGGCTTGCCCGCGAAGACTTTCTTGAAGCTGGCTTAGATCAGCGGCTCATCCGCCTTCTTGTGCTTCCAGCTGTCATTGCCCGGCAGGATCAGGTTCAGCGCAATCGCCACCACCGCGCACAGCGCGATGCCCTTGAGGCCGAAGTCATCCGGGCCGGTGCCGGTACCGACCAGCACACCGCCAATGCCGAACACCAGGGTCACCGAAACGATCACCAGGTTGCGGGCTTCGCCCAGATCGATCTTGTGGCGGATCAGCGTGTTCATGCCCACCGCAGCAATCGAGCCGAACAACAGACAAAGAATCCCGCCCATAACCGGCACCGGGATGCTTTGCAGCAGCGCCCCGAACTTGCCGATGAACGCCAGGCTGATGGCGAAGATCGCCGCCCAGGTCATGATTTTCGGGTTGTAGTTCTTGGTCAGCATCACCGCACCGGTCACTTCGGCATAGGTGGTGTTGGGTGGACCGCCAAACAGGCCGGCAGCGGTGGTAGCGATGCCGTCACCGAGCAGTGTGCGGTGCAGGCCTGGTTTCTTCAGGTAGTCGCGACCGGTCACGCTGCCCACCGCAATCACGCCGCCGATGTGCTCGATGGCCGGGGCCAGGGCCACCGGAACGATAAACAGGATCGCCTGCCAGTTGAATTCCGGCGCGGTGAAGTGCGGGATGGCGAACCAGGGTGCAGCGGCAATCTTCGCCGTGTCGACCACGCCGAAATAGAACGCCATGCCAAAACCCACCAGCACGCCGGAGATGATCGGCACCAGGCGGAAAATGCCTTTGCCGAATACCGCGACGATCAGTGTGGTCAACAGCGCGGGCATCGAGATCAGCATCGCCGTCTGGTAATGAATCAGCTCGCTGCCATCGCCAGCCTTGCCCATCGCCATGTTGGCGGCAATTGGCGCCATGGCCAGGCCGATGGAGATGATCACCGGGCCGATCACCACCGGTGGCAGCAGGCGATCGATGAAGCCGGTGCCTTTGATCTTCACGGCAAGGCCGAGGAAGGTGTAGACGAAACCGGCCGCCATCACGCCGCCCATGGTCGCGGCCAGGCCGAACTGGCCCTTGGCGAGAATGATCGGGGTGATGAAGGCAAAGCTCGACGCCAGGAACACCGGCACCTGACGCCCGGTGACGATCTGGAACAGGATTGTCCCCAGGCCTGCGGTAAACAGCGCCACGTTAGGGTCCAGGCCGGTAATCAGCGGCATCAACACCAGGGCGCCGAAGGCCACGAACAGCATCTGTGCGCCAGACAGCACCGTGCGCCAGAGCGGATCGTTGAACTCTTGTTGCATGCTTACGCGTCCTTCTGCTTGGTGCCGAAGATCTTGTCGCCAGCATCGCCCAGGCCCGGGATGATGTAACCGTGCTCGTTCAGTTTCTGATCAATGGACGCGGTATAGATGGTCACATCCGGGTGAGCTTTCTCGACCACGGCGATGCCTTCAGGGGCGGCAACCAGCACCATGGCGCGGATTTCCTTGCAGCCTGCTTTCTTCAGCAGATCAATGGTCGCAACCATTGAGCCACCGGTGGCAAGCATCGGGTCGATGATCATCGCCAGGCGTTCGTCGATTTCCGGTACCAGTTTTTCCAGGTAGGTGTGAGCTTCGAGGGTTTCCTCGTTGCGCGCCACGCCCACGGCGCTGACTTTGGCGCCTGGGATCAGGCTGAGTACGCCGTCGAGCATGCCGATACCGGCGCGCAGGATCGGTACTACAGTAATTTTCTTGCCGGCGATTTTTTCGACCGACACAGTGCCGCACCAACCTTCGATATCGTAGGTTTCCAGCGGCAGGTCTTTGGTGGCTTCATAGGTCAGCAGGGCGCCGACTTCCTGAGCGAGCTCACGGAAATTCTTGGTGCTGATGTCTGCGCGGCGCATAAGGCCAAGTTTGTGACGGATCAGCGGATGGCGGATCTCGAGAATAGGCATGGGGAAAGGCTCCGGCGGCGGGCAAAAAAACCGGCCTAGATTAATCTATCCGAGGGTGTTGTCCTATAGACAATAGAGTACGTTAGTCCACAAACGCTTGATCTGGCCTCGCGGGATGCGTACCTTTGCCCGCTTTTCTTGAACTGCCACCCCTGGAGAGCGCCATGTCCGCTGATCTCGAGCATATCCGTCAAATCATGCGAGAGGCTGACTGCCTGTACACCGAAGCTGAAGTCGAGGCGGCCATCGCCCGCGTCGGTGCGCACATCAACGATGAACTGGCGGACAGCAACCCGGTGGTGTTCTGTGTGATGAACGGTGGGCTGATTTTTGCCGGCAAACTGCTGACCCATCTGCATTTCCCGCTGGAAGCGTCCTATCTGCATGCCACCCGCTATCGCAACGAAACCAGCGGTGGCGAGCTGTTCTGGAAAGCCAAGCCGGAAGTGTCGTTCATCGACCGTGACGTGCTGATCATCGACGACATCCTCGACGAAGGTCACACCCTGGGCGCGATCATCGACTTCTGCAAACACGCCGGCGCCCGCAAAGTGCACACCGCCGTGCTGATCGACAAGGACCACGACCGCAAGGCCCGCCCGGACCTGAAGGCCGATTTCGTCGGTTTGCCATGCATTGACCGCTACATTTTCGGTTACGGCATGGATTACAAAGGTTACTGGCGCAACGCCAACGGGATTTTTGCCGTTAAGGGAATGTAAGCAATGGCCGCACCAAGCTTTCTTGATCAAACGCTGTTCACTGAATTGGCCGAGAAAGCCGGGGCCAATCCTCGTGGGCGTCAGCACCACAACTTCCACCTGATGGAAGATGCCTGCCACCGGATGGCGGTCGGGCTACAACCGGCTACCTATATTCCACCTCACCGTCATTTGGGCGAAAACAAGGCCGAAACCTTGTTGGTCCTTAAAGGGCGGTTGGGGCTGTTGATTTTCGACGAAGCGGGCGCCGTGGTGAAAAAGCAGGTTTTGCAGGCTGGCGGCGACTGTGTTGGCGTGGACCTGCCAACGGGCGTGTACCACGGTTTGGTGGTACTTGAAGCCGACAGTCTGATGTTCGAATGCAAGGCTGGCCCTTATCGACCGGTTGGTGAAGGGGAACTGCCGCATTGGGCACCGCGCGAAGGTGAACCGGGTGTCGCAGACTACCAAGCCTGGATGCGCGCGCAGTTCGACTGATCTGCCCTTGCACATTGTGGGGGCGAGCTTGCTCGCGATGGACGTCAAAGGTAATACGGGCTGCCTGAATGCCCGTGTTGACCGTAATGCTGTTCAGTTAAGGCATTTGTAGGAGCGAGCTTGCTCGCGAAAAACTTCAGGACGCCGCGTTCATTCACAATGTCCGCGTTATCGTTAATGTTTTCGCGAGCAGGCTCGCTCCCACCGTTGTTAGGCAATTCAGCCTCCTGGCACATGCTAAAGTGCCCGGCCCCGCCCACCGGAGCCTGCCATGAGTCCTCTGATCCGCTGCTGCGCCGCCTTATTGCTCACCTTCAGTCTCCCTCTGGCCGCTGCCCCGGCGCCGATGCACGGGCAGTTCCTGCCACCGGACGACCTGAGCCTGCGTGACGCTGAACCCGAACAGCAACAACTCCTGCAAGTTACCGAATATTCAGTAGTGGTCGGCAGTCAGCGCCAGTCCAATCAACAGCCGATTCCCGTCACTTCGCCGCTTTTAGTACGCCTCAAGGGCAAGTCCTTGAACAAGGGAGCGACCATCAATCAGGTACTGGTCAATTTTGATGGCGAGAGCAAAAGCCTGAAAAAACCGGTCTACGACGACAAGAGCAAGACCCTGACGCTCTATTACCCACTGGCGCAATACCGGGTGGTGATCGATTTGTTGCGCAATGACACGGTGTATTGCCAGTTCCTCAGTTACGCCAATGGCCATGTCTGGGCCGATTTGCACACCGGGGCTGTTCGTCCGCGTTGAGTGCCGGGCCCGCGCAGGGGTAAACTGCCCGCCCCGTGAAATGTCTGCGAGCTGGAGTCGGCAATGCGTAAAGATAAGAAGCAAGTGATTGGTGACGAGATCGGCGACGCGCAGATCAAGTTGTTCCTCGATTTTGAACCGGTCGACGCCACTTCGCCGTCGTTGCACAAACTGATCAAGGCTTATCGTGGCCTGCGGATCGATGATTTCGAGCGTTTCCTGACGTTCTTCGTCGAAGCGGGTTACGACGTGAATGGCAAGGATGAGCACGGCCATAATTTCATTGCCCTGATCAAGGATCAGCGCAATGCGCCGGAATACATTGAGCTGATCGAAAAGGCTCGCGGCTGAACATCAAAAGATCGCAGCCTTCGGCAGCTCCTACAAAAGAACGCGTATTCCTGTAGGAGCTGCCGAGCGAAGCGAAGCTGCGATCTTTTAAGGAACCATAAAAAACGCCCCGTTCTCGATGAGAGCGGGGCGTTTTTTTATGGAGGCCGAATCAAGCGTAGCTTTCGGTCTCGCTGCTGGCTTCAACCAGTTCCAGAGCAACGTTGTTCTGCGTGTTGATCTTGCGATACAGCGCAGCATCGGTCTCCAGAACCTTTTCCCGAGCCGGGAAGATTTCCGCCAGTTTGGCAGCCCACTCGCCCTTGGTTTTACCCGGGAAGCATTTTTCGATCAGCTCAAGCATGATCGAAACCGTCACCGAGGCACCTGGCGAAGCGCCGAGCAGGGCAGCGAGGGAGCCGTCCTTGGCCGCGACCAGTTCGGTACCGAACTGCAGGATGCCGCCTTTTTTCGGGTCTTTCTTGATGATCTGTACCCGTTGGCCAGCCACTTCCAGGCGCCAGTCTTCGGCTTTCGCTTCAGGGTAGAAACGACGCAGGGACTCCAGGCGCTGCTCCATCGACTGCATCACTTCGCTGACCAGGTACTTGGTCAGGTCCATGTTGTTTTTCGCCACCGCCAGCATCGGGCCGATGTTGCCGGCGCGAACCGACATCGGTAGGTCCATGAAGGAACCGTGCTTGAGGAACTTGGTGGTGAAGCCGGCGTATGGTCCGAACAGCAGGGATTTCTTGCCGTCGACGACACGGGTATCCAGGTGTGGCACGGACATCGGTGGCGAACCTACCGCTGCCTGGCTGTAAACCTTGGCCTGGTGATGCTTGACCACTTCCGGGTTGTCGCAACGCAGCCACTGGCCGCTGATCGGGAAGCCGCCGAAACCTTTGCTTTCTTCGATGCCCGAGGCCTGCAACAGCGGCAACGCTGCGCCGCCAGCGCCGAGGAAGACGAACTTGGCGTCGACTTCACGGCTGTTGCCGCTGTTGACGTCCTTGATGCTGACGGTCCAGCCGCCATTGTTGCGCTTGAGGCCAGTCACGCGCTTGCAGTACTTGACCTGGGCATCGGGTGCGCTGGTCAGGTGCTTGAGCAACTGGTTAGTCAGGGCGCCGAAGTTGACGTCGGTGCCATTGATCACGCGGGTGGCGGCGAGGGTTTCGCCAGCGTCGCGCCCAGGCATCATCAACGGCATCCACTCTGCCATCGTAGCTTTGTCTTCGGTGTATTCCATGTCGGCAAAGGCGTGGTGCTTGCTCAGCACCTTGAAGCGCTCCTTGAGGAAGGAAACGCCGCTGTCACCTTGCACGAAACTCAGGTGCGGAACCGGGCTGATAAACGATTTGCACGAGCCGAACGTGCCTTTCTTGGTCAAGTACGACCAGAACTGCTTCGACACCTCGAACTGGGTGTTGATGTGCACGGCTTTCTTGATGTCGACGGCGCCATCGGCAGCCTGCGGCGTGTAGTTCAGCTCGCACAGGCCGGCGTGACCGGTACCGGCGTTGTTCCACGGGTTGGAACTCTCCGCGGCACCGGAATCCATCAGCTCGACGACTTCCAGCTTGATCGCGGGGTCGAGCTCTTTGAGCAGTACCGCAAGGGTGGCGCTCATGATGCCGGCCCCTACCAGTACTACGTCGACTGCTTCGTTATGCGCCATTTAACGCGTCTCCAAAATCTGCAGCACCAAATTGACGGCATGGCTGCCAGGAGTGACGGGGCGTGTCAGTGATGCCCCAGGTACCCATGGCAGTATCGCCATGTCCGAATCTTCGCAATTTTTTGCAACTTCGACGGACGCTACCTGCCGGGTCTGATAAGAGTCATATGAACTCATTTCAACGAGCGGCTGGCAATTCGACTTATGGTCGATACATCCGTTTGTGCAACCAAATCCGTAGCGGACAGGCTTCAGGCTCCGGTGTTCGAGGAGTACTCGGTCCTGTGTCGTTGGGCTGTTGTAGACGCTAATGGTGCATGTTCAGACGCAAAACTATTCATTTGCTCGCCACACTCTTGTGAAGTTGTGAAAACCCGTTTTTTTCACGCTCTTTTGAAGA
>NZ_JBOIBY010000142.1:0-7297 GCF_050739655.1 Pseudomonas sp. | reverse complement strand
CTTTTGATCTTGATCTTAAAAAATCAAAGTCATAAGATCGCAGCCTCGTTTCACTCGTCAGCTCCTACAAGAGCGGATCGTTGTCGCTTGGGGCGACGAATGACTGCGGCACAGTGCCGCAGGTCCATCCTGCGCGGACCCTGCGTGACTTATACTCGCGCCGTCTTTTAGCCCCGCCCGCGCTGGAGTTGTCCAATGGATCCTGCAGTATTCGAAGAGTGGATGATGACCGGCCTGGTCAGCATCCTGATCATTTTCATGGGTTTCATCGTCTGGGATCTGGCGAAGAAGTCCAAGGCCGGACGCTTCGGCTCGTTCATCCTGTTCTTCGTGCTGGGCCTTGGCGTGGCGGCGTTCGTGATCAAGAGCGTGGTGATAGGCCTGATCGAGACCGGCACGTTATAAACGCGCCGGCACCTCCTTGTACTGGCCCTGTTCGAGCCCTTCGATTGTCCAGTCGCCGATCCTGACCCGCACCAGCCGCAACGTCGGCAAGCCTACCGCCGCCGTCATGCGCCGCACCTGACGGTTGCGACCTTCGCGAATCACCAGTTCCAGCCAACTGGTCGGCACACTTTTTCGAAAGCGTACCGGCGGGTTACGCGGCCATAGCTGCGGCTCATCAAGCTGTCGCGCCTCGGCGGGCAGGGTCATGCCGTCGTTGAGCTCCACGCCGTCACGCAAACGCTGCAACTGCTCGGCAGTCGGCTCGCCTTCCACTTGTACCCAATACGTCTTGGCCAGTTTGTGTTTCGGGTCGGCGATACGCGCCTGAAGCTGACCGTCGTTGGTCAGCAACAGCAAACCTTCGCTGTCGCGATCCAGCCTTCCTGCCGGGTAGATCCCGGGAATCTCGATAAAATCCTTGAGCGTCGCCCGCCCTTCGCCGTCACTGAATTGCGTCAGTACATCGAAGGGTTTGTTGAACAAAAAAAGCTTCGGCTCAGCCGGTGGCGCCTTGGCGACACGGCGCGGGGCTGAGGACGAGGACGAGGGTTTCGCGCCAGGACGGCGGGAAACGGGACGCGGAGGACGAGGCATGGCAAAGAGAACATCTAACGGTCAGGGCTCACTATGCTAGTGGCCTGACCGCCAAATGGCCATGAAACAATCAGCGGAACGGTGGTTCGTCGAAGCTGCGCAGTTTGCGTGAGTGCAGCGAGTTGAGCTCAGTGCGCAGCAGATCCACGGCTTCGATGCCGATCTTCAAGTGCTGGCTGACCGCTCGCTCATAGAAGGCGTTGGCCGAGCCCGGCAACTTGATTTCGCTGTGCAGTGGCTTGTCGGAGACGCAGAGCAACGTGCCATAAGGCACCCGCAAGCGATAACCCTGCGCTGCAATCGTGCCGCTTTCCATGTCCACCGCCACGGCGCGTGACAGGTTGATCAACGGACGTTCCTGAGCCCAGCGCAACTCCCAGTTACGGTCGTCGTAAGTCAGCACGGTGCCGGTACGCAGGCGCTTCTTCAGCTCGTCACCCTTCTCGCCAGTGATGTTCGCTGCCGCTTGCTGCAAGGCCAGCTGCACTTCGGCCAGGGCCGGGATCGGAATATTCGGCGGCACCACCCGGTCGAGAATCCCGTCACGGCGCATGTAGGCGTGCGCCAGCACGTAGTCACCGATGGTCTGCGACTGACGCAAGCCGCCGCAATGGCCAATCATCAGCCAGCAATGCGGACGCAGCACCGCCAGGTGATCGGTGATGTTCTTGGCGTTGGACGGGCCGACGCCAATGTTCACCAGCGTCACACCGTGACCATCGTTGGCGATCAGGTGATAGGCCGGCATCTGGTAACGGTGCCACACCACGCCGGCGGCGATGGCTGAGGCTTCGCCGTGATCCATGCTCTTTTCGATGATCACGTTGCCCGGCAAGACCATGCGCACGAAACGCGGATCGCTGCGCAATTGTTCCAGGCCATGGACGATGAACTGGTCGACATAACGGTGGTAGTTGGTCAGCAGGATCCATGGCTGTACATGCCGCCAATCGCTGCCGGTGTAATGCACCAGGCGGCGCAGGGAAAAGTCCACTCGCGCCGCATCGAACAGCGCCAGTGGCAGCGGATCGGTGTTTTCCCAATCGTACAGGCCATCGGCGATGCCATCGGTGGCGGCGGACAGGTCAGTGCTCGGGAACACCCGCGCCAGCACGGCTGCGGTCACGCCGGAGCCAGCCAATTCATCGCCCTGCTCGACCACATAGGGATACGGAATATTCTGTTGGCTGATACCGACTTCGACGGTCACGGTGAAGTCGTGCATCAACGGCACCAGCTGTTCCAGCAGGTACTTACGGAAAGCCGACGGATGGGTGACGGTAACGCTGTAAGTGCCGGGCAACTGGACCTTGGCGTAGGCACGCACGGTCTGCGGGACTTCGCCCTGGCAGTGATAGGTCAGGCGCAATTCGGGATAACGAAACATCGCCCGCTGTTCGGCGTCTGGCTCGACTCGATCCTTGAGATAACGCTTGAGCGCCTGACTCAGCGCGGTGGTCGCACGATTGTGCAAGAGCGCAAGCCGGTCTACAGCTTGCTCGGCGGTTTGAACGACAATAAAAGCTTCGGTCACGATCAGCATCCTGTGTTCTGACTTGCAGGCCTTTATCTTGCCTGTATCAAGGCTTCACGGGAACAGTGGCCACTACACAATTGCCTTAATCACCGAAGATCCAATGTGGGAGCTAGCCTGCTAGCGATGGGGCCTTCGCCCTCAAAGAAGATGTCGAATGTGCCGCCGTCATCGCTAGCAGGCTAGCTCCCACAGGGTTTTGTTGCGGTCAGAAGTTCTGCGGGGTGGAACGGGCGACAATCGCTTCTACATCCAACCCTCGCGGCAATGCCCCGTAAACCCGACCACCGCCACTCAGGCGACTGGCAATAAAAGCATCACTGACCACCGAATTCCCTGCCTCAAGCAACAACTTGGCCTGAAGCCCCAACGCAATATCTTCAGTCAATTGCCGGGCGCGGTACTGAATGTCGCTGGTGTCCTTGAAAGCCGCCTGCAATTGGCTGATATGCGCAGCCAGACGCTTGTCGCCATGGCCATCGCCCAATTCGCTGAACAACGCATCGAGCACACCCGGTTCTTTGGACAGCGCACGCAGTACATCCAGGCACTGCACATTACCTGAACCTTCCCACGTCGAATTCACCGGTGCCTCGCGATACAACCGCGGCAGGATGCTGTCCTCGACATACCCCGCCCCCCCCATGCATTCAGCCGCTTCATTGATCATGGCCGGCGCCCGTTTGCAGATCCAGTACTTGCCCACCGCCGTGACCAGCCGGGCGAACTTGGCTTCCCGGGAATCGTCCAGATGATCCAGCGCCCGCCCCATGCGCAGGCTCAAGGCCAAGGCGGCTTCACTTTCCAGCGCCAAATCCGCCAGCACGTTTTGCATCAAAGGTTGTTCGCTAAGCAGCTTGCCGCCAACCGTGCGGTGAGCACAGTGATGGCTGGCCTGAGTCAGCGCCTGACGCATCAGGGAACTGGACCCGACCATGCAATCGAAACGGGTCATGGCGACCATCTCAATGATCGTCGGCACGCCGCGCCCCTCTTCACCGACCATCCACGCCAAGGCACCGCGAAACTCCACTTCGCTGGACGCGTTGGAGCAGTTGCCGAGTTTGTTTTTCAAGCGCTGGATGTAGAACTGATTGCGCGTGTCGTCCGGGCGATGGCGCGGCAGCAGGAAACAGGTCAAACCCTTGTCGGTCTGCGCCAGCGTCAGAAACGCATCGCACATGGGCGCCGAGCAGAACCACTTGTGCCCCACCAGTTCATAAGCCTGGCCAGGACCGCTGGCACCCACCGGAAACGCCTTGGTGGTGTTGGCGCGGACATCGGTGCCGCCCTGCTTCTCAGTCATGGCCATGCCGATCGTGACCCCGGCCTTATGGGCCATGCCGACGTTGCGCGGGTCGTACTCGGTGGCGAGAATCTTTGGCAGCCACTTTTCCGCCAGATCCGGCTGCAGGCGCAACGCCGGGACACTGGCGAACGTCATGGTCAACGGGCAACCACTGCCGGCTTCGGCCTGACTGTGCAAGTAAGTCATCGATGCGCGAGCCACGTGGGCACCCGACTGCGGGTGAGCCCAGGGCAGCGACGTCAAACCGTGCTCGACCGCCGTGCGCATCAGCTGGTGATAGGCCGGATGAAATTCCACCAGATCGATGCGGTGCCCATAGCGATCATGGCTGCTGAACACCGGTTTGTTCTGATTGGCCAGAAACCCCGCTTCCATCAATGGCCCACCGGCCAGTGCGCCGTAAGCGTCGATTAGCGACTCGGCCCAACCGGCACCGAAACGCCGCGACCATTCCTGTAAAGGCAAGTCGATGCGATACAGGTTGGCACCGTCCAGTGAGGGCGGCTGATTGGTCACTTCGTGGGTTTCGGCGAACTGATGCAGGTTCATGACGGGGCTCCTTTGGTCAGCCAAGGGATTTCAGTTAAGCACCGCCCTCCAGCTGAACAAAGTGTCATATCCGCCTAACTGTCGGCGCTTTCGCCCTGTTGCGAACAGAGCACCCGACGGTAGAGCGCCGCCTGCAAATCTTCGAATTTCACCGGTTTGCTCAGGTGATCAATCAGCGCACCGGTCGGGCAACGCTCCCGATCCACACCCTGGGCGATGATGAACACCGGCAATTCGGCGCAACCTGGCAGGGCGCGAATCTGGCAACAGACGGATACGCCGTCCATCGGCTGCAACTCGCAATCGAGCAATACGGCATCACAGGTTTCGTGCTGCAGGAAATCCAGAGCCGCCGTGCCACTTTCGGCGGTGCGTACCCGGAATCCGAGCTTGAGCAGCATGCCGCGCATCACCAGCTGATTGACGCTGTTGTCATCCACCAAGAGCACGGTGCAGTCCTGCGGCAGTCGCAAACCCGACAACTCACGAGACATGAACGGCGTCGTCGGACGTTCTACCGGCGGCACTTCAAATTCGACATCTAGCTGGAAACGGCTGCCATGCCCCGGCTCGGAACGGTGAGTCAAACGTCCGCCGAGCAATTCGATCAGTTGCCGACAGATCGCCAGCCCGACTCCCAGGCCACCATGTTCCCGAGTCATCGAACCATCGAGCTGGAAGAAGCGCTGATACATCGTCGCTTCGCCCAGATCGGTGAAGCCGATACCTGTATCGATCACTGCAAAAGACAACGCCAACCGATCGGGCTCAACCGTTTTGCCGGACACCCGCAATGCCAGCCCGCCCACCCGGGTGAACTTGATCGCATTATCCAATAGGCATTCCAGGCATTGCGCCAGCCTGGCGCTGTCACCGCGCAGACGATCCGGTACACCCGGCGCCACATCGACCTTGAAATCCAGCGACTTGCTCGACGCATTGCCATCGAATTGCACACGCAATGCCTCGATCACGCCGCGCAAACTGAACGTCGAGGGCGACGCCTTGAGTTTGCCGGCCTGCAACTCTGTCAGCGTGAGTATGCCGTTGACCATACGCATCATCTCGCGCGCCGACCCTGCGGCCGTCTGCTGATATTGCTCCAGCTCAGGGTCCATTTCGACGGTCTGCATCAGTTCCAATGAACCGATCACGCCATTCATCGGTGTGCGCAACTCGTGGGTCAGGGTGGCGAGGAACTCGTCCTTGAGCTTGTTGCTGTGGGCCAGTTGCTGGTTAAGCACTTCGAGCTTTTGTCCTGCGTCCAACAGCGTCTGCGCCTGCTGTTCGCGCATGGCGTTAATGCGATCGGCGAGCGCCAGGGACAACAGCGCCACCTCGATGGCCGAGCCGATCTGGCTGGAGTACATGGTCAGGAACACGTTCGGCAGATAACCGAGCACCATCATCGTGTTGACGATGCCGCCGAGCAAAAACGCCGACCAGGCGATGATGAAATAACGCGCCACCCGCAGCCCACGCAGCCAGGCGAAGATGCCCGCGGCAAAAATCACGACGGTGAAAATCAGCGCCAGGGCTGTCGCCAGGCGCAGGGCCAGGGCGTAACTGGTCATCAACGACAGCCCGACCACCAGCGCACTGAACGCCACCAACGCCAGCAACACCCGATCAAGCCAGCGACTGTGAGTGGCCGTTTGCAGGAAACTGCGGGCGAACTGGCTGCCGAACAATCCGGCACAGCCTATGAAAAATGGCGTCGCGGCGTTGGCCCACCAAGGATTGTCCGGCCAGAAATACTGCACCGCCGCGCCATTGACCGACAGCTGATACAAGCCAAACGAGGCGATGTAGAAGATGTAATAGAGGTAACTGGTGTCGCGCACGCTCAGGTAGATGAACAGGTTGTAGACCAGCATGCCCAGCAGCACACCGTAGATCATCCCCAGCACATAAAGCCGAACGGGCTGTTCTTCGAGGTAGGCGGTGCTCGACCACAAGGTGACTGGCGCCTGGATCGAACCCTGACTTTGCAGGCGCAGGTACAGGGTTTGTGTCTGGTCAGGCGTGAAATCCAGATTGAACAGATAGTTGTTCTGGCGAATCTCGCGACTGGCGAACGGCAATGCATCGCCAGTCTGCCTGACCAAATGATAGTCGCCGGCAGCATCGGGCAAATAGAGATCAAGGTGATCGAGGGGCGGATAGGCCAGTTCCAGCAGCCAGGTTCGTGGGGCGGCTGGATTGGACGGGCGGTATTGCAGGTCGATTTTCAGCCAGAACACCGAGCGTGAATACCCGGCGTTGAGAGTGGCTTTGTCGTGAGTCTTGAACTGACCGGCCGCCGCTTGAGCGCGCACTTGGGTAATGCTCGCCTGACCACCCGCGTCTTCAAACACTTGCAGGGACTGCCCCAGGGGAAGGCTTTGAGTGAACTCATCGAACTCGACGGCGTTTGCCAACAAGGGCAAACACAACATCAATATCAGCAAATAGCGCATTTATGCCCCAGCGTGGCCTGTCCGATTCCGTCAGGAAGCCCCCATTCCTTTTGAGAGGACGTAATACCGGCGTTATCTATTATTCATTTGGATCCACTCTAGCATAGCCGCTGATGGCCATTAAGCACTATAGAAATATTTCCTAAAAAGGCTCTAGCACGGGCGTTCCAGCGAGAATTATTGAAATAGAGCAATCGAGTCGGTCAGATAACTGCCATGGCCCAAACCCAATGGCTCAATCGCGCCCCAACGTTCATTGGCCGGCACCCGAAAAAAGATGTTTGGTGGTAAGCTCGCGCACCATGAATATCTACAGCTCTCGCCCCGTTGTCCTCTGTCTCTCCGGCCACGACCCAAGTGGTGGCGCCGGCTTGCAGGCAGATATCGAAGCCCTGCTCGCTCAGG
>NZ_JBOIBY010000141.1:0-1316 GCF_050739655.1 Pseudomonas sp. | reverse complement strand
AGCCTTTATGCCGGATCCGGTTGACGCCCAAGGGCTGTCAGAATTACCGCTAGACAATCTGGTTGCCTGTCACGAGTGCGACCTGCTCATGCGCAAGCCAGTACTCGCCCATGGCGAAAAAGCCCTGTGCCCGCGCTGTGGCTACGAGCTTTATGCCAATCGCTACAACGTCGTACAGCGCAGCCTTGCCCTGGTCATTGCCGCACTGCTGTTGTTTATTCCGGCGAACTTTTTACCCATCATGCAACTCAATCTGCTCGGGCAATCTTCGACAGACACGGTCTGGAGCGGTGTTGTCGCGCTTTTTGACACGGGCATGCAAAGCGTTTCAGCGATCGTGTTCCTGTGCAGCATGGGGATTCCGCTGCTCAAGCTACTGTGCCAATTGGCCGTATTGTTGAGCATCCGTTTTGATGTCGGACGCAGCTACGGCTTGTTGCTCTATCGCATTTATCACCATATACGAGAATGGGGGATGCTCGAGGTCTACTTCATGGGCGTACTGGTGGCGATCGTCAAACTGGCAGATATGGCAGCAATCACCGTAGGCCTCGGCCTGGTGTGCTTCATTGGTTTGTTGCTGATTCAAGTCTGGCTGGAAGTCGTGATGTCGCCTCACCAGATCTGGCAAGCGTTATCAGGAGAGGATGCTCATGCGGGCGATTGATGCAGGCATTCTGATTTGCAAGGAATGTCATGAATTGAACAGGCAGGAAGCTGATACCGATGAGCAAGTCTGTACGCGCTGCGGAGCGCTGGTGCATGCTCGCAGCCCGAACAGCCTGGTACGGACCTGGGCATTGCTGATTACCGCCGCCATTCTCTACATACCGGCCAATTTGTTGCCGATCATGACCGTGAACTCCTTGGGCAAAGGTGCGCCCAGCACGATCATGGCCGGTGTGATCGAGTTGATGCACTACGGAATGTTCCCCATTGCGGCCGTGGTGTTCATCGCCAGTATCCTGGTGCCCACCTTCAAGCTGGTAGGCATCGCATTACTGCTGTTTTCCGTGCAGCGTCGTCAGCCCCTTTCGGCTCGCCAGCGCATCTGGATGTACCGCTTCATCGAGTTCATCGGCCGCTGGTCGATGCTCGATATCTTTGTGATCGCCATCCTGGTGGCGGTCGTGAATTTTGGACGGCTTGCCAGCATTGAAGCCAATCTTGGCGCCATCGCTTTCGCCACTGTGGTGATTCTGACGATGCTTGCCGCCGTAACTTTCGATCCCCGACTGATTTGGGATAACACGGAGTCGGACGACGACCATGACTGATTTGCCTGTAGCGAAAACCCGACCGGCCTCCAACTGGTC
>NZ_JBOIBY010000140.1:0-2629 GCF_050739655.1 Pseudomonas sp. | reverse complement strand
CAGATTTTGTGAGCGATACATACCCTGTGGGAGCGGGCTTGCCCGCGATGGCGTCAAGGAAAGCGCCACATACCCAATGCAAAAACAAAAATGCCAGGCGCAATGCCTGGCACTTGTTTAGCTCATCTGCCGCCCAAAGGCGAATCAGAACGGCAATTTCATGCCCGGTGGCAGTTGCATGCCAGCAGTCATGCCGGACATTTTGTCCTGGCTATTGGCTTCGATCTTGCGCACCGCGTCGTTGACGGCGGCAGCCACCAGATCTTCGATCACTTCACGGTCGTCTTCATCCAGACCCGGCAGCAAGGTTGGGTCGATGCTCACGCGCTTGAGGTCGTGACGACCGGTCATGACCACGGTAACCATATCGCCACCGGCCTTACCGGTGACTTCGGCGTTGGCCAGCTCTTCCTGCATCTTGGCCATTTTTTCCTGCATCTGCTGCGCCTGCTTCATCAGGCCGGCCATGCCACCTTTCATCATGGGAATCACCTCAAAGTACTTGGATAAAAACAACGCCCGGCCTTTTGGCCGAACGCCTTCAGCTATTAGCCCTGACTGACCAGGGCTTCGACAGGCTCAATAGTATCGTTACGGATCACCGCACCGAACTGCTGCATCATTTGCTGGATGAACGGATCACCATGGATCGATTCCTCGGCCTCGCGCTGGCGGTCTGCACGACGGCGGGAGGCTGCCTGGGCCGGGGTTTCCTGCTCGGGCTTGATCAGCTCCATGGTCAGGGTCAGCGTACGCCCGTGATACTGGTTCAACGCATCGTTGAGCCGACGTTGCTGGGTCGCGTTGAACAGGGCACTGTGGGCCGGGTCCAGGTGCAACAGCCAACTGTCGCCTTCCACGGAGATCAACGTGCAGTTGGCGGCGATGCTGCCGGTCATGCCGGAGATCGGCAACTTCGGAAACAATTCCAGCCATTGCAGCGCCAACCCCGTGGCCGGCGCTGCGGCGGGCTCAGGCTCGGGTTCCGCTGCAGGCTCCGCGACGTGTTCACTGGCCAGCTCATCAAGGTAACTGTAGGCCGAATCCATGTCCGGCTCGATGTAATCCTCATCCAACGGTGGCTCATCGTCCAGGTCCATGCCCGGCGTAGCGGCATCGACTTCGGCCACGGTCGGTTCCGGGATCGACGCTGCGGCCCACTCCGGTGCGTCCGGCACCACGCTATCAGGCGTGGGCACCAACATCGGCGGTAACTCGGGCTGTTCGCTGACGGTTTCCAGCACCGGCTCGACCGCAGGCTGTTGAACCGGTACCGGCTCGATTGGATCGTTCCACGGCAGGTCGACCACCTCTTCGACCACGACCGGTTCAACCACAGGCTCGGGCTCGGCCACTGGCGCAACCAGTTCAGGCTCAGGCGCAGGTACCGGAGCCACTGGCGCAGCAGGTATCGGTGCAACTGCCGCAGCGACTACCGGCGCAACGACCGGCGCGGCAGCCACGGAGTTTGCGGAATCAACTGTGGCCTGGCTGATCCCCACTGGCTTTAGCGATTGCCTCGGGGCATCGGCGGTATCGGCAGGCCGGAAGGCGAGCATCCGCAGCAATACCATCTCAAAGCCACCACGAGGGTCCGGTGCCAACGGCAGATCCCGACGCCCGATCAGACCCATCTGGTAATAGAACTGCACATCTTCGGCCGGCAATACCTGAGCCAGCGCCAGCACCCGGTCACGGTCGCCATGTCCATTGTCGACGCCATCAGGCAAAGCCTGGGCGATGGCGACACGGTGCAACACGTTGAGAATTTCCGAGAGCACGCCATTCCAGTCCGGGCCTTGTTCGGCCAAATGGCGAACCGCTTCGAGCAGGGCCTTGGCGTCGCCTTCAATCAGCGCATGCAGAACATCGTAGACCTGGCCGTGATCGAGGGTCCCCAGCATCGCTCGCACATCGGCAGCCATGACCTTGCCTTCGCCGAAGGCAATCGCCTGATCGGTCAGGCTCATGGCATCGCGCATCGAACCATCGGCGGCACGGCCAAGCAGCCACAGTGCGTCGTCTTCGAATGGCACGTTTTCGACACCGAGCACGTGGGTCAAATGCTCGACCACACGCTCGGGAGTCATGTTTTTCAGGGAGAACTGCAAGCAGCGCGAGAGAATCGTTGCAGGAAGTTTCTGCGGATCGGTGGTCGCCAGGATGAACTTGACGTAGGGCGGCGGCTCTTCGAGGGTTTTCAACAGCGCATTGAAGGAATGGCTGGAGAGCATGTGCACTTCGTCGATCAGGTAGACCTTGAAGCGCCCGCGGCTCGGTGCGTACTGCACGTTGTCGAGCAGTTCACGGGTGTCCTCGACCTTGGTGCGGCTCGCGGCGTCGATCTCGATCAGGTCGACGAATCGGCCTTCATCGATCTCGCGGCACACCGAACACTCACCACATGGCGAGGAAGTAATACCTGTTTCACAGTTCAGGCATTTGGCGATGATCCGGGCGATGGTGGTCTTGCCGACCCCGCGCGTACCGGTGAA
Source organism: Pseudomonas sp. (assembly GCF_050739655.1). GTDB lineage: Bacteria > Pseudomonadota > Gammaproteobacteria > Pseudomonadales > Pseudomonadaceae > Aquipseudomonas. The sequence goes on along the minus strand of NZ_JBOIBY010000140.1, from coordinate 134 downwards.
CAGGTAAGCGTGGTGCAGCCGCTGGCTGTCCAAGGCATTGATCAGAGCCTTGAGCACATGGGTCTGGCCGACCATTTCGCGGAACGAGCGCGGACGCCATTTACGTGCAAGAACCTGATAACTCATCGAAAACC
>NZ_JBOIBY010000139.1:0-8824 GCF_050739655.1 Pseudomonas sp. | reverse complement strand
CGGTGATTCAGTCAATATATTCGGTGACTGACGCGCAGCTTTCGCGAGCAAGCCCGCTCCCACATGGGTTTTGCAGTGATTGCGAGACTTCAGCCAGCCTTGGTGGCGGCACTTTCGCCCTTGATCTCGGCGAAGTCTTCCTTGCGCAGCTCAGGCAGATCCTTGGCGCAGTAGCTGCTGCCGAGGTCTTTCAGGGCACCGCACATACCGTCCAGCTTGCCGTCCACCGCTTGCAGGTGATCCAGCAACTGACCGATGGCACGCGCTACCGGGTCAGGCATGTCTTCGCTGACGCCATAGGCATCGAAGCCGATCTTCTCGGCCATGGCCTTGCGCTTGGCTTCCTGCTCATCACCCACTTCCGGCTTGACGATGATCCGCCCCGGAATACCGACAACCGTTGCGCCAGGCGGTACAGCCTTGGTCACCACAGCATTGGAGCCGACCTTGGCGCCCGCACCGACGGTAAACGGACCGAGCACCTTCGCGCCCGCCCCTACTACAACGCCATCTTCCAGCGTAGGGTGGCGCTTGCCTTTGTTCCAGGTTGTGCCGCCCAGGGTCACGCCCTGGTACAGGGTCACGTCATCACCAATCTCGGCGGTCTCGCCAATAACGATGCCCATGCCGTGGTCGATAAAGAAACGACGGCCGACCTTGGCGCCCGGATGAATCTCAATCCCGGTCAACCAACGGCCGAAGTTCGATACCAGCCGCGCCAGCCATTTCCAGCCCATGCCCCACAAGGCGCCGGACAGGCGATGGATCCAGATCGCGTGCATGCCCGGGTAGCAGGTCAGCACTTCAAAAGCATTGCGCGCCGCCGGGTCACGGTGGAAAACACTCTGGATATCTTCTCGCAAACGCTCGAACATTTTTAATCCTTCCGCTTAAGAAGCTCGCCACGGGCCGCTTTCTGGGTTTCCGTGAGGATGCCACGCAATGTATTCATTTCCGCTCGGCTGACCGAGCTGCGTCCGTACAACCGACGCAGGCGCGCCATCAAGTGCCGCGGTTTTTCCGGATCGAGGAACTCGATGGCCACCAGGGTTTGCTCCAGGTGCTCATAGAATCGCTCCAGCTCGTCCATGGTGGCCAGTTCGCCACTCTTGGTCGATGCAACCTCATCCTTTTCAACCTTGCTTGGCTGGCCTTCAGCGGCCAGCCAGGCCATGCGCACTTCATAGCTCAACACCTGCACCGCTGCCCCGAGGTTCAGCGAACTGAACTCGGGGTCTGATGGGATGTGCACGTGATAATGACATCGCTGCAGCTCTTCATTGGTCAGGCCGGAGTCTTCACGGCCGAATACCAAGGCGATTTCAGCGCCGCCGGCGGCCTCTTCCACGACTTTGGTCCCGCATTCGCGAGGATCCAGCAGCGGCCAGGGGATGCGACGGTCGCGAGCGCTGGTGCCGAGCACGAGGTTGCAGCCGACCAGGGCGTCTTCCAGGGTGGCAACGACCTGGGCTTTTTCGAGGATGTCATTGGCGCCGGACGCGCGCGCATCGGCCTCGTGGTGCGGGAACACACGCGGCTCCACCAGCACCAGGCGCGTCAGCCCCATGTTCTTCATGGCTCGCGCCACGCCGCCGATATTGCCGGGATGACTGGTATTGACGAGGACGACACGGATGTTTTGCAGCAAGGGAGGCGCTCTCGGACACGGGAAAGGGGAGCAAATCTTACAGAACAGCCTAAGGTTATGCCATGAAAGGTAACGTCGTCCTTCACCTGAAGAAAGTTTCTGCTAGAATGCTCGGCTTTCTTTAACAACCTTAGGTGACACATCCATGCAGCCCATGCTGAATATCGCGCTGCGCGCCGCCCGCAGCGCCAGTGAATTGATCTTCCGCTCCATCGAGCGCCTGGATACCATCAAGGTCGACGAAAAAGACGCCAAGGATTACGTATCCGAGGTGGATCGCGCCGCCGAGCAGAAAATCATCGACGCGCTGCGCAAGGCCTACCCTACCCACGGCATCCTCGGTGAAGAAACCGGCCTGCACAAAGGTAGCGGCGAAGGCGAAGACTACCTGTGGATCATCGACCCACTGGATGGCACCACCAACTTCCTGCGCGGTATCCCGCACTTTGCCGTGAGCATTGCCTGCAAATACCGTGGCCGCCTAGAACACGCCGTTGTGCTGGACCCGGTTCGCCAGGAAGAATTCACCGCCAGCCGTGGCCGTGGCGCCCAGTTGAACGGTCGCCGCCTGCGCGTCAGCGGTCGCACCAGCCTCGACGGCGCCCTGCTGGGTACCGGCTTCCCATTCCGTGACGACCAGATGGACAACCTGGAAAACTACCTGGGCATGTTCCGCGCCCTGGTTGGCCAGACCGCCGGCATCCGCCGCGCAGGTTCGGCGAGCCTGGACCTGGCCTACGTGGCAGCCGGCCGTTTCGACGCTTTCTGGGAGTCGGGCCTGTCCGAGTGGGACATGGCAGCAGGCGCCCTGCTGATTCAAGAAGCCGGCGGCCTGGTGAGCGACTTCACCGGCGGTCACGACTTCCTCGAAAAAGGCCACGTCGTTGCCGGCAACACCAAATGCTTCAAGGCAGTGCTGACGGCCATCCAGCCGCACCTGCCGGCTTCGCTGAAGCGCTAAGCTTCCGGCGACAAAAAAGCACCCTTCGGGGTGCTTTTTTTATGCCTGTAATTCCATTACACCAACCAACTCGATCCCTGTGGGAGCTGGCTTGCCAGCGATAGCGGTGGGTCAGTCTGCACATCTGGCACAGGCGATACCGTCATCGCGGGCAAGCCTGCTCCCACAGGTTTCTACGATGTTCTCCGGGACAAAAAAGCACCCCGAAGGGTGCTTCTTTTTAATCTGGCTTCAGCAGATCACTGCCCCTGCTGATTCTCCGACAAAATCAACTTACCTTCCTTATCCACAGGAATCTGATTCCCCGGATCGCGATCCATTCGCACTTTCCCCTCTTTACCACTCAGCGAGTACCGCACGTCGTAACCCACCACCTTGTCACTGATATCATTCACCGTATTGCAACGGGTCTGAGTCGTGGTGTAGGTGTCACGCTCCTGCATGCCCTCTTGAACCTTGTTACCGGCATAACCACCACCGACAGCGCCTGCAACCGTGGCAATCTTCTTGCCGGTGCCGCCGCCGACCTGGTTACCCAGCAGACCACCTGCCAGTGCACCGACCACTGTACCGGCGATCTGGTGTTGATCTTTTACCGGCGCCTGCCGGGTGACCGTTACATCCTTGCACACTTCACGTGGAGTCTTGATTTGCGTCTTGACCGGCTCTACGGCGAGTACTTGCGCGTACTGAGGACCGTTATCTTTAACCAGGCTGTAGGTGGCCACAGCGCCCCCGGCAGTGACACCGACAGCACCCAGTACAGCACCAACCAGCATCGACTTGTTCACATGAACCTCCTGACCATCAAATGCGGCACATGTCCGCGCTTCTCCCAGCCTTGGAGCATAAAAAAAGGCGCGAGTTCAACTCGCGCCTTTTTGGACTACACCGCCTAGAGAATTTTCACTCAAGGACGGTCGTCGACTTCCTTCTCGGTATTCACCGGTGGAATCAGGTCTTCAGTGCTCAGGTTCAGCCAGATCAGCACCACGTTGGCGATGTAGATCGACGAGTAAGTACCCGCCAGAACACCCACCAGCAGCGCCAGGGAGAAGCCGTGCAGGTTGTCACCACCGAAGAACAGCAGCGCCGCGATTGCCAGCAAAGTGGACACCGACGTCGCGATAGTCCGCAGCAGGGTCTGGGTGGTCGAGATGTTGATGTTCTCGATCAGGCTGGCCTTGCGCAGTACACGGAAGTTCTCACGAACCCGGTCGAATACCACGATGGTGTCGTTGAGTGAGTAACCGATAATCGCCAGTACCGCCGCCAGCACCGTCAGGTCGAAGGTGATCTGGAAGAACGACAGAATACCGATGGTCACGATCACGTCGTGGATCAGCGAAACGATGGCACCGACGGCGAATTTCCACTGAAAGCGGAACGCCAGGTAGATCAGGATGCCGCCCAGCGCCATCAGCATGCCCAGGCCGCCCTGGTCGCGCAGTTCTTCACCCACCTGCGGGCCTACGAACTCGACGCGCTTGACCGTCGCCGGGTTGTCACCGCCGACCTTCTGCAGCGCTTCGGCTACCTGGTGACCCAGTTGTGGATCTTCACCCGGCATACGCACCAGCAGATCGGTGGTTGCACCGAAGTTCTGCACAATGGCTTCGTGATAGCCGGACGAAGCCAGCTGTTCACGAACCTTGGTGACGTCGGCCGGACGCTCGTAGGTCAGCTCGATGAGCGTACCGCCGGTGAAGTCCAGGCCCCAGTTCATGCCCTTGTGAAACACACTGAACAAGGCCAGCGCAGTAAGGAACAATGTGACGCCGAACGCGAAGTTGCGGACGCCCATGAAATTGATTGTACGTAACATGGCAGCCCCTTAAATCCACAACTTCTTGAAGTCACGACCGCCGAAGATCAGGTTGACCATCGCGCGGGTGACCATGATGGCCGTGAACATCGAAGTCAGAACCCCGAGGGACATGGTGACAGCGAAGCCCTTGACCGGACCGGTACCCATGGCGAACAGGATGCCGCCCACCAGCAAGGTGGTCAGGTTGGCGTCGAGAATCGCGGTAAATGCGCGCCCGAAACCTTCGTTGATCGCCCGTTGCACGCTCATGCCCGCCGCGATCTCTTCACGGATCCGCGAGAAGATCAGTACGTTGGCGTCGACCGCCATACCCATGGTCAATACGATACCGGCGATACCTGGCAAGGTCAGCGTTGCACCCAGCAGCGACATCAAGGCCAGCAGCAGCACCATGTTCACGCCCAGCGCAACGGTGGCGATGATGCCGAAGAAGCGGTAGATGGCGATGATGAACAGCGAGACAAACAGCATGCCCCACAGCGATGCATCGATACCTTTGGTGATGTTGTCCGCACCCAGGCTCGGGCCGATGGTGCGCTCTTCAGCGAAGTACATCGGCGCCGCCAGGCCACCAGCACGCAGCAGCAGCGCCAGTTCGGACGATTCGCCCTGGCCGTTCAGGCCAGTGATACGGAATTGAGCACCCAGCGGCGACTGAATGGTCGCCAGGCTGATGATCTTCTTCTCTTCCTTGAACGACTGCACCGCAACGTCTTTCTCGACGCCATCGACCACTTGCTTGGTGTAAGTGGTGACCGGACGCTGTTCGATGAAGATCACAGCCATGCTGCGGCCCACGTTCGAACGGGTCGCGCGGCTCATCAGCTCGCCACCATGGCCATCCAGACGGATGTTCACTTCTGGCGTGCCGTGCTCGCCGAAGCCAGCCTTGGCGTCAGTCACCTGGTCACCCGTGATGATCAGGCCACGCTCGATCAACGCAGGCGGACGCTTGCCTTCGCGGAACTCGAATTCCTCCGAAGTGGCTTTCGAAGCGCCAGGCTCAGCAGCCAGACGGAACTCAAGGTTGGCCGTCTTGCCCAGGATACGCTTGGCTTCTGCGGTGTCCTGAACGCCCGGCAGCTCAACCACGATGCGGTTGGCGCCCTGACGCTGGACGATTGGTTCGGCAACACCCAGCTCGTTGACGCGGTTACGTACCGTGGTCAAGTTCTGCTTGATGGAGTATTCGCGGATTTCCGCCAGCTTGGCCGGGGTCATCGCCAGACGCAGCACCGGTTGACCGTTCAGGTCGGCCGGAACAATGTCGAAATCGTTGAAGTTCTTGCGGATGATCGAGCGAGCCTGTTCGCGGGCCGCTTCATCAGTGAAGCCCAGCTGGATGGCACCGTTGAGCTGCGGCAGGCTGCGATAACGCAGTTTCTCTTTACGCAGCAGGCTCTTCACATCGCCTTCGTACACTTTCAGGCGAGCGTCGAGGGCTTTGTCCATGTCCACTTCGAGCAGGAAGTGCACACCACCGGACAAGTCCAGACCCAGCTTCATCGGGTGCGCAGCAACATTGCGCAGCCATTGCGGGGTGGTTTGTGCCAGGTTCAGCGCGACGACGTAGTCATCACCCAACGCCTTGCGCACGACGTCTTTGGCTGGCAGCTGGTCTTCAGCCTTGGTCAGGCGAATCAGCCCGCCCTTGCCGTTGGCAGCCAAGGTGGCAGCCTTGACGTTGATCCCGGATTCCTTGAGCGCAGCGCTCACACGATCCAGATCAGCCTGATTGACCTGCAGCGCCGTGCTGGCACCGCTGACCTGAATGGCCGGGTCATCAGGATAAAGATTGGGAGCGGAATAAATCAGACCGATCGCCAGCACCGCCAGGATCAGAATGTATTTCCACAGAGGATATTTGTTCAGCATCACGCCGCCCGTTTATGACGCGGGGCGCCTTGCGCGCCCCGTCGATTGAAGATGAAGTTGGAACCTTAGATCGCTTTCAGCGTGCCTTTTGGCAGCGTGGCGGCGATGGCGCCTTTCTGGAATTTCATTTCGACGGTGTCGGAAACTTCCAGAACGACGAAATCGTCAGCAACCTTGGTGATCTTGCCAGCGATGCCGCCGGTGGTCACAACTTCGTCACCCTTCTGCAGGCTGCCCAGCAGATTCTTCTGCTCTTTGGCGCGTTTGGCCTGTGGACGCCAGATCATCAGGTAGAAGATAACCAGGAAGCCGACCAGGAAAATCCACTCAAAGCCGCCACCCATTGGGCCGGCAGCAGCCGGTGCAGCAGCGTCAGCCATGGCATTAGAGATAAAAAAGCTCATTTAGCACTCCAGTTGCAAATGTTGAATCTTGGGGTCAGAAAACTCAGTCCAAAGGCGGAACAGGCAACCCGCGTTTGGCGTAGAAGGCATCGACAAAGGCGGCCAATGTACCCTGTTGAATAGCCTCGCGCAAACCAGCCATAAGCACTTGATAATGGCGCAAGTTATGGATGGTATTGAGCATGCTCCCCAGCATTTCGCCGCACTTGTCCAGGTGATGCAGATAAGCGCGGGAGAAGTTCTGGCAGGTATAGCAATCGCAGGTCGGATCGAGCGGCGAATCATCATGGCGATGGAACGCGTTTCGGATCTTGATCACGCCAGTATCAATGAACAGATGCCCGTTGCGGGCATTACGGGTTGGCATCACGCAATCGAACATGTCCACACCGCGGCGCACACCCTCCACCAGATCTTCCGGTTTGCCAACGCCCATAAGGTAACGAGGTTTGTCAGCCGGCATCATGGCTGGCAGATAATCCAGCACCTTGATCATTTCATGCTTGGGCTCGCCCACCGACAGACCGCCAATGGCCAGGCCGTCGAAGCCGATCTTGTCGAGGCCTTCCAGGGAGCGCATGCGCAGATCCTGGTGCATGCCGCCCTGAACGATGCCGAACAGCGCCGCCGTGTTGTCGCCATGGGCGTTTTTCGAGCGCTGGGCCCAACGCAGGGACAACTCCATGGAGATGCGGGCAACGTCTTCGTCGGCCGGGTACGGCGTGCATTCGTCGAAAATCATCACAATGTCGGAGCCCAGGTCACGCTGGACCTGCATCGACTCTTCCGGGCCCATGAACACTTTCGCGCCATCGACCGGCGAGGCGAAGGTCACGCCCTCCTCCTTGATCTTGCGCATGGCGCCCAGGCTGAACACCTGGAAACCACCGGAGTCGGTCAGAATCGGGCCTTTCCACTGCATGAAATCGTGCAGGTCGCCGTGCTTCTTGATCACTTCGGTGCCAGGACGCAGCCACAAGTGGAAGGTGTTACCCAGAATGATTTCAGCGCCAGTCGCCTCGATATCCCGCGGCAGCATGCCCTTGACCGTGCCATAGGTGCCCACCGGCATGAAGGCCGGGGTCTCGACGGTGCCACGGGGGAAGGTCAGGCGACCACGACGAGCCTTGCCATCGGTGGCAAGCAACTCAAAAGACATGCGACATTCGCGACTCATACGGTTTCCTCTGGGCCTGGCTCTTTAGGACCGGCAGGCGCGGGGTTACGGGTGATGAACATCGCATCACCGTAGCTGAAAAAGCGGTATCCGTTGTCGACCGCGGCTTTATAGGCCGCCATGGTCTCCGGATAACCGGCGAACGCCGAAACCAGCATCAACAGCGTGGATTCAGGCAAATGGAAGTTGGTGACCAGGGCATCGACCACATGAAACGGTCGGCCCGGGTAGATGAAAATGTCTGTATCGCCGCTGAACGGCTTGAGCACGCCATCGCGGGCGGCGCTTTCCAGGGAGCGCACGCTGGTGGTCCCCACGGCCACCACGCGACCGCCGCGAGCACGACAGGCAGCGACCGCATCCACCACGTCCTGGCCGACTTCCAGCCATTCAGTGTGCATGTGATGGTCTTCGATCTTTTCGACCCGCACCGGCTGGAACGTGCCAGCGCCCACGTGCAAGGTCACGAAAGCGGTCTCGACGCCCTTGGCGGCAATCGCCTCCATCAGCACCTGATCGAAATGCAGCCCCGCCGTCGGCGCCGCCACCGCGCCCAAACGCTCAGCGTACACCGTCTGATAGCGCTCGCGGTCCGAGCCCTCATCCGGGCGGTCTATATAAGGAGGCAACGGCATGTGCCCGACGCGGTCGAGCAGCGGCAAGACTTCTTCAGCGAACCCCAGTTCGAACAGCGCGTCGTGACGCGCCAGCATCTCGGCCTCGCCACCGCCGTCGATCAAAATCTTCGACCCAGGCTTTGGCGACTTGCTGGAACGCACGTGGGCCAGAACGCGATGACTGTCGAGCACCCGCTCCACCAGGATTTCCAGCTTGCCGCCGGAAGCCTTCTGGCCAAACAGCCGCGCCGGAATCACCCGGGTATTGTTGAACACCATCAAATCGCCCGGGCGCAAATGCTCAAGCAAATCAG
>NZ_JBOIBY010000138.1:0-7186 GCF_050739655.1 Pseudomonas sp. | reverse complement strand
CACAAATCCCCTGTGGGAGCGAGCTTGCTCGCGATGACGTCATCAGCCTCACTGAAAATCTGACTGACTTTCAGCTCTGACAACGCGGGCAAAAAACGCTGGCGCGCTGCCCCAGCTTCACTTCCCGCAGGCCCGTGCCACAGACTTTGCAGTGTTCGCCGCCGCGTCCGTACACGAACAGTTCCTGCTGGAAATAACCAGGCTGACCGTCCCCACCGATAAAGTCCCGCAGCGTGGTACCGCCGCACTCGATGGCGGCCGCCAGGATGCGCTTGATCTCGATTGCCAGTTTCAAATACCGCGCACGGGAAATGCTCCTGGCTTCGCGTCGCGGGTCGATTCCAGCAGCGAACAACGCTTCGGTCGCATAGATATTGCCGACGCCCACTACCACCGCGTTATCCATGATGAACGGCTTGACCGCCATCGAACGTCCACGGGACAGCTGGAACAGGCGCTCGCCGTCGAACAGGTCGGTCAGTGGTTCCGGCCCCAGGCGGATCAGTAATTCATGATTGAGAGGATCGAGGCTCCAGAGCATTGCGCCGAAGCGCCTCGGGTCGGTGTAACGCAGCGCCAGGCCCGACTCCAGTTCGATGTCCACATGCTCATGCTTGGCCGCCGGCAATCCGGCCTCCACCAGACGCAAATTGCCTGACATGCCCAAATGGCTGATCAAGGTGCCGACTTCGGCATTGATCAGCAGGTATTTGGCCCGCCGCTCCACCAGTACGATGCGCTGCCCGGACAGCCGCACATCGAGGTCTTCGGGGATTGGCCAGCGCAAGCGACGATCACGCACGATCACCCGGCTGACACGCTGGCCCTCCAGGTACGGCGCGATGCCGCGACGGGTGGTTTCGACTTCTGGCAATTCAGGCATGGTGCTCTCGGATCAGGCTCATGGCCTGGAAAGTTCCGACACTCAGCGATGAGTGCCGAGGTCGCGGATCGTCTGCTTGAGGGTCTCGAAGTCGTAGTCCGAGAGGCCGACATAATCGAGCACCAGCGGCGCGATGCTGTTCCACTCGTGATCTTCGCCCTGATTGCCCAGCACCCGGTACGACGCGCAAATGTGCTCGGCCATCTTCAGGATCGCCAGCAGGTTCTTCAACGAACTGTTGCGCGAAGAATCATCGCTGAAGATCGCCAGGGCATTGTGGTGATTGGCGATCGCAGCACTCACGCGCTCCGGCAGACGCCAGGACTTGGCCGTGAAATACCCGACCACCGAATGATTGGTATTGAACACCTGATTCTCCGTGTCCACCACCCGGCATTCGGCACTGGCGTTGGCATAGGCCTGCTCCAGAACGCCCATGTACTCGGGAAAGCGCTGGAGCATCAAGGGTACGCCACAGTCGTGGAACAAACCCAGCGCGTAAGCTTCATCGCCGTTTTCAACGCCGATGCGCTTGGCCAGGGTCAGGCAGGTCATTGCCACGTCCTGGGCGGTGTCCCAGAAACGGTTGAGGGTGACAATGGTGTCGTCATTCATCTCGCCCTTGATCGACTGCGCGTTGATCAGGTTGATGACCGAGCGGCTGCCCAGCAGGTTCACCGCGCGCTGGATCGAAGCAATCTTGTTGCTCAGGCCGTAATACGGCGAATTGACGATTTTCAGCAAGGAACCGGAAAGGCCCGGGTCCTGGGAGATCAGTTTGGCGATGACTTCCAGATCCGGGTCGGGCATGTACTGCTCCATCTGCAAATCCACCATGATTTGCGGCTGGGCCGGTACGCTGATGCCCTGCAGGGCTTGTTGGATCTGTTCGGAAGTCAGCTCTTGGGACATAAGTACGCACTCTGGGTCAGGCGCAGATTCTAGCTTCTAACAGTTGGATCCGAAACCTTGTACGGTCCATCGCCTGAAGTTTCATCCTGACGGGCCCTGCCCACCGCATGTCCATCCACCATGCCGTGGCCTTGCGCAACACGCTATACTCCCGCTCTTTTTTCCGGAGCGACGTCATGTCCCTGCCTAGCCTGCGCCTCAAGGCCAACGCCGACCGCCGTCTGCGCAACGGCCATTTGTGGGTCTACAGCAACGAAATCGATGTAGCCGCTACTCCTTTGCACGGTTTCAAGGCCGGCGACCAGGCGATCCTCGAAGCCGCCGGCGGCAAGCCGCTGGGCATCGTTGCCATGAGCCCGAACAACCTGATCTGCGCCCGTTTGCTGTCGCGCGACATCAAGCTGCCGCTGGACAAATCGCTGCTGGTGCACCGCCTGAACGTGGCCCTGTCCCTGCGCGAGCGCCTGTTCGACAAGCCGTTCTATCGCCTGGTCTACGGCGACTCCGACCTGTTGCCAGGCCTGGTGGTTGACCGTTTCGGCGACATCCTGGTGGTGCAGATCGCCTCGGCGACCATGGAAGCCCATAAGGACGACGTGATCGCGGCGCTGACCCAAGTGCTCAAGCCAAGCGGCATTCTGTTCAAGAACGACTCCGCTGCCCGTGATGCCGAAGGCCTCAACCGCTACGTCGAAACCGTGTTCGGACTGGTGCCGGAGTGGGTTGCCCTCGAAGAGAACGGCGTGAAGTTCGAAGCCCCGGTCATCCAGGGTCAGAAAACCGGCTGGTTCTATGACCACCGCATGAACCGCGCACGCCTGGCGCCTTATGCCAAGGGCAAGCGTGTACTGGACCTCTACAGCTACATCGGTGGCTGGGGCGTTCAAGCCGCTGCATTCGGTGCAAGTGAAGTGTTCTGCGTCGACGCTTCGGCCTTCGCCCTCGACGGCGTCGAGCGCAACGCCGCACTGAACGGCTTCGCCGAAAAAATGACCTGCATCGAAGGCGACGTGTTCGAAGCCCTCAAAGAGCTCAAAGCCAGCGAAGAACGCTTCGACGTGATCGTGGCCGACCCGCCGGCGTTCATCAAACGCAAGAAAGACATGAAAAACGGCGAAGGCGCCTACCGCCGCCTGAACGAGCAAGCCATGCGCCTGCTGACCAAGGACGGCATCCTGTTCAGCGCCTCCTGCTCGATGCACCTGCCGGAAGACGACCTGCAGAACATCCTGCTGACCAGCGCCCGCCACCTGGACCGCAATATCCAGATGCTGGAGCGCGGCGGCCAGGGTCCGGATCATCCGGTGCATCCGGCCATTCCGGAAACACGTTATATCAAGAGCATTACCTGCCGGTTGTTGCCAAACAGCTGATTGCTTATTTTGAAGGGGGGGGTCAATTGGCTCTCCTTTTTTCCACCCACTACCATTCTCCTACTCCAGCAGTCCTTCCGAGACGCCTCTCGATACTGCTTTGAGTTTTTTGTCGGACAGAACTTACAAAACATGCCCAAGCGTAGGACGACTCCGACACTAATACCAGAAACTCCTTACTTAATATTCTATTGAAAAATCCCAGCTCATATCTATGATTGAGTTGTCACTACGAAGTGACACATACTTCAAATAGAATAAGGAGTTCCAAAAATGAAAGCAATTACTCTGGAAGCTTCCAACATCGCCAACCTGGCTTTTCTGGTTGCCCCAAAAGCCCGCTAAGTAGATGAAGCGCTGGGGAGTGCCGGCTACCCAGCGTTTTCTATGGCCTTATCCAGAGAACCAACAAAATGCAGATAAATCCTTATTTATTCATACTTCCGCGCACACCCGGCCAGATAGTTTGGGATTACAAAAATCACAAGCAGTTTGAACTCAATTCTGCGTATTCAATTCGACTATCCGAATTAATCGAAAACCCAAAAAACTTCAATCAACTAAATACAATTGACCTTCAATTACTCAATGCGGGAATCCTTACAACCTCCACATTCGATGACATTGAATGGGGCTGGGATGAACTATCAAAAATATTTCATATTGGCACTAAGAACATCCCTTGCGACAACGTCCCCCAAAATGTTCATGAATGGTCAAGACTATACCTCGACCATTGCACAAGTGTACTCACCACTCCAGCCCCTCGAGCCAGATTCTCGGAATGCGTGGCACGCGAACTGATTGTCCTTCCCCCCCCTCTCACTTCCCGGAAGTCTCCCTTTCAAACGTCCTGATTGACCGAAAAACTTGTCGTTCCTTCACAGGTGAGGCCGTTTCCCTTGAAGAGGTAAGTACGCTGCTTTACCTATCACTCGGCTATTTGCAGGAGCGAGAAAACGACATCGACGAAGTTGTTGTTGAAGGCCTCGGCGCTCGACGAAGCAGCCCATCCGGCGGCGGACTGAATTCCTGCGAGGGCTTTCTTCACATTCAACACGTTAATGGTTTGAACCCTGGTCTCTACGCATATCACCCCAAGGAGCACGCGCTGGGTTTCATTGGCTCGTTGCCTTGTCAGCCTGTGGGGCACCTTTTGTGCGGCCAACATTTCATCAACAACCTGCCAGTCGGACTTTTCATCACCTGCCGATTCGACAAACTTTGGTGGAAATATGAGCATTCGCGGGCCTACCGAATGGCTTACGTTGAAGCAGGTCATATTTCCCAGACCTTTCAATTGGTGGCCACTTCGTTGGGATTGAACACTTGGTTGACCGGCGCATTGGCGGACGATCAGGTCGAAGCGGTGTTGGGCCTTGAAGATAGTCCAGAGCAAGCGTTGTTTTTTGTCGGCTGCGGTAAAAGTGATGGGCAAGTGATGTGCGAGGAAATGAAATCACTACTGAGCGGCCGGGGACAAGAACAATGAAAAAGCCCCTCATTGACCTAGCCTCAGGGCCCCAGCGCTTCACCCTCGGCAACTGGAACACCCGAGCTTCAGTCCGAACCAGCGAGCAATGCTATTCATTGCCTTCGGACATAGAAAAACAACTGGAAACCCGACACTGGTTCCCGCCTGCTTTTCTCCCCTACCTGAATCACCCTGTGATCAAATCAGCAGATAGAGCACTCTCTCATCGCCTATCCGCAAACCACTTGGTGTACTTCCTCGACTACACCACCTTGCTAGAACACCGTATTGTCAACCGGTCCGTCGAAATCATCGCCCATAACGAACTCGGTATTTCCATTCCACGCACGATGAAAACGTCCGCGCTGCAGCTCTACACCGATGAGGGCTACCATGCGCTGTTCTCCAATAGCCTCGCTGAGCAGATTGCCGAGCTCTACGGCATGACCGATCGACCGGTCATGCCTCAGCGGATAGTCCAATTGAACGCCCTGCTCAGCCACACACCGGACAAGCACAAGGCGCTGGCGTGGTTCATGATCGGCTTCGTTTCAGAGACAATTATCGCCAAGGAATTGCTCGCAGTTTGCCGCGACGTTTTGGTGAGCAGCGTTCAGGCCATGCTCCGAGATCACCTCGCGGACGAGGCGCGGCACAGTCGCTATTTTTCCGAGGTGTTCCATTATGTGTGGCTGCACCTGAACAGCGATCAACGGGCATTCGCCGCCAGAGTAGTTTTGGAAACGCTCCTGATTTTTTTTGAAGTCGACGAACAATGGCTGAGGGAAAGCCTAAATAGTGTTCGACTGGACGAAACGACTATCGCACAAATTCTCTTCGATCTGGTGGGACCTCACGCATGCCTTCTACGCGCCCGATCCGGTGCCGATGCCACACTGAAAGCACTGAAAAAGGCCAGGTTCTTCGATCTGCCAGCCAACCGGCAACTTTTCTCCATGGCGGGACTAGTCGATGGGTGAAGCAACAGTTGTAGTCAGTGTCAAAAACCGTCGGGCCGCGGTCACCATGCTGATGACCATGGTGCTGCTCGGGGTCTTCCCCCTTGATGTCTTGCTACCGTCCTTCCCGGCGCTGGCAGGACATTTCCGGACCACACCAGCCGACATCGCATTCTCCATCAGCCTGTTTGCAGTCGGCATTTCCCTGTCGCAACTATTGATCGGGCCACTCTCGGATATCATCGGACGCAAGGGCCTGCTGCTGGCCGGAATGGCAGTCTCGATCATGGGTGCCGTAGGTTGCGTCTTCTCGTCCGAATACGCCTGGTTTCTGATGTTCCGTTTGATCCAGGCAATTGGCTGCGGATGCTTCGTGCTCTCACAAGCGCTGGTTCAGGATCTATTTCACGGAAAGGAACGCGATCATCTGCGGATCTTGATGGTCACCGCCAGCGGGATTTGCATTTCCGTTTCGCCACTATTGGGCTCCTTGCTGCAACAAGCACTGGACTGGCCCGGAAGCTTCATTACTTTTATTGCTCTGACTGTCGTCGTGTTTCTCAAGGCTTGTTTCTTTCTTGAAAATCAGCGACCCGTTGTAACTCCACGTCAAGGCATTCTCCATTCCTACCGAATGGTCTGTCGCGACGCCGGTTTCATCGGCTATTGGCTGATCGCAGCGATTGCATTCACTTGCCACTTTTCCTTCATTGTTGTTTCTCCGCTGATCTTCATGGAGCAACTACGGCTTTCGCCGTACGAGTTTTCACTGACCCTGCTGCTCTATGGTGTGGCTTATATCATTGGCGGTATCGTCGCCCGCATTCTCGCCCGCCGGATCGCATCCAACATTCAGATTATCGTGGGCCTGGGGCTGATTTTTTTTTCGGGGCTGGTGATGCTTTTACTCTCAAGTCTGATTGAGCTTTCGACCCTAAGTGTGTTGATTCCGATGATCATATGTACAGCGGGCACGACCATCGCCCGACCGGTCGCGACTTCCAACGCCATGGAGATATTCCCGGACAGCGCGGGCACTTCCGCATCGGCAGGGAATACGCTGATTTTTATCTTCGGAGGTCTGATTAGCGCCTTGGTCAATCTGAGTCAAAGCCAACTGCAAATGACCCTGGCACTGAGTTTCCTAGCGCTAAGCACGGTGGGTATTGTTCTCAATGCACTGATCACACGGCGGCATCAGGCAATGAATAGCGAGTAATACCTGCCAGTCGTCATCCCACAACCTCCATCACCACCGGATCAACGCTTGCAGCCATTCCCTCCAGCCGCCAGCCGTGTAGAATCGCGAACATTCATCGCCAGTCATCCCCCGGCGGGTTTATGAGCTCAAGCTGAAGCGCGCGGCGATCCCGCAAAGTCATCGGCAACTTCCGGACACACGGCCATTTCTGAGTGTTCCAGACGTCAATAGAAGCTCACTTCCCTTTTGATACCTGATTAGCCGCCCGGAGTGCTTCATGCCTGATTACCGCTCGAAAACATCCACCCACGGCCGCAACATGGCCGGCGCCCGCGCACTGTGGCGCGCCACGGGGATGAAAGATGACGACTTCAAGAAGCCGAT
>NZ_JBOIBY010000137.1:0-3526 GCF_050739655.1 Pseudomonas sp. | reverse complement strand
CGTGACGTGCAAGGTTCCGATCCAGTTAGTCTGATCGCATACGACAAGGTGTTGATCACCGTGTCGGCCGTGAAGAAATTCGAGGAGCTGCTGGGATGAACCAGGAACGCGTATTTAAAGTTCTGCTTGGCCCGCACGTTTCCGAAAAGGCTACGGTTCTGGCTGACAAGAAAGGCCAGTTCGTTTTCAAGGTTGCTACCGATGCAACCAAGCTGGAAATCAAGAAGGCCGTCGAAAGCCTGTTCAGCGTGAAAGTAGAGCGTGTTACTACCCTGAACGTTCTGGGTAAGAGCAAGCGCACTGCTCGCGGTCTGGGCAAGCGTAATGACTGGAAGAAGGCAGTTATCTCCCTTCAGCCAGGCCAAGATCTCGATTTCAGCAGCAGTGCTGAGTAAGGAAGGGGTGCATCATGGCAATCGTTAAATGCAAACCGACTTCCCCTGGCCGCCGTTTTGTGGTCAAGGTGGTCAACCAGGAGCTGCATAAAGGCGCTCCTCACGCACCGCTGCTCGAGAAGAAGTCGAAGTCTGGTGGTCGTAACAACAATGGCCGTATTACCACTCGTCACATCGGTGGTGGTCATAAGCAGCATTATCGTCTGGTCGACTTCCGTCGCAACGACAAAGATGGCATCGCTGCCACTGTCGAGCGTATCGAATACGATCCAAACCGTACTGCTCACATCGCTCTGCTGCTGTACGCAGATGGCGAGCGTCGCTACATCATCGCCCCTAAAGGCGTGAGCGCTGGCGACCAGCTGATCGCAGGTGCCCTGGCACCGATCAAGCCGGGCAACGCTCTGCAACTGCGCAACATTCCAGTTGGTAGCACCGTACACGGCATCGAATTGAAGCCAGGTAAAGGCGCTCAGATCGCTCGTTCCGCTGGTGCTTCGGCTCAGTTGATCGCTCGTGAAGGCGTGTACGTTACCCTGCGTCTGCGTTCCGGTGAAATGCGTAAAGTCCTGGCTGAATGCCGTGCGACCCTGGGCGAAGTCTCGAACTCCGAGCACAGCCTGCGTTCGCTGGGTAAAGCTGGTGCCAAACGCTGGCGTGGCGTTCGCCCAACCGTTCGTGGTGTTGCCATGAACCCGGTTGACCACCCACATGGTGGTGGTGAAGGTCGTACCTCTGGTGGTCGTCATCCGGTATCGCCATGGGGCTTCCCGACTAAGGGCGCGAAGACTCGTGGTAATAAGCGTACCGACAAAATGATCGTCCGTCGTCGCAAGTAAATAGAGGGATACGACAGTGCCACGTTCTCTGAAAAAAGGTCCTTTTATCGATCTTCACCTACTGAAGAAGATCGAAGTGGCGGCGGAAAAGAACGATCGCAAACCGGTGAAAACCTGGTCGCGTCGTTCGATGATCCTGCCACAAATGGTCGGTCTGACCATCGCAGTACACAACGGTCGTCAGCACGTCCCCGTTCTCGTGAACGAAGACATGGTCGGCCACAAACTGGGCGAGTTCGCCGGTACCCGCACTTATCGCGGGCACGTGGCTGACAAGAAAGCCAAGCGTTAAGGGGTTAGGAAATGGAAGTAGCCGCTAAGTTGTCGGGCGCTCGAATCTCCGCCCAGAAAGCCCGCTTGGTCGCCGACCAGATCCGCGGGAAGAAGGTGGGCGAAGCGCTCAACCTGTTGGCTTTCAGCAGTAAGAAAGCCGCCGAGATCATGAAGAAAGTGCTGGAGTCGGCCGTAGCCAACGCCGAGCATAACGAAGGCGCAGACGTTGATGACCTGAAGGTCAGCACCGTTTTCGTCAACGAAGGGCGTTCGCTGAAGCGCATCATGCCACGTGCCAAAGGCCGTGCTGATCGCATCGTCAAGCGGTCTTGCCATATCACTGTCAAGGTTGCTGACAAGTAACGGAGTCGAAGAGATGGGTCAGAAAGTACATCCCATTGGCATTCGCCTGGGAATCGTCAAGGAGCACACCTCCGTCTGGTACGCAGACGGTCGGACTTATGCGGACTATTTGCTCGCAGATCTGAATGTGCGTGAGTACCTCCAAGACAAACTAAAAAGCGCGTCCGTAAGCCGTATCGATATCCATCGTCCGGCCCAAACTGCACGCATCACCATCCACACCGCTCGTCCAGGTATCGTTATCGGGAAGAAGGGTGAAGATGTTGAGAAACTGCGTCAGGACCTGACCAAGCAAATGGGTGTGCCTGTGCACATCAATATCGAAGAGATCCGCAAGCCGGAACTCGACGGTATGCTGGTTGCGCAGAGCGTAGCTCAGCAGCTGGAGCGTCGCGTAATGTTCCGTCGCGCTATGAAGCGCGCTGTACAGAACGCAATGCGCATTGGTGCCAAAGGCATCAAAATCCAAGTGAGCGGTCGTCTCGGCGGTGCTGAAATCGCACGTACTGAATGGTATCGCGAAGGTCGTGTGCCATTGCACACCCTGCGTGCCGACATCGACTATGCCAACTACGAAGCTCACACCACCTACGGTGTGATCGGTGTAAAGGTTTGGATCTTCAAAGGCGAAGTAATTGGTGGTCGCCAAGAAGAACTGAAACCACAAGCACCAGCGCCTCGTAAAAAAGCTGCTAAGTAAGGGGTACGCCAAATGTTGCAACCAAAGCGTACGAAGTTCCGCAAGCAAATGACTGGTCACAACCGTGGCCTGGCATTGCGCGGTAGCAAAGTCAGCTTCGGCGAGTTCGCGCTGAAGTCTGTTGCTCGTGGTCGTCTCACCGCTCGTCAGATCGAGTCAGCGCGTCGTGCTCTGACCCGTCACGTAAAACGTGGTGGCAAGATCTGGATCCGTGTATTCCCGGACAAGCCGATCTCCAAAAAACCTCTCGAGGTTCGGATGGGTAAAGGTAAGGGTAACGTGGAATACTGGGTTGCCCAGATTCAGCCAGGCAAAGTCCTGTATGAAATCGAGGGTGTTTCTGAAGAGCTGGCGCGTGAGGCTTTCGCCCTGGCTGCTGCAAAGCTGCCGCTCGCCACCTCCTTTGTTAAACGGACGGTGATGTGATGAAAGCGAATGAACTTCGTGAAAAATCCGCACAGCAGCTGAACGAGCAACTGCTCGGCCTGCTGCGCGACCAGTTCAATCTGCGTATGCAGAAAGCAACTGGCCAGTTGGGGCAGTCTCATCTGCTCTCGCAAGTTAAGCGTGACATCGCTCGCGTGAAGACTGTGCTCAACCAGCAGGCAGGTAAGTGATCATGGCTGAAGCCGAAAAGACTGTCCGTACGCTGACTGGCCGTGTTGTCAGCGACAAGATGGACAAAACCATCACCGTTCTGATCGAGCGTCGCGTTAAGCACCCGATCTACGGTAAATACGTTAAGCGTTCGACTAAGCTGCACGCGCACGACGAAACCAATCAGTGCCACATCGGCGACAAAGTCACTATTCGTGAAACTCGTCCTTTGGCCAAGACCAAGTCTTGGGCGCTGGTTGATGTTCTCGAACGCGCTGTGGAAGTCTAAGGACTAGGGGTCGGAGAAATTATATGATTCAGACTCAATCCATGCTCGATGTGGCCGATAACAGCGGCGC
>NZ_JBOIBY010000136.1:0-2533 GCF_050739655.1 Pseudomonas sp. | reverse complement strand
GCCAACATTGATGTTGAATGTCAGGCCGCCATCGCGAGCCAGCTCGCTCCCACAGGGTTCATCTTTTACTTCAACTTCTCGATGGCTCAAGGTTTCGGCACCACATCCGCATCCGCCCCCAACCACTTCTGCTCCAGTGCTTGCAGGCGCCCATCATCCTTGATCCGCTGCAATGCGTTTTCCAGGCTGGCATGGAACGCCGGATTACCCTTCTGAAACGGAATCGCCAGGCTCACGGCCGGGTCGGCTTTGGGCTTCTCTTCCGTCAGCGACTGCACCAGCAGAATCGAGCGCGGCTCTTCTTTCTGCGCGATCAACTGCGCATGGGTCTGAGTGTAAGGCTCGCTGAAATCGAAACGATCCTTTAGATCGGGGGTCTCTGCTATGTGATTGATGGCGATGTCGTATTTGCCGCTTTCAACGCCGCTCAACAGATCGTTGGAATCGGTGACGACAAAGTCGGCGCGCACATCCAGTTCGTTGGCCAGCATTTGACCCAGTTCGACTTCGAAGCCCGCAAGATTGCCGTCTTCCTTGAAATTGAAGGGGGGTGTATTGGCTTCAAGGGCAATGCGCAATTCGCCGCGGTCGTTGACGTCGTCAATCAGTTCGGCATGAGCCAAAGGGCTCAAAAGGGGTAGCAGGCAGATCAGGCCAGGCAGAAAGCGCATGGACACTCCTTTGAATTTATTATCGCGACCCTCTGATTCAGGCTCGCTTTGCTATGGTTGTCGAGTGCCTTCGACAACGAATGGCCATGAAGTTGTCATGGTCACGCGAATTTTACGGAAAAACTGGAGAAGAGAATGAAAACCTTTATGTCACGTGCTGCTTTGGCTGGCCTGTTGATGGGTGTTTCGGTGCTGGCCAGTGCTGCAACACCGGCTCCGAAAGGCGCCGAAGTGTCCATCGTTTCTCCCAAGGATGGTGCGACGATTCCACAGACAGTCGTCGTCAAGTTCGCGGTCGAGAACATTGCCCTGGCACCGGCGGGCGATACCACCAAGAACACCGGTCATCACCACGTGCTGATCGACGTCGATGAGCTGCCAGCCGCCGGTGCGCCTATCCCCAAGGATGCCAACCACCTGCATTTCGGCGGTGCGCAGACCCAGGCTGAAATAACGCTCACGCCAGGTAAGCACACCCTGCAGCTTGAACTGGGCGATAGCAACCACATGCCGTTCGATCCGCCGATCGTTTCCGAGAAGATCACCGTCAACGTCAAGTAACGTTGTTGCGTGAACGAAAAAGGGAGCCCGAAGGCTCCCTTTTTTTCGCTCAAGTCGCGATCAGAACAACACCCGGCTACGGATGGTGCCCTTGACGTGTTGCAGCTTCTCTTGCGCCAGGTCCGAGTACTCGGCGTCGACGTCGATCACCACGTAGCCGACCTTCTCGTTGGTCTGCAGGAACTGACCGGAGATGTTGATGCCGTTTTCGGCGAAGACCTTGTTGATCTCGCTCATCACACCCGGGATGTTTTCGTGGATGTGCAGCAGGCGGTGCTTGCCAGGGTGAGCCGGCAGGGCCACTTCCGGGAAGTTCACGGACGATACCGAAGTACCGTTGTCGCTGTACTTGACCAGTTTTTCCGCCACTTCCAGACCGATGTTGGCCTGGGCTTCAGCGGTAGAGCCACCGATGTGCGGGGTCAGGATCACGTTGTCCAGGCCACGCAGCGGGCTTTCGAACTCTTCGTCGTTGGAGCGTGGCTCCACCGGGAATACGTCGATGGCCGCGCCGATCAGGTGTTTGTCCTTGATCGCGTCCGCCAGGGCGTCCAGTTCGACCACGGTGCCGCGAGCGGCGTTGATCAGGATGCCGCCTTTCTTGATAGCGCGGATTTCCTTCTCGCCCATCATCCATTGGGTGGCGGCGGTTTCCGGTACGTGCAGCGAAACGATGTCGGACATCGCCAGCAGCTCGTGCAGCTTGCCTACCTGAGTGGCGTTACCCAATGGCAGCTTGGTGATGGTGTCGTAGAAGTACACCTGCATGCCCAGGCCTTCAGCCAGGACCGACAGTTGAGTACCGATCGAGCCGTAGCCGACGATACCCAGCTTCTTGCCACGGATTTCGAAGGAGTTGGCCGCGCTCTTGATCCAGCCGCCACGGTGGCAGGAAGCGTTCTTCTCAGGGATGCCGCGCAACAGCAGGATCGCTTCGGCCAGCACCAGTTCCGCTACGGAGCGGGTGTTGGAGTACGGAGCGTTGAACACCGCGATGCCGCGTTCGCGGGCCGCGTCCAGGTCGACCTGGTTGGTGCCGATGCAGAAACACCCTACAGCCACCAGCTTCTTCGCGTGATCGAAGATCTCTTCGGTCAGTTGAGTGCGCGAGCGAATGCCGATGAAGTGAGCGTCAGCGATCTTTTCCTTGAGCTGGGCTTCCGGCAGAGAACCAGTGAGGTACTCGATGCTGGTGTAGCCCGCCGCCTTGAGGACGTCGACAGCCGATTGGTGGACGCCTTCGAGAAGAAGGAACTTGATCTTGCTCTTATCGAGAGAAGTCTTGCTCATCTGCGTAAACC
>NZ_JBOIBY010000135.1:0-13985 GCF_050739655.1 Pseudomonas sp. | reverse complement strand
GCCCAAATCCGTCAACCCCGGATGATCATCAGGCCGACGCCCCAACGGCCAATGATATTTGCGCTCGCTTTCCTTGATCGGCAGGTCGTTGATGCAGGCGAAGCGTCGAGCCATCAGACCGTCTTCGTTGAACTCCCAGTTTTCGTTGCCGTAGGAGCGGTACCAGTTGCCCGAATCGTCGTGCCACTCATAGGCGTACCGAACGGCAATGCGGTTGTCGGTAAATGCCCACAACTCCTTGATCAGTCGATAGTCCAGTTCCTTGGCCCATTTGCGCGTCAGGAAAGCCTTTGCCTCTTCGCGGTTGTTGGCGAACTCGGAGCGGTTTCGCCACTTAGTGTCCAAGGTATAGGCCAGCGACACACGCTGCGGATCACGGGAGTTCCAGCCATCTTCGGCCAGTCGTATTTTTTCAATGGCCGATTCACGGGTGAATGGCGGCAATGGCGGACGAACTTCGGTATTAGACATTTCAAAGGCTCCGTATCAATTTAAAGTTAATACAAGTTGTCGGGCTTGATTGAGTTGTTACAGGTCCAATAACTTTCGCGCCATGCATTGCGCATTATCGGCTGCACTGTGATCACCCATGACAAGCGCCACGGTAATGGCACCATCGATAAGGATCAGCAGCTGTTTGGCCAGCCTCTGCGGATCCTCTGCACCATATTCGGTACACAGCTCGCACACGTAGTCGAGCAGCTTTTGTTTATGGTCTTTGGCGACCAGGCGAACCGGGTCCTTCGGATCGCCGGTCTCACCGCTGGTGTTGATGAAAGCGCAGCCGCGAAAGCCTTCGGACGCAAACCAGGACTTGAGCACGGTAAACAGGTTGAGAAGGCGATCGGCCGGCGTTTCGGCCTGCCCGACTTCAGTTCTGTACCAATGCATCCAGCGCTGGTCGCGTCGCTGCAAGGCTGCAACCGTCAGCTGCTCCTTGTTGGCGAAGTAGCGGTAGATACTTTTTCTGGAAACACCGGCGGTTTTCACCAGAAGATCCATGCCAGTGGCTGCGATGCCAATTTTGTAGATCAACTTTTCGGTGACATCCAGAATGATGTCGCGTGTGTCGTTGCTGGTGATTTCGTTCATGTGGCTAACAGTAGAACGATCGTTCTCCTTGGTCAACCAAATTTTTCTTCGCTGGATAATCGGTCCCCTGGAGCTGTCGCAGGCTGCGATCTTTTGATCCTGCTTATAAAAACATTAAAAGATCGCAGCCTGCTGCAGCTCCTACATTGAGAATGCGTTCACAACCAAAGACACCGGGAAGACCCCAGCCGATCCATGGTGTAAGCTCTCAAACTCTTCGGATTCGACCCATTGCGAGCCCTATGCCGTCGCTTTTCAAACGCTCCCTGCTGCCTAAACTGCGCAGTTTTCCGCTGACCGCCGATGCCGTCACCATCCTTTGCGGCCCTGCCGAGTTCCGTCGTTGCCTGCTGGAGAAAATCGCCAGCGCCACCCAACGCATCTATATCGTTGCGCTGTACCTGCAACAGGATGAGGCCGGTCAGGAAATTCTCGATGCCTTGCACTCGGCCAAACTGGCGCGTCCGCAACTGGAGGTGGTCGTGGTCGTTGACTGGCTGCGTGCCCAGCGCGGGCTGATCGGTGCCGGCAAGCAACCGGGTAACTCGGCGTGGTATCAGGAAATGACCCGCACTCGCGCCAGCGAGGTACCCATTTACGGCGTACCGGTGCAAACCCGCGAGTTGTTTGGCGTACTGCACTTGAAGGGCTTCATCATCGATGACTGCGTGATCTACAGCGGTGCGAGCCTGAACAACGTCTATCTGCACAAGTTCGACAAGTATCGCTACGACCGTTATCACCTGCTGAACAACCGTGAGCTGGCAGATTCCATGCACCACCTGGTTCAGCATGGGCTGGTGGCTTCCAAAGCGGTGCATCGCCTCGATCTGCCAAATCTGCCGACCACTCGCAGCCTGCGCAACGATATCGGCGATTTGCGCAGCCGCCTCAAACACGCCGCCTACGACACCACCCAAGGCTCCACCGACAAGAGCGGTCTGTCCGTGTGTCCGTTGTTAGGTGTGGGCAAGAACAACCCGCTGAGCCGGGTGATTGGCGAGCTGATCGGCAGTACCCGGCAACAACTGACCATCTGTACGCCTTATTTCAATCTGCCACTGGCCGTGACCCGGGAAATCAACCGGGCGTTGGCGCGTGGCGTGAAGATCGACATTGTGGTTGGCGATAAAACGGCCAACGACTTCTACATCCCGCCCAGCGAACCGTTCAAGGTGATCTCGGCCCTGCCATACCTCTATGAAATCAGCCTGCGCCGGTTCGCCAAGCGCCATCAACGCAACATCGACAGCGGCCAGTTGAACCTGCACCTTTGGAAAGATGGCGACCACACCTATCACCTCAAAGGCATGTGGATCGACCAGCGCTACACCTTGCTGACCGGCAATAATCTCAACCCGCGAGCGTTTCGCCTGGACCTGGAAAACGCCTTGCTGATCGATGATCCCAAAGGTGAACTGCTCGAGCCACGACGCAACGAACTGGTAGAGATTTTCCAGCACACCCGGCGTATCGAGCGTTATCAGGACCTGCAAACCCTGCCGGACTATCCGGCGGGCGTGGCCAAGTTCCTCAAGCGCGTCAGCCGTGTGCGCATTGAGCGTTTGCTGTATCGCATTCTGTAGTGATGGAGAGCCAGTAACAGAGCGGTTTTTTATAGTTCCTGACGGGTGCGGCTAATAGGCTGAGTCTGCACCCGTCCACAAGGTTCTTATTAATTGGCTCTCTCATCTGGCTGTACAAACACCACTCGTTGCGCTGCATCATCTAATTCCCCCACTACATCCTCATCCGCAATCCGATTGGCCGGGAAGCTGTCAGCCAGCAAGCAGGGTTCGCAACCTTTTTATCCCCATGTGGCCAATTCCCACAACAACACTGCCTCGATCGCAGCGCGTATCAATGGCGATATGCCGTTGTATCTCAATAAAGAGAAACGTTTGGGAGATCGAATTGAAGATCAGGCCACTTTCAGTGAAGCCTGGGCTGCATTAAAGGAGTCTCTAGCCACTCAAATCCTGTCGGAACACGAGTTTATTGACGTACTGAAGAGCGGCATATTGCAAACGAAAACGGGAATAACCTTCAAACCCCTTATTTTCGAAGCGCTGGTTCGCTCGACCTGCCCCAAAGACGATCTGAGGCCGCAGCAGTTGCGTTATATCCTCAGGGCTATCTGCGATCTTGCGCCAAGCGATTGGATATCGGCTTTCGGTGAGCATTTTGACTTTGTTCAATCCGGTGAGGAGCTAAGCGTTGCAGGTTTCATGCAGGAGCAGTTGACATCGTCGCTTATGGAGATAGCCCGGAAGGTGTCCGTACGTGAGTTGTTGACCAAAGGGCAGTGGCAGCGCCTTTGCGAACTTCTCAAGCAAAGTCCCGAAGGGATGATTGAAGGTGTGGAGGAGGCAGCCCCCAAAATGCCGTGGGGGAACATTGAGGACATTTATTTTCACAGGCCATCGGCCACTGCGGCGAAAAGTCTCCTGAGCACTTGCCTGGATGTGATACCCAAGCTCCGATTACACAGTACGGAGTCAAATGAGTACGTAACCGAAATTGAAAGCCTGATTAAGTGCATTGATAATAAAATAAATCCGAAAGTGGAAGTTCAGAGGTATCCCAAAAGATCGGTGAAGTTCGAATTCATTCAACCGACTGCACGGCATCTCGAAGGGAATAATTTTCCGCTGCTGGCGACTCTTGAGGAAATAGAACGCAAATCAGACTTCCCTGAACCTAACGTTATAGAGCGCCACAACAACCGAAGAGGACTTTTGGGCCGGGCCGTTTATCTACTAAAAAGTTTCAATGTCCCGCAGATTTTTGCGGGGCTTCCGGAAAAACCAGTCCCAAAAACATTCTTGGGGCTACCGGATAAGCCCACACAACCCATTCTGTCCGAGGAATTTCGGCGTAACTTTGTTCGCTCGCCCCAGCGTGAGTCCGTCCCCGAATCAGAGCGTCCCGCTTGGGATCGTGCTTGGAAAATGGCGCAACAGGCGGATGAGCTCTTTACAGAATTCACGAAAACGATAACTGGATGGCGGCCCGCCGAAGCTTTTGAGGTCCCGACATGTCTCGAGCAATATTCCCGGCGTATAGAAGCATTGTGGAAACACAAGCAGCAAGATGAGGCTAACCACTGGCCACAGAGTTCCTCTACTTCACCGACCGAGCCTTTGGATACCGAGGCTGAAGGTTACATCGCCGCTCTGGGCGCGAGCCTTGCGGCCTGGTTGCATTCGGCAGCCAACAACCTGGGAGCAATGGGAGCCGCTGCACTGACGGGGGCTGCCCACCTCACCCAACAACACCCTCGTGCTACCGCAACGGTAGCGCTGGCTGCCATTCACGCCGCTGTGAATGAATTTTATGTTCGCTGGTACCCCGATTCGCATACGCACCATCATGTTTACCTTCCAAAGGAGTCGGATCCCGAGCTGCGCAGGGAATTCAAAGATGAAGTGCGATCGGTCCTGAGACCCATGCCGGATGTCGTCCAGTCCGTCCGGGCGCTGCTTGAGGCCTCCGATTCAGCCAACCCGCTTGATGATCCCAAGCTAGTAAAGGAAGTTGAAATCCTGATACGAGCGCCGGCACCGTCGAACCCGGACAAAACGATTGAAGAATTGGTCGTTGAGTCTGCTTCGAGAGTCTCCCGCTTGCGGATGTCGCAACTGGGAGTAGACGAAGAAGGGAACTTAATCATTGAGGAGGAAGATGTCGACGCAAATTCCCAGCGTTTCCAGGTCAGAGAGCCTGCGGAGCTGGTAATCGAAGCGATGAGTGATGAAGCTGCCACTCAGCATGCGGATAGAACTCTGCAAGCGCAGGTGGTGGAGAAATTGACCTCGGCCAGATTTGTTCCATTACCTGTTTCTACAGACACTTCGATCTATAAGGCGGCAAGTCTGTATCAAGAAGCCGTGAACGACCCCAAGGTGCTCGCATGGTTTGAATCCAAGGGGTTCGCCCTCAATACATTGAAGATTACGCCAGACTCGATCACCGGGATGGTCACCCGTGACGGCCAGACACAGGTCGAACGGTTTTCAATCTGGGACGATTCCGGCTGGTGGCAGGTATCCGCGCAGGTCCTGATTGCCATGCAAGTACTTGATCCAGCCGGTTTCGGTCTACTTTATATGAAAGAAAACCCGTTGCTCATTCACAGCGATGTGATTGTTAGTTTTTATGGGGAGGCTCCCCCGGCATTCGATGAGGATGCAGTCAAATTTTCCCAACGTTTGAAAACCGAGGGGTGGCCAACGTACGACGGCACGCACAATGACGAAATGCTCAAAGAAGCCAAGGTGTTGATCAAAGAGGAAAAAGCACGTGCACAGTTGAGTTTTGAACTTGCGGCAAGTGTGGAGGGTTTGGCCGATGATGCGAAAGTTGAATTGTCCAGAATTTTCAGCAGAGTTGCCAACGACTCACCGCTGGATGAGAAGTGCTCACAGATAGTGGGTTCTCTGAATGAATTTCTAGTGCTACCGGACATGACTTCTCTGTGTAAAAAAGTTGGTTTCGATTGCGCTGATCGACCCGTGAGAATCAGTGAAAACAGAATTCAGGTCCTGAATTTGGACAGGCTGTGGTACGACATAACGGACTTGGTCACCTCCGAGAGCACGCTGGTGACACCCTTTAACGATTTGCTGCAACGGGTGAAAGAGACGGGGAATGCGCTGTATTCAACACTATCTATAGACCTGCAACAGATCGTCAACTTCAGAGGCTTTGGCACCCCGACAACGGCGGGTGAAGTGCGCAATATTATCCGATGGTTGCAGACGTCTTTACCGCCGCCTATGCCATTGGGTAACTATGGCTCCGAGTTGCTGGATCACTCACAGTTTCCCGTAAAACTAACGCCCGCCGATAAGCAAAAAGTGTTGTCAGTGGTGAACGCTCTAGGAGGTGCCAGCGCGATGCTGACTGCATTGGGCACGGATGTGCTTCCCGATACGAGCATCGAGTTCAGACGGAGCAAAGCAGATGGCATTCTGAGGGAAATCCTTGAACAGGATAAATCCGGGGCTTGGGGGAAACAGCTAATGCAAACGCTGGATTGGTATGGTGCGCAACAATCGCCTGATCCCG
Source organism: Pseudomonas sp. (assembly GCF_050739655.1). GTDB lineage: Bacteria > Pseudomonadota > Gammaproteobacteria > Pseudomonadales > Pseudomonadaceae > Aquipseudomonas. Next base: position 7,823 of record NZ_JBOIBY010000135.1, on the reverse strand, counting down.
ATCACAGTCAAAAATTGTTGCTCACAGCGATCAAGCTATCAGTTGACCCCACCGCCTCTGGCAAGCCGGGAGATATCGCGGGATACAGCGTATATCAGCCGAAGAACCTGGGCCGCAGTGTCAAGGAAATCCGCACAGACATCGAACAGCACTTGATCGAGCAAAAGGGCATCAGCGCTCAGGTTGCACCCTTGGTTGCACATTTGTTTCTTGCCGATGCAGCGCCGGAATTTCTCGCGCAGGATCTAAGTGAAGGCATCAAGGTAGGCACTGCTGGCTGGATGACTTTGCGACTGGGGGTTGCAATTGCGGAGTCTCAAAGTCCGGGGTGCTCACGAGCCATGAACTCAGGCGAGTTGATTGACCTTGCACTTCTTACACCCACTTCACCTGAGCAGCAGATGCTGTTCAAGACGCTCAGCGTAGATATTGTGGTGACGTGGGGCGTCATGAACGGGGATATTCCTCAGAGCGAGAATGGCTCCTATTCCTCTGGTAACTATACGATTGCAGCGAGTAAGTTCATGACCCAGCGATCGGAACTGTCTCAGGCTTTGGAAGGGTTCAAGCGCGATTTAGTGACGAGAGAAGAGATTGCGCTTAGAGAACTTAACAAGGTTTTTGCTCGTGATATCAGAGTTCCCATAAAAGATGCTCACGTTCTTTATGGCACCACTGTAAAGCCAATCATAGATGCTTACATCGATGGAGACTTGAAAAGTCCTGGATGGTATATGTCAGGCCTGATAAATGATAAAGACTTTGACTGGAAGAGAAGGAATTTACCTGATTTAGATGACTTGCTGACAACGTCCGTAGACGAACACTTTAGCGCGGTCGAGAACAGTTTTACTTGCGCTACCAAATCCATGATTGCAGCGCTGCCACTGCAAGAGCGCCAAAACATAGAGCTTGGAAAGATACAGATATTCACGTTGCGTGAGGAAACAGGAAAAATCAAGGAGGACGAAACCCCAAAGATCCGTGATGCATTTCGCGGGCGTCAAGGCGTGCTATTGCGCTGCGAACATCAGGACCAGGTTAGCTATTACGAAGTTTTTCCGGGACGCATGATGATGATAAAGCGCACGGATCTACCCGATGACTTGCCACTCAATGGTGTGATTAAAAGCGAGAAGGTAAAAGTCAGCAAAGGTCCACCAGTCAAAGTTGCCGTACAACGCGGAACGGAACTGCCATTTGATTTTTCTGCCTATTCAGCTGGTACGGAGCCGAAAGCCGGCGCTAAATCAAAAAAGTTGATCATCGAAACGCTGGGAGATGCTATTCCCGCCACGGCCCTATCGACCGAGCAAAGGGCATATGTGTTCGATAGTTATTTCTCAAGCAAGACTGCGACTGTTGTAGCGCAAATCTTGAACGGAAACTTCTTACAGGGTTATCGGGATGTACTTTTTAAAACTGCCAAAGGACAAACCAGCTCGGAAGAAAATCGTGAGTATTGGGAGAAAGTCAAAGATTTTCTGTTGAACCTTATCCCGTTCGTGGGCTGCATCGATGACTTGAGCTCCGGGGAGCGCATTCGGATCATCAACGGTGCATTTGGTTGTTATGCGGATCTTATGTCGGGAATGAATACCCTGGTTGGCGGGGTAGGGAAAATTTCCAACGTATTGAAGTCTGTTGCCCCGTTCAGCACCAAGGCGTTTGAAGCATTGAAAATCACCGGTACAACCATCGGTTCGATGATTAATCCATTGGATGGGCTGCCTTACCTGCTCGTAAGTAGCGGTAGAAGCATGACGACCTTCGGTAAATTTTTGACCAGTGGCGCTTTCGTTTTAACCGAAACCGGTATCGGTAAGCTGCAAACATGCGTGGATCGACTCAGGGGGTTCTTTGGCGGATTCGCCGGAGGGGCTGCTGCAAAGTTACCTAGTAAAACAAACATCGCCAGGGTTTTGGGGACATTCAACGGCGCCACAGTCAATGCCACGATGGAAAGTGATAGGTTTTACGCGCTCGATGGAAGCGGTAACCCCATTGGACCACCACTGGAAAGTTTCGTAGAACTTCCAGCGGCCAGTAGCTGAATAAAATGAAGGGGTGGCTTGATCGCTGATCCCGTCACATTCAGGCCCGAGCTGTATGAGTGAATTCCAGTTTCAGTCGTACAGCGCGGGTCTTGCATTCAGTTCAAACCCAACTTGCCACGTAACGTAGACAAATCTTCGGCCAATGTGTTGACCGGCCCAACCAATGCCTTGCGGTCGATTTCCTTCACTTTGTCGTAGGTCGCGAAACCGCCGTCGCTGGTTTTGTACTTCGCCAGAATCGTATTTACGGTGGCGAAGTTCTTGTCGACCTTGGCGATGAATGCCGCGTCCTGTTTCTCGATTTGTGAACGGAACAGATCGACGATTTTCTTTGCCCCGTCGATATTGCCCTGGAAGTCATAGAAGTCGGTGTGGCTGTAGCGATCTTCTTCACCGGAAATCTTGGTGGCCGCCACTTCTTCGAGCAACGCAGCAGCGCCGCCGACGACTTTTTCCGGCGGGAAGGTCAAGCCCGCGACACGGGACTGCAGGTCTTTGACGTCCTTGTCCAGACCGTCTGCCAATTCCCCCAGGCCATGTGTGCTGTTTTCTGAAAATAACGAGTATTCGATGCGATGGAAGCCGGTGAAGTCTTCGGCTTTGACGCCTTTTTCGTGGTCATCGACCCGGGAGTCGATGGCGGCATCGAGGTCACTGAACAGCTCGGCGATCGGCTCGATCGATTCGTAGTAAACCCTCGTCGGTGCGTAGAGTTTTTTCGCGGTGGCCAGGTCGCCTTTTTTCACCGCGTCAGTGAACTGTCGGGTGTGGCTGGCCAGTTCATCGAGTTGTTCGGTGACGTAGATCTTGTAATCCGAAATCGGCTGTACCAACTCCAGCGGCGCCGTTGCCGCAAAAGCCGAAAGCGGGGTGTTGAGCAAACCGAGGGTCAGCATTAACGCGAGTGGCGATTTTTTCATGGGACGGCTCCGTCTTGGGTCAGGCAGTGGTTTTTGTTTGTGTGGCGTTTAGCAGCGAGCGACCGATGAAATCCTGGTCGCCGGTCACACCGGGGAGGGTGAAGAAGTACCCGCCGCCGACCGGCTTGAGGTATTCCTCCAGCGGTTCGCCGTTGAGTCGGGTTTGTACGGTGATGAAGCCTTTTTCCAGATCGGCCTGGTAGCAAATGAACAGCAAGCCCATGTCGAGTTGACCGTTCTTGTTCACGCCGTTGGAGTAGTTGAACGGCCGGCGCAGGATCAAGTTGGCCTGGGTCGCCGCAGTGCGCGGGTTGGCAAGGCGAATGTGGGCGTCAAGCCGGGTCAGCTTGCCTTCGGGGTCATTTGCGTAATCCGGCACTTGTGTTTCATTGGCGCCACCGATGGGCGCACCGGTACTTTTGATGCGCCCCAGAATGCTTTGTTGCTCTTGCAAGGGCGTGCGGTCCCAGCGCTCGACGAAGTTGCGGATGATGCGCACCGCTTGATAGCTGCCGCCAATGGCCCAGGCCGGCTCGTCGCTGCCGGGTTGGACCCAGACGATGTGGTTCATGGTTTTGGCATCGTTGGAATCGGGGTTGGCCGAACCGTCGCGGAAACCCAGGAAATTACGCGCACTCTGCGCCGGTACGCCTGGTTTGGACGGGGCCTGGGGCGGTACGCTGCCTTCCTGTTTCCAGCGCACCAGCAACAGGTCCGGGAGATTTTTTACGATGTCGCGCAGGGCGTGAATATTGGTGTCGGTGGTGTTGGCGCAAAACTGCAAGCTCAGGTCACCATGGCAGCAGTCGGTTTCCAGAGCGTCATTGGGGAAACCGACCATTTGAATCAGACGCTTGGGCCTGGCGTCTGCCAGGCCGAAACGTTCGTCGAATAAAGAGGCGCCGACGGACACGGTGATGGTCAGATTGTCCGGAGTGACCACCGGGCCGAGAATCCCTGAATCCACCGGTGGTAACTTGGGATCGACTTGAGCGACGGGTCCGCCCTTCATCAAAAACGCAATGCGTTCATTGAGGGTGCGAAACAGCCGTTCCAGCTCTTCGCGATTGCTGGCCAGCACATCAAAGGACACCAGCATGCCGGACGCAGGGCGCGGCGTGACGATGCCGCTTTGATGCTTACCATGGAACGCGTGGCGGTCTTCGGTTTTGTCACTGTTGGGCGCTTCGGTGACCTGCGCGGGGTTCGCGGCCATGGCCGGGCAGCTCAGTGCCACACCGGCGGCACCCATGCCCAGCAACACCCGGCGTCTTTGAAGATTGAATTGCTCTGAATCATTCATCTGAAAAGTTTCTTCTGCTTACAGGCCGGAAAGGCCAAGGGCGGGATCGATTGCATCGAGTGCGTCGGCCAGCGCCTTGGCCTTGTCAGCGATCTGCTTGCGCTGTTTGGCGCTGACGCTGTCGTAGCTGGCGTAACCGTCGTTGACTCTGAAACCGTTGAGTTCGGCGTCGAAGGAGGTGAGGGTATTGTCGATTGTCGGCAACAGCTCGGCGGCGGATTTGACCAGCATCGGACGCAGCAACTCGACCACCTTGCGTGCGGCGTCAAGGTTGCCGGCAAAGCTATTGAGGTTGCTGTGGCTGTAGCGCTCTTCCTCGCCGCTGTTCGCGCGTACGTCGCCCAGGGTGTTGAGGTTGCGCACAACGATGCTCACCAGCTGCTCCGGTGGCAACGTCTGGGCCAGCAGCTGTTGCTTGAGGGTGGTGACGTCTGCCAGCAGGCGCTGGGCGAATGGCGTCAGGCCGTCGAGATTGCGTTGTTGGAACAAGGCGTATTCAAGGCGGTGGAAACCGATGAAGGCCGGATCCTGTTCGCGTTTTTCGAAGTAATCGGCGCGTGCATTGATGGCGTTGTCCAGCGAGGCGAAGCGTTGGGCGGCTGGAGCCAAGCGTTGATAAGCCGCGCGGGCCGGCAGATACAAGGCTTGTGCCTGGTTCAGGTCACCGGTCTCGATGGCTTGCTCAAGGGCCGTTACGGCCTTGATCAACGCCGTAGCCTGACTGCTCAGATAGACACGGAATTCCGACAGCGGCCCGACAAATGCCACCATCGATGGCCGGGCCTTGGCCGCCGCATCCGACGCGGCGGTCGCCGTCACGTGCAGGGTGCCACGCGGGTTGCTCAAAAGACCGCAGGTGATCGTGTAGTCGCCTGGCGACAGGTTGGCATTGATCACCTGGCTAAGTCCCGGTGCGATGTTCTCGCGTTCTTCGATCACCAGTACGCCGTCGAGGATTTCCCACTCAACGGCCCGATCCGAGCGATTGACGATGCGAAAACTGGCGCGACCGGCCGGGACCGACAAAGCGTCGGGCTCGCAGCTGTGGGGGTGAATGGTCACCAACACTTCGTCGTGGTTGGCCTGGCGTTTGGCGGCGGCCATCTGTGAGGCGTAGTAGAACAGGCCGCCGGCGGTGATCATCACGATCACCGAACCGGCCACTGCCCAGCGCAAGGTGCGGGGAGGCGATGCCTGGGGAGGGAGTTGATTTGGCATGGGAGCCCTTACTGATTGAAAACGGAAAATATTGCTCACCCCGTAGGAGCGAGCTCGCTCGCAAAAAACGCACAGACACCGCGGGGTACCAGGTTTCAAGCGTTATCGTTGACGACCATCGCGAGCAAGCTCGCTCCTACAGGGGGTGGGGGCAGGGATGAAAAACATCACCAATGCCACCAGCAGGTAGATCAGATAGGCACCGAGGGTGCTGACGGTTGGCGCGTCCTGATAACCGAACATGCCTGCTAGCACCGCGCCCAACGGGCCATCCATCGGCAACGTTGCGCTAATGTCGAAGAGCACGGTTTGCAGGTGATTCCACACGCCGGCTTCATGCAGTGCCTGAACGGAATTGGCGAGAATCCCGGCGGCAACAACGAGGATGAACAGGCCTGTCCAACGGAAGAACGCACCAAGGTTCAGACGCATGCTTCCGGTGTAGATCAGGACGCCAACGAGGATTGCCAGGATCAGGCCGAGCAGGGCGCCAATGGGTGCGCCCGGCCCCTCGCTCTGCTGGAACACGGCCAGCAGGAAGAACACGGTCTCCAGGCCTTCGCGAGCCACGGCGAAAAAGACCATGGCGATCAACGCAGTCACCTGATGCCGGGAGCCGGTCAGCGCCTGATCGAGGGATGCATGCAGGGAATGCTTGATCGAACGCGCCACCTTGCGCATCCAGAACACCATGGAACTCAAGATGCCCACGGCCACCAGGCCGACGACACCTTCGAACAGTTCCTGTTGTTTCTGAGGGAATTCGGCGCTGACCAGTTCCAGGCCGCCGCCCACCAGCAGGGCGAGGGCAGCGGCGAGAAACACACCGATCCACACGGCAGGCATCCACTGGCCGCGACCGGTCTGTTTGAGGTAGCTGGCAATGATGCCGACGATCAACGCGGCCTCGATGCCTTCTCGCAGCATGATCAGAAAAGGAACGAGCATTCAGCAGCGTCTCGGATTTAGATAGGGTGCTAAGTTGTAACATAATGACACTCATTCCCATATGGGAGTGATTGACAATTACCTGAACCTAAGCTGAACAACCCTGAAGATCACCTCGATACCCTGTGGGAGCGAGCCTGCTCGCGATGACGGAATCACATCCGACATCAATGTTGATTCATCTACCGCAATCGCGAGCAGGCTCGCTCCCACAGGGATCTGCGTGCGCTAATATGCCGCCACTCAAACAAGAACAGGGTTTGCCTCGCTCAATGTCGGAAAAAGACACCATCTCCATTCAACTGGTCCGCGAAGCGCTGTTGCAAAGTTGCGCCCCAGGTATCGCCACCGAAGAGGTGTTGAACAAGGTCGGCATTGACCCGTTGCTGTTGAACAGCAACGACGCACGCGTCCCGGCCATGGCGTATGCGCGACTGTGGCGCTTGCTGGCCCGACGTGGGGACGATGAGTTTTTCGGGATGGACCCGCGCAAACTCAAGTCCGGCAGTTTTGAGTTCTTGTGTCGCGCAGCCATGAACCAGCCGAACGTGGCGGCCGGCCTGAGCAACGGTCTGGGTTTCCTTTCCTTGATCCTCGAATGCATGCCCGCCGAACTGGTCCAGCAGCAAAGCCTGGCGGAAATCGTGCTAATGGAGGACGACTACGCACCGCGCCGCGCCTTCACCTATTTCACCTATTGGATGATCGTGCACGGCGTAGCTTGTTGGCTGGCTGGGCGGCGGATTCCGATTCTGGCCATTGAGTTGCGTTGCCCGCAGCCCGATTTCTGTGACGACTATCAGGTGATGTTTTCCGAGAACCTGCGTTTCGACCGACCGCGCACGAGGATGATTTTCTCCGCCGATTGCCTGGAGCTGCCCATCAAGCGCACCGCGGAAGAGCTCAGGCGGTTCCTGGCACAGGCACCGGCCAATATTCTGGTGAAATATCGCGATCCACAGAGCCTGGCCAGCCGAATCAAGCACGACTTGCGACAACTGCCTGCCGCGCATTGGCCGGAAACCGAAGCACTGGCGCAACGCCTGTGCATGTCGGCTTCGACCCTTCGCCGTCGGCTGGCCGAGGAAGGGCAGACGTATCAAGGGATCAAGGACAGCGTGCGCAAGGAGTTGGCCATTGTCTGGCTGGCGGAGCCCAGCATCAGCTTTGCCGACATTGCCACGCGGCTGGGCTTTGCCGATGTAAGTTCGTTCTATAAGGCGTTTCGCAAGTGGTCGGGGTCCAATCCGGGGCATTATCGGAGTTTGATTCTCAACGAGGCCAACTGATCCGGGTTCTGTGTTGGGGCTAATGACGTCTTCGCGGGCAAGCCTCGCTCCTACAGGGCACGGTCAACCCGTAGGAGCGAGGCTTGCC
>NZ_JBOIBY010000134.1:0-15165 GCF_050739655.1 Pseudomonas sp. | reverse complement strand
CCACAAGCACCCACACGAATTGCTTGATTCAGTTGTTAAAGAGCGGTTGGTTAAGATCTTTCGTCTCAACCGAGGCGCGCATTCTACAGCAGCCTCATTTGCTGTCAAGTGATTATTTTCAGAAGCTTTCAAAGTTTCCTTTGTAACCTCAACCACTTGCGCTTTCGATCTCTCGTCAGCGGGAGGCGAATTCTACAGCGTTACTCGCTGCTGTCAACACCTCTTTTTCAACTTCCTTTTGGCTTCGATGAGCTGAAGCAACCGACTGCCGAAAACTGCGTAACTCGTTGTTTACCAAGGAGTTTTCCGTTTCGACTGCGCCGGAAGTGGGGCGAATTATAGAGATCTGAAATCTGCCGTCAAGCACTGATTTGGTTTTTCTATCAAGATCAGTAAAAACACTGCTTATATATAGACGCGCCACTGACGATTGCGCAGTATATTGCCCAAACAGGAACAAAACCCAAGCTCCACCCTACTTTGGACGATGCCTCTCAATGAATGATCAGTCTCGCAGCCTTGCCTCGACCTTGTTCTCGGTCGGCCTGCTATTAATAGCCATGGCATCGATCCAGTCCGGAGCCTCTCTGGCCAAAAGTATGTTCCCCATTATTGGCGCTCAGGGAACCACAACTCTGCGCCTGGTCTTCGCCAGCGTAATCATGCTGCTACTCCTGCGCCCATGGCGAGCCAAGCTCACTTCAAAGTCCCTGCGCACTGTCATCGTCTATGGCATGGCACTGGGCGGCATGAACTTCCTCTTCTATATGTCCTTGCGCACGGTGCCTTTGGGTATTGCGGTGGCACTGGAGTTCACCGGGCCATTGGCTGTCGCCATTTACGCATCACGCCGGGCAATCGACTTTCTATGGATCGCTCTCGCTGCCGTTGGCTTGTTATTGCTGATACCGACCGGAGCAACGTCCGCCGGTCTAGATCTGTTAGGCGCTGGCTACGCTCTGGGCGCCGGGGTGTGCTGGGCGCTCTACATTCTCTTCGGTCAAAAGGCCGGTGCTGACAATGGGGTACAGACTGCGGCGCTTGGCGTAATGATTGCCGCCCTGTTCGTAGCCCCCATCGGTATTGTTCATGCTGGCGCCGCGCTGCTGACGCCATCACTGATTCCGATAGCCATCGGTGTCGCCATCCTGTCGACTGCCCTCCCCTATACCCTGGAGATGGTCGCCCTCACACGCATGCCGGCCAGGACCTTCGGTACATTGATGAGCATTGAGCCCGCGTTTGGTGCGCTGTCAGGTTTACTGTTCCTCCATGAATACCTTTCCCTGTCACAGTGGATGGCTATCCTGTGCATCATTCTGGCTTCCGTTGGTGCCACGATGACAATGGGTAGCGCCACCAAACCCGCCGTTGCTGTGGATTGATGCGAGAGTTGACGCAGCTCTGGTATTTGCCGCTCATTTAGGCCATGTTTAGGCCCGCCACTTAACGTCAGCCATGGACTTTTCAAGACAGGGACATCAGAACGCTTCATGCAACAGCGAATACTGCGAGACCGGGCGCCAGACCCGGGAAAGCAACAAGGACAGCAATGAAACGAATTTTGATACTGATCGCCGTACTTGCGATTGCAGGCTGCGCGGCGACAACGAAAACCCAAGTCAAATACGGCAGAAAAGGGCTGCACATCAACTGCTCAGGGCTGTCGTCCTCATGGGACCAGTGTTATGCCAGCGCCACCAACTCGTGCGCGCCGAAGGGATACAAGGTCATCGCCAAGTCAGGGGATGCCGTGGAGGAGCCAGGGGATTATCCTTTTGGCCTCAACCCTGCCGGTTATACCAGCCGCAGCATGATCGTCATCTGCAAGTAGATTGAGACCTGGTTTCGGGCTTACGAGCCTGCAATCTGACGACTGATCTCATCGTAACTGGACTTCAGCACCTTCTGCTGAAGCTCCGCTGTGGCGAGCATCCTCGCCACCACCAACGCCCCGATGCATTGCGACAGAATCGCCCAAGCCAAGCTGTCGCTCTCCAACACCTGCGCCCAGCTCTCTTGTAACTCACAGATCCAGTGCTCCGCCTGCTGTCGAACCATCGGATCAGAACGGGCAATCTCGGCGCCCAGCGCCGGTAGCGCACAGCCGGTTTCAGGGTGTTCGACATGGGACATGCTCAAGTAGTGCTTCAAGCAGCGCTGGAGCTTGTCACGATCCTGATCAACACCCAGTCGCTCCAGACTCTGGCGCAACTCACGCTCGACAACGGCAGCGAACAATTCGTCCTTCGAAGAAAAGTGACTATAGAAAGCCCCTCCACTCAAGCCGATTGCCTTCATCAATCCGTCGACACCCACTGTGGAAAAACCTGACTTCTTGGCAGATGTCGAACTGCTGTCCAGGAGCTTCTCCCGGGTTTCGAGCTTGTGATTGGCCGAGTAACGCATTGCCCTTCCCTCAAAGTTGATCGTATTGACGCCCGCCAAATCGTAGCATAACGTTCGTTTAGTTAACGATCGTTTACCAAATGGATCTACCCATGAATAACAAGAAGGTCGTACTGGTTGTAGGGGCTGGAGATGCTACTGGCGGCGCCATTGCCAAACGTTTTGCCCAGGAAGGATTCGTAGCCTGCGTCACCCGTCGCAGCGCGGACAAACTCCAGCCGCTGGTCGACGCAATCCTGGCCGACGGTGGAGAAGCCCACGGTTTTGCCTGCGATGCGCGCAAGGAAGAGGATGTGGTGGCACTGGTCGAGCAGATTGAAAGCGAGATCGGGCCCATCGAAGCATTCGTCTTCAACATCGGCGCCAATGTGCCCTGCAGCATTCTCGAAGAAACCGCCCGCAAGTATTTCAAGATTTGGGAAATGGCCTGTTTCTCGGGTTTCCTCAACGCCCGTGAAGTGGCCAAGCGCATGGCCAAGCGCCAAAGGGGAACGATCCTGTTCACTGGTGCTACCGCGGGCATGCGAGGCGCCGCAGGATTCGCCGCATTCGCGGGCGCCAAACACGGCATTCGAGCACTGGCGCAAAGCATGGCCCGAGAATTGGGGCCGATGAATATTCATGTAGCCCACGTGGTCGTCGATGGTGCTATCGATACCGACTTCATTCGCGAAAGCTTTCCCGAGAAATACGCAACAAAGGACCAGGACGGCATTCTCAACCCGGAACACATTGCCGAGAACTATTGGTATCTGCACAGCCAGCCCCGCGACGCCTGGACCTTCGAGCTGGACCTGCGCCCCTGGAGTGAACGTTGGTAAGCCCTCCCCTATAACAACAAACAGAGCGCATCGACCATGAGCAAAACCGTAGAGTTCTATTTCGATCTAGGCAGCCCCGCCACCTACCTGGCCTACACCCAGCTACCAAAGATCTGTGAGCAGACCGACAGCCAACTGATCTACATTCCAATCCTGCTCGGTGGCGTGTTCAAGGCCACCGGCAATGCCTCTCCGGCCACCATCCCGGCCAAAGGCCAATACATGTTTCAGGACCTCGACCGATATGCCAGACGCTACGGTGTACCGCTGAAGTTCAACCCGCATTTTCCTATCAATACCCTGATGCTCATGCGCGCCGTGACTGGTATGCAGTTGCGCCATCCCGAACGTTTCGTCGCATTCATCGACTGCCTGTTCAAGGCCCTGTGGGTTGAAGGCCGCAGCCTCGATGAGCCGGCAACAGTGGCGCAAGTACTTGCCCGGAACGGTTTTGATCCCAACGAGGTGCTGGCTCTGACCGCCGATGAGGAAATCAAAGCCACGCTCAAGGACAATACCGAGAAGGCCGTGCAGCGCGGCGTATTTGGTGCGCCGAGCATGTTTGTCGATAATCAGATGTTCTTCGGTCAGGACCGCTTGGACTTCGTCCTTGAAGCCCTGAGTTAAATTTCGACGACCAACCGCCCCTGCGCCGCTCCCGCCAGAAGCAGCGTATGGGCGGCCTCGGCAGTGTGCAGGTTGAATTGACGAGGATCGAGAATCGGCTTGAGCTCGCCGGCCTCAATTAAGTGCGCGGCCTCGCGTAGAATCGCCCCGTGATGCTCACGCCCCTGCCCCGTCAGCAATGGCAACAAGGTAAACACACCGGAATAGGTCGCCCCGCGAAACGAAAGCGGCGCGAGACTGTGCTGTCCCCAACCGAGACAGCTCACCACATGGCCGTGATACACACGCGCAGCCTTGAATGAAGCGTCCAGCGTTTCACCGCCCACGGTGTCATAGACGACATCGAAGCCTTCCCCGGCCGTGTACTGCGCAACATAGTCCTCGACCGTCCATTGGCGGTAATCGATAAAGGTCGCGCCCAATCCTTCAATGATCTCCCGATGCCGGGCTGAACCGGTGGCATACACCTCGGCACCGAATGCTCGGGCGATTTGTACTGCGACATGACCGACGCCGCCCGCCCCGCCCTGTATCAGCACTTTCTGTCCCGCATGTACCCGAGCCCGGTCGACCAACCCTTCCCATGCCGTGATCAGTACCAAAGGCAACCCCGCAGCCTCGCGCATCGTCAGGTTGACCGGCTTGGCTGCCAGCAATCGAGCATCAACCACGGCGTACTCGGCCAACGAACCCTGGGCACCACCGATTCCGGTCGCCATGGCATAGACTTCATCACCCGGCTTCCAGCCACTCACACCCTCCCCCAAGGCCTCTACAGTTCCCGCCAGATCCATCCCCAGCACCGCTGGCAGTGGTTGACGGGTGTGGGCGGCCTGCCCGGAACGGATTTTCCCGTCCAAAGGATTCACCCCGCTGGCCGCGATCCGCACCAGCACCTGCCCCGCGCTCGGCGTCGGCCGCGCAATGGAAGCCAAACGCAGCGGTGCATTGGCCGAGTCGACAATCAGCGCACGCATTTGCAGTGAATCAGTCATTTCGCGTAGTCCCGTCAGAGGTGGTTGCAGGACTTATCTTCCATCAGCCAACTCATGCCGATAAGACGCCATATCGCTATAGTAAATATTCCCTGACGGCATCAATGAGAAGTCTCGTGGACAAATTGAACGCAATGGCAATTTTCGTCAGAGTGGTCGAACGCGGCAGCTTTTCCGCCGTTGCCCGAGAGCTGCAGACCACTCAGCCAACCGTCAGCAAAGTGCTACAGGCGCTGGAAGGCGAGCTGGGTGGAAAGCTGATTGCCCGCAGTACCCGAAAGCTGTCCCTGACCGATGAAGGCCAGCGCTACTACGACCAATGTCGACACATCCTCGCTGCCGTGGATGCCGCCGAGCACAGCTTCCAGTCCGGCCGCGAGACTATTGCCGGACCACTGAAAATCGGTTCTTCGGTCAGTTTCGGGCGCTTGCAGATTGCGCCTCGCCTGCCGGAATTTCTCAAGCGTCATCCGGGAATTCAGATCGACCTGCAACTGAGCGACCAGAATCAGGACCTGGTCAGCGAAGGTCTGGATGTCACGTTCAGAATCGGCGCGTTGAATGACAGCGGCCTGATCGCCCGTCACATCGGCACCACACATCGGGTGACCGTCGCAGCGCCGGATTACCTGGCCCAACACGGCCAGCCACAAACGCCGGAAGAGCTGGGCAAGCACAACTGTCTGCTGTTCAATCTGCTGAGCAGTCAGAACCTGTGGATTTACCAGAGTGGTACCCGCCGCCACGAAGTGCGGATCAAGGGCAATGCGCAAAGCAACAACTCTGAGGCGATCCGCGAGCTGGTGCTGGGGGGAATGGGGATTGCGTTGTCGCCGGTGTGGCTGTTCAGTGAGGATCTGAAAGCCGGGAGAGTGACGGCGATTTTGCAGGACTACATCGCACAGTCGCTGCCGATACACGCCGTGTCCCCGGCGAATCGCCGTCAATCCGCCAGGGTCAAAGCCTTTGTCGATTACATGGCTCAGGCGCTGGACTCAGCACCTGAGCTACAAGCAATCAGATAGCCGCGGTGCGGGTGTTCAACCACTCAAGGGCCGCGCCTTCGAGCAGCGGGCTCAAACGCTCGCGCACCTCAGCGTGGTAGGCGTTGAACCATTGCTTTTCCTCTTCGCTCAGCAACGAGGTTTCCAGGCAACGGGTATCGATCGGGCACAAGGTCAGGGTTTCGAATTTCAGGAACTCACCGAATTCGCTGCTGCCTGCTTCGCGGTTCATCGCCAGGTTCTCGATCCGCACACCCCAACGCCCCGGACGATAAGTGCCCGGCTCGATGGAGGTGATCATGCCCGGCAGCATTGCGGTTTGCGGCGCAGGGGCGGCCTGATAGGCAATGACTTGCGGGCCTTCGTGCACATTGAGGAAGTAGCCAACACCGTGACCTGTACCGTGGCCGTAATCGACGTTTTCGGCCCAGATCGGCGCCCGCGCGATGGCGTCCAGTAACGGAGACAGGATCCCTTTAGGAAACCGTGCCCGGGACAAGGCAATCACGCCCTTGAGTACACGGGTGCAATCCTGTTTCTGCTCGGCAGTCGGCGTGCCCACCGCCACCATCCGCGTGATGTCAGTGGTGCCGCCCAGGTACTGACCACCGGAATCGATCAGCAACAGGCCGTCACCTTCGATCACCGCGTGCTCTTCTTCGGTGGCATGGTAATGCGGCATGGCCCCATTGGCGTTGAAGGCGGCAATGGTATTGAAGCTCAGCGACACATAATCCGGACGGCGTTCACGTGCAGCGGTGAGTTTTTCGTCGATGGTCAGTTCGGTGATGCGTTCGCGGCCCAACGCCGAGTCCAGCCAGGTGAAGAACTCGCACAGTGCCGCGCCGTCCTGTTCCATGGCCTGGCGAATATGTTCGGCGTCGGCCAGGCTTTTTTGCGACTTGGCCAGGGTCGTCGGGTTCAGGCCTTCGACCAGTTTTACGCCGCTGCCCAGGTTATCCAGCAAACCTGCCGTCACTCGCGCCGGATCGACCAGCAGGCTCGCATCATTGGGCACCGCGCGCAGGGCATCGGCCACTTCGCTGTAATCGCGCAGGGTTACGCCATCCTGTTCAAGGACTGCACGCAACTGGGCATCGACCTTGCTCAGTGCCACAAACAACGTCGCCTGCTGCTGATTGATCAAGGCAAAGGACACGAAAACCGGGTTGAACGACACGTCGCCGCCACGCAGGTTGAACAGCCAGGCGATATCGTCGAGGGTGGCGATGAAATGCCAATCGGCACCGCGCGCCTGCAAGGTTTCACGCAGCTTTGCGAGTTTCTCGCCACGGCTGACGGTGGCCTGCGGTGCCAGGTGTTGATAGATCGGTTCATTAGGCAGTGTCGGGCGATCGCTCCAGACTTCGCTCAACAGATCGATGTCGGTGCGCAGGCGTGCGCCGCGCTCCTGGAGTTTGCCGCCCAGCGTACGCGCCGAGGCCACAGCCATTACCGCACCATCGACCGCGACGACACCGCCTTCAGGCGTCTGTTCGGCCAGCCAGTCCAGCGGCCCCGGCTGACCCGGTTGCAGCTTGACCAGTTCGATGCCGCTGCCCTTGAGTTCCTTGGTCGCTTGCTCCCAATAACGGCTGTCCGCCCACACACCGGCGAAATCGGCGGTGACGATCAGCGTACCGACCGAACCATGGAAACCTGACAACCATTGACGCCCCTGCCAGTAACCGGGCAAGTACTCGGACAGGTGCGGGTCGGCCGACGGCACCAGCAAGGCATGAATACCTTCCCGGCTCATCAGCTCGCGGGTCTGCGCCAGACGCTGGGGCACCGTTCCTGTAATCGAAAACTGCGTATTCATCGTGACTCCTGCTAACCACTCATCATTATTGTTCAGTGCCGATCAACGTCGGCGCTTGATCGCCCTATTGCCAGAATGCCGGAGCACTGGCGCAGGCGGTTTTAATCAGTTGAATCGCTTGATCGATATCCTGTTCGGTGGTGAAACGCCCCAGGCTCAAGCGAATGGTGCGACTCGCCGAGCGGGCGTCGTGCCCCAGGGCCAGCAGCACATGGGACGGCGCGTTGCTCGCGGAATTACAGGCCGAGGTTGCGGAAAACGCGATCGATGGGAGCAATGCCGCTGAATTGAATTCGCCCTCGCTGAAGGTCAGGCTCAGGGTATGAGGAATGCGTCGGGTCGGGCTGCCATTGAGCCGCACGCCCGGCATGCTCAGCAATTGATCGAGCAGGCGCTCGCGCAGGCGCACGATCAATGCTTTTTCTTCATCGAACGAAGCGGCCGCCAAAGCGAAAGCTGCGCCCATGGCAGCAATTTGATGCGTCGCCAGGGTGCCGGAACGCAGGCCACCTTCATGACCACCACCGTGGATTTGTGCCTGCAAACGCTGCTGCGCACGCGGGCCGACATACAACGCGCCGATGCCTTTGGGACCGTAGAGCTTGTGTGCCGAGAACGACATCAGGTCCACCGGCCACTGTGCCAGGTCGATC
Source organism: Pseudomonas sp. (assembly GCF_050739655.1). Classification (GTDB taxonomy): domain Bacteria; phylum Pseudomonadota; class Gammaproteobacteria; order Pseudomonadales; family Pseudomonadaceae; genus Aquipseudomonas. The sequence goes on along the minus strand of NZ_JBOIBY010000134.1, from coordinate 6,834 downwards.
GCCACTTTTCCCGCGCCCTGCGCCGCATCGACATGGAACAACGCATTGCGCTCACGCACCACCTGACCAATCGCCGGGATGTCGTTGAGTGTGCCCAGCTCGTTGTTGACCAGCATCAGCGACACCAGGAAGGTGTCCTCGCGCATGGCTTCACTGACGGCTTGCGCGGTGATCAGGCCGTCGGCGTCCGGCAACAGATACGTCACCGTGACGCCTGCGTCCTGCAATTGGCGGGCGGTATCGAGGATTGCCTTGTGTTCGATCTGGCTGGTGATGACGTGGCCGCCAGCAACGCCGCGAGCCTGGGTGACGCCCTTGAGTGCGAGGTTGTTGGATTCAGTGGCACCGGAGGTCCAGACGATTTGCTCTGGCTTGGCGCCGACCAGGTCCGCGACCTGGCGCCGCGCCTGCTCGACCGTTTGCCGGGCCTGCTGGCCAAAGCTGTGGGAGCTGGAAGCCGGGTTACCGAAGTTACCGTTGAAGCCCAGACACTCGACCATGACCTTGATGACGCGCTCATCCACCGGCGTGGTGGCGGCGTAGTCGAAATACAGCGGACGTTTATTCATAAAAGACTCGCAGAGCGTGTTCCGGGATCAGGAAGCTCGTGACTGCAAACGGCGAAACGCAGCCTTATGAGCTGCGTCCGGTTTTCAGAACGTTACCAATACCTGATCGGATGCCGTTAAAGAAGTACAACTTCATTAAAAGTGCGTAGGTACGCTCCTGAAAAGTGAGCTTAACAGGCATCGGGCAACCGGTTGAAGCAATGCGTCAGCTAAAGCTTTCGAGCACAATCGGATACAGCGACGCCACCAGCAGCGCAGCCATGCCCCAGTTGAACAGGCGCAGCCAGCGGCGGTCCTTCAGAACATTGCGCAGCAACGTACCGCACGCGGCCCAGACGCTGACGCTCGGCAGGTTGATCAGGGCGAAAACCGCTGCAATCACGATCACGTTGGTGAAGTAGCCCTGCATCGGCGTGTAGGTGCTGATTGCACCAATAGCCATGATCCACGCCTTGGGATTGACCCACTGGAACGCAGCGGCGCCCAGGTAGCTGGTCGGTTTTCCCTCACTCTTCTCACTGTCCGAGACCGGTCCGGAATGAGCAACTTTCCACGCCAGATACAGTAAATACGCAGCGCCAACGTAACGCAGGACGGTGTAAAGCAAAGGAGAAGTCTGGAACACCGCGCCCAATCCAAAACCTACCGCCACCACCATCACAAACAAGCCGCAGGTAATGCCAAGCATATGGGGGATCGTGCGGTTAAAGCCGAAGTTCACCCCGGATGCCAGCAACATGGTGTTGTTCGGACCGGGTGTGATCGAGGTAACGAGGGCATACAGGGCGAAGCCCAGCAGCAGATCGAGTGAGAGTGTCATGGGTGGCAGTCCATCGCGGTCAGTCAGGTATTGACCCTATCGCAGGACTCGATGCAAACCCATGGACAGTTAGGTGAAAGTTCGACCGGTACAGTTTTGATCAACTTGGACGACCGTGCAGCTGTACAGCTAGCTCCGCGTTCATCTCCCCCCGCTTGTCGAAACCAAAAGCCTTCTGCGGCTCGCCGAGCAATTCGGCCTTTTTCGCGTGGTATTCGTCGAAGGACAAACTGCGACGGTTCAAAGCCTCCAGCGCCAGCTCTCGGGTTTCTTCAGCGGTGTAGGGCCGCAATTCCGGGGATACATGGCTGGCACATCCGGCGAGAACGGAGACCGCAAGCAGCAAGAGAGTGGCGATTAGAGGTTTCATGTTTGGCGTCCTGGCATCTGGGTTCGGGGCAATGAACACAGGCTACTCGCGCCATTGGATGAGCAGAAATCATCGCTCTCGATAGTCGCTATCGAGTTTTTCAAATGCCGATAAGGCACCGCCCTCATATCTCAATAAGTTATATAAATATTAATTTAATGTCTTTTACGGAATAAAAACAAATCCTTATAACGTTTGCCTGAAGCGCTGTTGGCCAGGCAACAGTCACTCAACAATATTCCTTGGCTGAAGAACATCCTGCCCTACATGGAGCGTGCCTCATGCAACTGCTGACCTTACCGCCCTCGCCCGCTCTGGCCACCTCGATCCGCGCCACGGCCCAGGTATTCGAAGACCCGAAATCCCAGGCCTTGCTCGCGCATCTACAACAGGTCGCGCCCAGTGAAGCCAGTGTGTTGATCATTGGCGAAACCGGCACCGGCAAAGAGTTGGTGGCACGGCATGTCCACAACCTCAGCGCCCGGCGCAACCGGCCGTTCGTGGCGGTGAACTGTGGCGCGTTTTCCGAATCCCTGGTCGAGGCCGAATTGTTTGGCCACGAAAAAGGCGCGTTCACCGGCGCATTGAGCGCCAAGGCCGGTTGGTTCGAAGAAGCTGACGGAGGCACGTTGTTCCTCGACGAGATCGGCGATTTGCCGATGGCGATCCAGGTCAAGTTGCTTCGGGTATTGCAGGAGCGCGAAGTGGTGCGCCTGGGTTCGCGCAAGAGCATTCCTATCGATGTACGGGTGCTCGCGGCGACCAATGTGCAACTGGAGAAAGCCATCAACGCCGGGCATTTTCGCGAAGACCTGTATTACCGACTCGACGTGGTCAGCCTGGAGCTGAGCCCGCTGCGAGATCGTCCAGGCGACATCCTGCCTTTAACCCGTCACTTCATCGACGTCTACAGCCAGCGCCTCGGTTACGGCAGCATAACCCTGAGCAAAGAGGCCGAACTGAAACTGCGCAGCTACAGTTGGCCGGGCAACATCCGCGAACTGGAAAACGTCATTCACCACACCTTGTTGATTTGCCGCAATGGCGTGATCGAGCGGGATGACCTGCGACTGTCGAACCTGCGCATCGATCGTCAGGACGACCCTCACACCCAGGCCGACGACTCCGTCGAGGCATTGCTGGATCGGGCTTTTCAGACGCTCTTCGAGCAGCAGGCTGGTGCGTTGCACGAGAAAGTCGAAGATGCCTTGCTACGGGCAGCCTATCGCTTCAGCCACTACAACCAGGTGCACACCGCCGCCCTGTTGGGGCTGAGCCGCAACGTGACGCGCACACGCCTGATCAAGATCGGAGAACTGGCGGTGAACAAGCGCCGGCCAACGGAGAACGTACAGGGCGAGCGTTTGATGCAGCTTTCGATTTGAGGACTGATCAGATATAGCGTTGGACCCATCGCTGGCAAGCCAGCTCCCACAGGTTTTGGGGAGCCCCCCCGTTTGTGCAATCAACACAAATCCTGTGGGAGCGTGGCTTGCCCGCGATGGCGTCCTCAAGTCAACCAACCATCAGAACCCCGGCGCAATCTGCCCTTTGTAGCGGGTCAGGATGAACTGCCGCACATCATCGGAGTTCAGCGCCTTGGCCAGTTTCTGCAGGCCTGGGTCATTGATGTTGTCCGGTCGCGCCACCAGGAACTCGATGTACAGACTCTTGCCCTTCTCGACGATCAACGCACTGTTGGTGTCGATCCCGGCCTCCAGCGCGTAGTTGGCAAACACGAACGCCAGGTCAACCTGACTGACCGAACGTGCCAGCAGCGCACCTTCCAACTCTCGAATTTTCAGGTGCTTGGGGTTTTCGGCGATATCGCGCTGGGTCGCCAGGGTATTGCTCGGATCCTTGAGCTTGATCAATCCCGCTTCGTGCAGCAGCACCAGCGCGCGACCGGTGTTCACCGGGTCGTTGGGGATCGACACCGTAGCGCCGTCCTTCAGTTCCGAGATGTTTTTGATCTTCGTGGAGTAAGCCCCGAACGGTTCGATGTGCACGCCGACCACTGGTACCAGATCGGTATGGCGGGTTTTGTTGTAGTCATCGAGAAATGGCCGGTACTGGTAATAGTTGGCGTCGAGATTTTTCAAGGCCAATTGCTGGTTGGGCTGGATGAAGTCGGTGAACACCTTGATGTCCAGGTCGACGCCTTCCTTGGCAAGCGCAGGTTTGACGAACTCGAGGATTTCCGCGTGTGGTACTGGGGTTGCGCCCACGGTGAGTTTTTCATTGGCATGAACGCTCAGGGAAATCAGCGCAGCCAGAACGGCCAGGGTCTTTTTCATGGGTTGCTCCAAGGCAGATTAAGTGGCCGTCGTGGGGCGGACGTTGGGCCGGATTATTGGTTTTTGATTCGAATCGTCAGCGGTGGCTGTAACGCGCCACCAGTCGGTCGCCGCTCATTTGCAGGGCCTGGACCAAGATCAACAACAGCACCACCGTCACGACCATCACGTCGGTCTGAAACCGTTGGTAGCCGTAGCGGATCGCCAGGTCACCCAGACCGCCGCCACCGATCACGCCGGCCATTGCCGTGTAATCGACCAGCACGATCGCAGTCACTGTCACCGCTGCCAGCAACCCTCCCCGAGCTTCAGGTAACAAGGTGTAGCGGATGATTTGCCAGGTGTTTGCACCCATGGCCTGGGTGGCTTCTACCACGCCGCGATCGACTTCGCGCAACGCGGTTTCCACCAACCGCGCGAAGAACGGCGTGCAACCCACCACCAGCGGTGGAATGGTGCCCGGCACGCCCAGCGATGTACCCACCAGCAGCGTGGTCAGGGGAATCAGCACAATCAGCAAAATGATGAACGGCAGTGAACGCAGCATGTTCACGATTACCGACAACACGCGGTAAACCCCGACCGCCTCATGCAACTGACGCTTGCCGGTAAGAAACAGCAGCACGCCCAGCGGCAGCCCCAGCAGCACGGTAAAACCCAGTGCAGCGCCGAGCATGCTCAGTGTGTCGAGACAGGCCTGGGCGATGTCCGCCCAATAAATATTTTTTAGCCAGTCGCCCATGATCACGACCAATCGTGGCGTGGCGGTTTGACGCCATTGAGTAGCCAGTTGCCAACCACGTGGTATTTCCAGCGCACCGGGTCATGCAGCGTGTGCACCCGAGCGTTGCGCCAGTGACGGTCGAAGTTGTGCTTCTTCAGGGTCGAGCGGGTGCCGCCCAGTTCGAACAGTTTGTTGCTGGCTTCGATGGCGATTTCGGTGGTCAGCACCTTGGCCTTGGCCACGGCCAGGGACGCAGCGGCAACGTTGTCTTCATCGGGCGCCGGACGCGCCGTATCCAGCGCACGACCGGCCCTTTCCAGCAATGCCTCGGCGGCTTCCAGACGAATCGCCAGGCCACCCACCTGAATGATGGTCAGTGGGTCTTCGCTGGCTTTTTCCACGCCTGCGTCGATCCATGGCCGGGCGAACTGCTGCACGAACGCAATGGTGTCGCGCAGGGCCGCGCGGGCAATACCGGCGTCGATGGCGGCGGTGGTCAACTGGGCAAACGGGCCCGCCAGGGTCGGGCTTTCATAGGAACGATATGTCGGGAACAGATTGAACGCGGGAACGCGCAGATCCTCGGCCAAGACCGTGCCGCTGGACGTGGTGCGCTGCCCGATGCTGTCCCAGTCGTCGACGATCACCAGCCCGGGTGTGCCGCGTTCGACAAACGCCAACTGGCCCTTCTGCTCATCGTCCAGCGCCAGTACCGCCAGCCAGTGGGCATACAGCGAACCGGTGCAGTAGCCCTTGCGCCCGTTGATCACGTAGCCGTCGCCATAACGACGAAGGGTTGTCTGAATGTCCTGCACATTCTTGCCGCCGGTTTCCGACAGGGCATTGGCAAAGCGATGGCCTTGCAGGGCCAGCGCAAAGAAATGCGCCTGCTGCTCCGGCGTGCCTTGCAGACGAATGTCTTCGAGCAGGCAATAGTGGTTTTGCGGGATTTGCCCTAACGATGGATCGGCCGCCGAGATGATCGCGATGACTTGCGCCAGCACCGCAGAGGACACCTGCGCGCCACCGAACTCCTTGGGCACGGTGATGCCCCACAGGCCACTGTTGGAAAACAGATCGACGATCTCGGCGGGCACCTGGCGCGTGCGGTCGCGCTCAGCATCCTGCTCCGACAGGATCGCAGCGACGCGCTCGGCCACTTTCAGCGCTTCAGCTGCATCAGCGATCCGGTGGGCGGCTGGCGGGTTGATCGGATAAACGGCAGATGGGGGCAAGGCAGACATAGGGACTCTCGATAACAGTGTTTATCAAGGGCCATTGCAGCTTCTGTGCCTGAGTGCGTGGGGCAGTGTTTACGGGGGGGTCGGCGGTTTTTGCAAGATTTGACCATGGCGACGCCCAGACAATCTGTTGCTTCACTGTTGATGGCCGGACACCGCAGATTCCCTATATGAAGCTGCCGCTGGCTGCGATCTTTATGTGAACTCGACGCATGCAGAGGATCAAAATCAAAAGATCGCAGCCTTCGGCAGCTCCTACACCGATCGTTATCCCACAAGAAAAAGGAGAACCATCATGAGCGTCAAACCAATCCCAGAGGGTTATCACAGCATCACCCCCTACCTGGGCATTCAAAAAGCCGCTGAAGCCATCGAGTTCTATAAAAAAGCCTTTGGCGCCATCGAAGTCATGCGCCTGGCCATGCCCGACGGCGGCATCGGACACGCCGAACTGCGCATCGGTGACTGTCCGATCATGCTCGGCACGCCTTGCGATCAAGGGCCGTTGCGCAATCCGGAACAGTCGCCATCCGTGGGCCTGCACTTGTATGTGACGGATGTGGATAAGTCATACAAACAGGCTATTGAGGCAGGTGGCACGGTGGTGTCGGAGGTCAAGGACCAGTTTTATGGCGACCGTTCGGGGACGTTGAAGGATCCCTATGGGCATTTGTGGTTCCTGGCCACGCGTAAAGAGGATCTGACTCAGGAGCAGATCGAGCAGCGGGCGAAGGAGATGTTTCAGCAGGGGTGAGATCTTTGCTGTCTGAACCGGCCCCATCGCGGGCAAGCCCGCTCCCACAGGTTTCCTGG
>NZ_JBOIBY010000133.1:0-4857 GCF_050739655.1 Pseudomonas sp. | reverse complement strand
TCGTTAACGTTTTTCGCGAGCAAGCTCGCTCCTACAGTTGACCTTCATCGCTTAACTGACTGGCATTAAGGCTTGCCCGCGAAGAGGCCTCACCGCTCCTCCCTGAATCGCTCGTTTTGAAACATCTGTCGATCACGCAGGTCAATTGCGACTGCTAGGCTCAATCCAAGGCCTTACTCGACAGAATCCCGCCCATGTTCCCGCGCCTGTTGTTCCTCTGTGGTCTGTTCGTGGCCTCCACCTCGGCCGTGGCCATGACGATCTACAAATCCACCGATGCCAATGGTGTGGTCGCTTACAGTGATCGCCCCACGAAAGGCTCCAAGGTATTCGTTTTTCGTGATCGGATGGTCGAACACCTTGAGCGTCAGGTGTTCTACGTCATCATGAAGAAGGACGGCGTGGACAGCGTTTATGTGCGCAATGACCTGTATGCACCGGTAGAGATCGAATTGAGTTTCGCCGGAGTGAAAAACGTCAGTGGCGCACCGCGCCAGCCCATCCGGCGAGTGATACCGCTACGCACCAGCGTTCGCCTGGCACAGCTCACGGCGACTCAAGCCTCAAGGCCGCTCGTGTACATCCCCAAGCTTAAATATTCGCTAGGTGACCCCTCAGGCACCGCCATGGCCTATCGATATCCGTTGCCCTGGCGTGGTGGTCCCTTCCGGGTCAGTCAGGGCGCCAACGGGCAATACAGCCATTATGGGCCGAAGAACCGATACGCCATGGACATCGCCATGCCGGAAGGCACGCCGATCATCGCCGCCCGTGGCGGGGTGGTGGTGAAAACCGAAAACAGCCAGACCGGGCGTGGCACCAATCCGTCGGGCAACTTCGTGCGGGTGTTGCATGACGATGGGACCATGGGCGTGTACCTGCACCTGAAGAAGGGCTCGGTTCGTGTTCGTGAGGGGCAGCGGGTGGCGGTGGGCAGCGCGCTGGCGCTGTCGGGCAATACTGGCAACAGCAGTGGGCCGCATCTGCACTTCGTGGTGCAGCGAAATACCGGGATGGGGCTGGTGTCGATACCGTATAGCTTCAAACAGCCGGTGGGGGCGTTGCCCAACTTTGCGTTGAGGCCATGAAAGCAAAAGATCGCAGCCTTCGGCAGCTCCTACAGGTGTACACATAACCCCTGTAGGAGCTGCCGAAGGCTGCGATCTTTTAAGGTCAACGCGAATCAATGCATTGCATCAATCCAGCATCAACACCTTCGCCAAAATGATCTTCGGACCTTTCATCTTCTTGATGATGATCCGCAGACCCTCGACTTCCAACACTTCTTCCTCTTCCGGAACTCGCTTGAGGCTCTCGTAGACCAGCCCGGCGAGGGTTTCGGCTTCCACGTGGTCCAGATCGATGCCCAGCAGACGCTCAACCTTGAACAACGGCGTATCGCCTCGTACCAGCAACTTGCCCGGCTGGTACGCGAGGATCCCGCGCTCGGCCTTGCGGTGTTCGTCCTGGATATCGCCCACCAGCACTTCCAGCACGTCTTCCATGGTCAGGTAGCCGATGATGTTGCCATCAGCCTCTTCGACCACGGCGAAGTGCGAGCCGCCCTTGCGGAACTGTTCCAGCAACTGCGACAGGGGCATGTGCCTTGAGACGCGCTCCAGCGGGCGGGTCAGCTCGGAGAGGTTGAACGACTCGGGGATGTGGTCTAGCGCCGCCAGTTCCAGCAGCAGATCCTTGATATGCAGCAGGCCGACGAACTCCTGGCGCTCGCTGTCATATACCGGATAGCGGCTGAACTTATGGCGACGGAACATCGCCAGGATTTCCTTGAGCGGAGCATTGAACTCCAGGGTCACCAGGTCTTCTCGGGAGTTGGCCCAGTCGACCACTTCCAGCTCGCCCATCTCGACTGCCGAGGCGAGCACGCGCATGCCCTGGTCGCTCGGGTCCTGGCCACGGCTGGAGTGCAGGATCAGCTTCAGTTCTTCGCGGCTGTAATGGTGCTCGTGATGCGGGCCGGGTTCACCCTGGCCAGCAATGCGCAGGATGGTGTTGGCGCTGGCATTGAGCAGGTAAATCGCCGGGTACATGGCCCAATAGAACAGGTACAGCGGCACTGCCGTCCACAGCGACAGCAGCTCGGGTTTGCGGATGGCCCAAGATTTCGGGGCGAGCTCGCCGACCACGATGTGCAGGTACGAAATGATGAAAAACGCGGTGAAGAACGAGACGGCCTTGACCACTTCGGCCGACTGCACGCCGACGGTTTCAAGCAGGGGCTCGAGAATGTGCGCAAACGCCGGCTCGCCGACCCAGCCAAGGCCCAGGGAGGCGAGGGTAATGCCCAACTGGCAGGCCGACAGGTAAGCATCCAGCTGACTGTGCACAGTGCGCAGGATGTGGCCGCGCCAGCCGTTTTGCTCAGCAATCGCCTCGACCCGGGTCGAGCGCAATTTGACCATGGCAAATTCCGCCGCAACGAAAAAGCCGTTGAGCAGTACCAGGATCAGAGCAAAAAGAATCATGCCGAAGTCGGCGAATATTGTTGCGAGGGTCAAGCCAGGGGAAGGGTCCATGATGGAGTTTTGCGGGTTCCGTGTATTCGAAAGGAAAGAAAAATGTGCGCCTGAAATGCAGGCGCAAGTCAGCCAATGTAGCGGCTGACCGGGCGATTGCCTAGTGGTGAGTGCTGGCCGGTATCAATCAGCGGCGCTGATAACCCTGGATTGGCTGACCTGTGCAGGAGCGAAATGGCAGGTAAAGGTACTGCCATGACCCGGTACGCTGCTGATTTCCATCCGCGCGCGGTGGCGCAGCAGCACGTGCTTGACGATCGCCAGGCCCAGGCCGGTGCCGCCGGTGTTGGAGTTTCGGCTGGAATCGACGCGATAGAAGCGTTCGGTCAGGCGCGGCAAGTGTTTGCTGTCGATGCCGATCCCGGAGTCCTGCACGCTCAGGTGCGCGCCTTGCTCATCACCCCACCAGCGAATGCGGATATTGCCTTCGGCCTGGGTGTATTTCACCGCGTTGAACACCAGATTGGAAAACGCGCTGCGCAATTCCGCTTCGCTACCCTTGAGCAGAATCGTCGGGTCGGCTTCCAGGCTGATCTTCTGGTTCTTCTGGCCGGAGAGCTGTTGAGCGTCACTTTTGATCGATTGCAGCAAACCATCGATGGCCACGGGCTGGTTGTCCGACGGGTAATCGGTGGCCTCCAGTTTGGCCAGCAACAGCAGGTCGTTGAGCAATGTCTGCATGCGTCCGCCTTGCTGCTGCATTTGCTGCAGGGCACGGGTCCAGCGTGGATTCACATCCTCGACGTTGTCGAGCAACGTCTCCAGATAGCCGCAGATCACTGTCAGCGGCGTGCGCAGTTCGTGGGAGACGTTAGCGATGAAGTCTTTGCGCATCTGCTCCAGCTGATGGATGCGTGTCACGTCGCGCACCAGCATCAGGTGCTCATTGTTGCCGTATCGGGTGATGTACAGCTGAATGCGCATCCGGTCGTTTGTCGGCGAGGGGATTTCCAACGGTTCGGCGTAGCTGTCTTGTTCGAAGTATTCCTTGAAGCGCGGATGACGCACCAGGTTGGTCACCGGTTGGCCACTGTCCTGCGGCGTCTTGAGGCCCAGCAGGGTTTCGGCGGCACGGTTCCACCATTCCAGGTTGCCGTCGGAGTCGAGCATGACCACTGCGTCTTTCAGCGCCGCGGTGGACTCCTGAACCCGGTCAATGACGGCTTGCAAGCGCCCGCGAACGCGCTGATCGCGGCGTTGCAGGTGATAGATGCTGTCGAATACCTCGCCCCACAGGCCATAACCATCGGGCGGTGCTTCATCGGGTTTGTGCAGGCGCAGCCATTCGTGCAGGCGCAGCAGTTGCTTGAGGGTCCAGGCCAGGTAAATACCCAGGCCTGCGGCGAGGCTCCAGCCGTAGTAGCCGGTGATCAGGCCGATCACCAGGCAGGCGGTGACCAGCAGCAGCATGTGGCGAATCAGGGTGCCATGCCAGTTTTGGTTCACTTGATCGCGCGTCCTTGTCAGCTTGTCGGGCGGTACTGTCCGGATCAGGCCTTTGTAGAAAAGCGGTAACCGGTGCCGCGCACGGTTTGTACCAGATTTTCGTAGGCATCGCCGAGAGCTTTGCGCAGGCGACGAATGTGCACGTCAACGGTGCGTTCCTCGACATAGACGTTGCCGCCCCAGACCTGATCCAGCAACTGGCCACGGGTGTAGGCGCGCTCCTGGTGGGTCATGAAAAATTGCAGGAGACGGTATTCGGTCGGCCCCATTTCGGCGGGTTTGCCATCGATGGTCACGCGGTGGCCAATCGGGTCGAGCAACAGGCCACCGACTTCAATCGGCGCTTCGCCATCGGTCGGGCCAGCACGGCGCAGTACGGCCTTAAGGCGTGCCACCAGCTCGCGGGGGGAAAACGGTTTGGTGATGTAGTCATCGGCACCGACTTCAAGGCCCTGGATCTTGTTGTCCTCTTCGCCCTTGGCGGTAAGCATGATGATCGGGATATCCCCGGTCAGCTCATCGCGCTTGAGGCGGCGGGCCAACTCGATGCCGGACGTGCCGGGCAGCATCCAGTCGTGCAGGATCAGGTCCGGTTTGCGGTCCACGATAATGGCGTGGGCCTGCTGGGAGTTCTCGGCCTCCAGGCAGTCATAGCCGGCCATTTCCAATGCAACGGCGATCATTTCGCGAATAGGCGCTTCGTCGTCGACGATCAGAATGCTCCTGCCAACCATGCCTTAATCCTCTTGTCATTTAACTGTCTTGCGCCGCATTAGATAACGGAATTATTGCAGTCGTGTGACAGTATTTTAGTTGCCCTGCGATTGTAGCGAACCTGAACTAAGCTCTAAGTCCGAACCCTGACAACCACAAA
>NZ_JBOIBY010000132.1:0-18178 GCF_050739655.1 Pseudomonas sp. | reverse complement strand
CAAAGAGCTGGAGAAGCTGGCGGCGGATTTGCGGCATGAGGTTGACCGGTTCCGTTGAGGCGCCTCTGATATAGCCATCGCGAGCAAGCTCGCTCCCACACTGTATTTGTGATCGACACAAAACCCTGTGGGAGCGAGCCTGCTCGCGATAGCTATCTCAATCGCACCTCACCGAAACCGATCAACCTCAGACCGCAAATCCGCCGCCAGCTTCTCCAGCTCTTTGGCAGTGACGGCCAGGTTGGACACCACCTCACGCTGCTCGCTGTTCGCCAGCGCAATGCTTTGCAGGTTGCTGCTGAGCAAGGTCGCGGTGCTGCTTTGTTCCTGGGTTGCGGTGGTGATCGCCGCGAATTGCTGACCGGCCGAGCGGCTTTGTTCATCGATTCGTGCGAGCGCCGTGGCGACGTTGGCGTTGCGCGAAAGACCTTCCTGCATCAGCACATTGCCTTGCTCCATGGTGCTGATGGCGTTGCCGGTTTCCTGTTGAATGCTCTGGATCATGCCGGAGATTTCGTCGGTTGCCTGACGAGTACGCGAAGCGAGGTTGCGCACTTCGTCTGCGACTACCGCAAAACCACGCCCCTGCTCACCGGCGCGAGCGGCTTCAATCGCAGCGTTGAGCGCCAGCAGGTTGGTCTGCTCGGCAATCGAAGTGATCACGCCGACGATGCCGCCGATTTCCTGAGACCGCTGACCCAATGTGTTGATCACTGTCGCAGTGCTGTTCAACGCACCGGCAATTTGTTCCAGCGACGAGGACGCTTCGTCCATGGACGTACGACCGATCTGGGTTTGCTGCGCGTTTTCCTGGGCCAGACGCTGGGTATTGCCCATGTTGTCGGCGATGTTCAGGGAGGTGGCGCTGAATTCTTCCACGGCACCGGCCATGCTGGTGATTTCGCCCGACTGCTGCTCCATCCCTTCGTAGGCACCACCGGACAAACCGGACAATGCCTGAGCGCGGCTGTTGACCTCCAGCGAGGCATTCCGGATGTGCTCGACCATGGTCGACAGCGCCTGGCTCATCTGATTGAAAGCCCGGGCCAGCTGGCCGATCTCGTCATTGCTCGACACGCTCAGACGCACGCTCAGATCACCGGCGCCCAAGGCTTCGGCCTGACGCACCAGATCCCCCAACGGCGCCAATTTGCTGCGTAACAGCCAGACCGCCGCACCGACGGCCAGCAGCATCGCCAGCAAACTGCCAATGGCCAACTGGAAGCCAACGCTCCAGGTAACAGCGCTGATTTCGGTTTTCGGCATGCTCGCCACTACCGACCATGGCCCGCCCTCGAACGGCACCACAATGCTGTAGAAATCTTCGGACTTGTCACTCCAGAACCGGCCTTTGCCCGGAGTCTTCGCCAGACCGTTGATAGGCACGACAGCCTGGTCCAGTGCTTCAACACCGGCAATCGGCACCAGCCATTTGTTCTGCTCGTCCAGCAGCGCCAGGGAGCCAGTCTGGCCAATGCGGAAGCGCTTGAGGTTTTCGAACTGGGCGTTCTGCGCGTCGGTGTAATCAAAACCTACGTACAGCACCGCAATGACTTTGCCGCTGCTGTCGCGCACAGGGGTGTACTGCGACATGTAGAAACGCTCAAACAGCAAGGATCGACCCACGAAGCTCTGCCCCGACATCAAACGGGCGTAGGCCGGGTTCGCGTGATCCAGAACAGTGCCGATGGCACGGCTGCCATCTTGTTTGCTGACATTGGTACTGACCCGGATGAAGTCATCGCCGCTGCGCACAAAGACCGTGGCCACACCCGCGGTCATCTGCTTGAACTCATCCACTTCCTTGAAATTGTTGTTCAGCACTTCACCGCCCAGGTGCAAGCCAGGTGTCTGCGTACCCGCGACAGTCACCGGCTCATCCGGATGAACGCTCAGCCCGCCAGTGAAGCGCTTCTCAAACAACCCTGCGAGGCGTTGGGTACTTTCGCGCAACGTACCGTGAAACGTGCTCAGCTGATCGGCCAGCAACCGGGCTTCACTGGCCAGGTGTTCCTCGCGAGTGGCGAGGTTGGCCGTGTCCAGCGAACGCAGGGCAAACAAGGTACTGCCAGTGATGACGATCGCCAGAATCACGGCGAGCGCGACACCCAGCTGTGAAGCGATGCGGGCACGAGGTTGAGACATGACTGCTCCTGGCCGAGCGACCGGATCATCCTGATCTCGACGCACACTCAGCGAAATTTCTAATAATGGGGGTAGCGTCGAACCTGCACGAAGGTCCCACGAGCAACTATTCGGCGGCGCAAGGGAATACTTGAGCAGTTCACCCGGATATAGCTAAAGGCCTCTATCGATGCGACTTCATCGTTTCAGCTCAGATGCTCGACATCCGGCAATTCCATGGCCTCGACTTCACCCTGCAGGAAGTCGCTGAGCCGGCGCATGCGCTCACCGCCGGGGCGGGTTTTCGGCCAGACCAGATAATACTTCTCGCCACTGGCGACTGCCGTCGGCCAGGGCAGGCTCAACCGCCCTTGCGCCACGTCCTCCGCCACCATCAGCAGATCGCCCATGGACACGCCGTAGCCGCGTGCGGCGGCAATCATGCCCAGTTCAAGCGTATCGAACACCTGCCCACCCTTGAGCGACACCTGCTCAGCCAGGCCCATGCGTTCCAGCCAGTTACGCCAGTCGCGCCGGTCCGGGGTCGGGTGCAGCAGCTCGGTGTTGGCAAGGCGCGCAGCATCCCAGGGCTGGTCCCTCGGCAGATTAGGCGCGCCGACCGGAATCAACTCCTCGGGGAACAGATAACTCGCCTCCCAGTCCGGTGGAAAATGGCCGTTGCTCAACAACACCGCACAGTCGAACGGTTCATCGTTGAAATCCACCGAATCGACGTCCATCCAGGCGCTGGTCAATTGCACCTCGTTGCCCGGCTGCAAATGGCGGAAGCGACTCAAGCGCGCCAGCAACCAGCGCATGGTCAAGGTCGATGGGGCTTTCATGCGCAAAATATCGTCTTCAGCGCGCAAGGTGTTGCAGGCGCGTTCCAGGGCAGTGAAACCTTCGCGAATACCCGGCAGCAGCAAACGGGCGGATTCAGTCAGTTGCAAATTTCGGCCACTGCGGTGAAACAAGCGGCAGGCAAAATGCTCTTCGAGTGTACGAATATGCCGGCTGACCGCACTTTGGGTGATCGACAGCTCTTCAGCTGCGCGGGTAAACGAGCTGTGTCGCGCCGCCGCTTCGAATGCGCGCAGGGCATACAAGGGAGGAAGACGACGTGACATTGGGAAAGCTCCTACTGCGGGATGCGGTCAACTTAACAGAAACTCCCCAGCATGAGTTTTAATCATGCCACCCATCCTTTTTATCCCTTTGTGCAATCCTCGCCAAGCGCCGAAAATCGACGCTTTCCTCTTCACTTTGACCTTCGAGCGTGATGACCATGCAGCATCCAGCACGTACTGAACTCTGGGCCATTCTGCGGCTGTCGGGGCCGTTGATTGCCTCGCAGTTGGCGCACATGTTGATGGTCCTCACCGACACGCTGATGATGGCGCGCCTGAGCCCCGAGGCACTGGCAGGTGGTTCGCTGGGTGCGGCCAGCTATTCGTTCGTGTCGATTTTCTGCATCGGCGTGATTGCCGCGGTCGGCACGCTGGTGGCGATTCGTCAGGGCGCGGGTGATATCTTCGGCGCGGCCCGGCTGACCCAGGCTGGGGTGTGGCTGGCGTGCTTAATGGCACTGGGTGGCGGGTTGCTGTTGTGGAACCTCAAACCGGTGCTGCTGCTGTTCGGGCAGACTGAAACCAACGTTCAGGCCGCCGGGCAGTTCCTGGTGTTTTTGCCCTTCGCCCTGCCCGGCTACCTGACGTTCATGGCCTTGCGTGGCTTCACCAGCGCGATCGGCCGGGCGACGCCGGTGATGGTCATCAGCCTGGGCGGCACGGTGGCCAACTTCCTGCTCAACTACGCGTTGATTACCGGGATGTTCGGCTTGCCGAAGCTGGGCCTGATGGGTATCGGCCTGGTCACTGCGATTGTCGCCAACCTCATGGCGCTGGCGCTGGCCTGGCACATACGTCGGCATCCGGCTTACGACGCCTACCCTCTGCGACAGGGCTTGCTGAAGCTCAACCGTCAGTACCTGAAGGAGCTCTGGCGCCTGGGTCTGCCGATTGGTGGCACCTATGCGGTAGAAGTCGGGCTGTTTGCGTTCGCGGCACTGTGCATGGGCACCATGGGCAGTACGCAACTGGCGGCACACCAGATCGCCCTGCAAATCGTTTCGGTGGCGTTCATGGTCCCGGCGGGTATTTCCTACGCGATCACCATGCGCATCGGCCAGCATTACGGCGCAGGGCAACTGCTGGATGCGCGACTGGCCGGGCGGGTCGGCATTGGCTTCGGTGCGGTGGCGATGCTGTGTTTCGCGATGGTGTTCTGGCTGCTGCCGAACCAGCTGATCGGTCTGTTTCTCGATCACAACGACCCGGCGTTTCGCGAAGTCATCAACCTGGCCGTGAGCCTGCTGGCGGTAGCGGCGTGGTTCGAGCTGTTCGACGGCACGCAGACTATTGCCATGGGTTGCATCCGTGGACTCAAGGATGCCAAGACCACATTCCTGGTGGGCCTGGCTTGCTATTGGCTGATTGGCGCACCGGCGGCGTGGTGGATGGCGTTCCACCTTCATTGGGGGCCGACGGGCGTGTGGTGGGGACTGGCGCTGGGGTTAGCCTGCTCGGCGATCAGTCTGACGCTGGCGTTTGAGGGGAAGATGAAGCGGATGATCAAGCGCGAGCCGGCGTCACAAGACAGTTTCCGGGTAATTCAGGCGGATTAAGATCAAAAGATCGCAGCCTGCGGCAGCTCCTACAGGGATATGCGTTTCCATGTAGGAGCTGCCGCAGGCTGCGATCTTTTAGATGGCCTCGACGAGATTCTGCTCGGCGGAACCCAACATCAGATAATCCAGCAATTGCGCCAACGGCAACGGTTTGCTGATCAAATACCCCTGCACCTGATCGCAGTCGAACCCGCGCAACAGGTCCATCTGCTCCGGCGTTTCCACGCCTTCGGCGACGACTTCGAGGTTGAGGTTGTGGGCCAGGTTGATCATCGCGTGGACCAATTTGCGGTTCTCTTCGCGCAGCTCCATGCCGCCAACAAAGCTCTTGTCGATCTTCAGCAAGGTGATGGGAAGGCTGTTGAGGTGCACGAACGACGAGAAGCCAGTACCGAAATCGTCGAGGGAGAAGCGCACACCCAAACGTCCGAGAGCATCCATGGTCTGCTTGACCAGGTCGCTGCGACGCATGACCGCGGTTTCGGTCAACTCGAATTCCAGCCATTGGGCTTCGATACCGCGCTCGGCGATCAGTCGACTCAGGGTCGAGAGCAGCTGGCTGTCCTGAAACTGGCGGAACGACAGGTTGATCGCCATGTGCAGCGGTGGCAATCCAAGCTCCAGTAGCGCCTGCATGTCACGCAAGGCCCGGGAAATCACCCAGTAACCCAGCGGCACGATCAAGCCGCTTTGCTCGGCCAGCGGCACGAATTCACTCGGCGGCAGCAAGCCACGCTCGGCGTGACGCCAGCGCACCAGCGCTTCGAGGCCGACGATCTGCCCGTCTTCAAGGTTCAAGCGTGGCTGGTAATGAAGCTCCAGCTCATCGCGGCGCAACGCCCGGCGCAGCTCGGTTTCGAGGTCTGCGATGCTGCGGGCATTGCGATTGATGCGCTCGTTGAAGATGTGGAAAGTGCAGCCCTGTGTGCTCTTGGCCTGCTGCATGGCGATGTGGGCATGCCACATCAGAGGATCCGCGCCAGCCTGGGCGCGGGCGTGGGCAATGCCCAGGCTGGAGCCGATCAACAGGCTTTCGCCATCGATCCAATAGGGTTCGGCCAGTGCTTCAGTGATGCGTTCGGCCATCCATTCGGCGCGTTGAGGCGCGCGGCGGGTGTCGATCAACAGGGCGAACTCGTCGCTGCCCAGTCGCGCCAGCTGATCGCCGGCCTCAAGCTGGCTTTTGAGCCGCGCGACCACTTGCAGAATCAACCGGTCGCCAGCCTGATGGCCGAGGGCATCGTTGGCATAACGGAAGTTGTCGAGGTCGAGATGACCCAATGCCAGGCCGCGCCCGTCGTTTTCCGCCAGTCGCGCCGTCAGCAGGGTCTGGAAACCCTGGCGATTGGCGATGCCGGTCAACGGGTCTTGCTCGGCCAGGCGTTGCAGAGTGTTTTCCAACACGCCGCGTTCACGCACATGGCGCAAGGAACGACGCAGCATGCCAGGGTCGAGATGGTCGCGAACCAGCCAGTCGCTGACACCAAGGGGCGGCGTCAGTGGCTCATGCTCAAGCAGCAACACCGTCGGCAGACAGCAACGCCCCGGCGCCGGCTGAAGTTCCGGGCTCGTCAATAGCACTGCGCTGCGATTGTCATCGAACAGAGTGCTGACCGACTCCCAATTCGGAGCGCTGATCAGTACTGCCGCGCTCCCCATTGGAGCCAGACACTCGCGCAACAACGCTGTCCACGCTGGCTCTTCGGCCAGTAACAGCAAACGCAAGGGTTCGACAGGCGTAGACAAGCTAGCTCCCTAGACTCTGCAAAGATGTAGGCGATCGGCATTATGCCGCGCTGACAACCAATAACAATGACATCCGTTATCAAACGAGGCATTTGTATCCGTAATTACGAACATTTACCGCAAATTCGTTACGCATCCTGCGTGAAAGTATCAAAACCGGCAATTGGATATCACGTTTTTACGTCACAAGTCGGAGAGAGCAGCACAATTTTCTGAGCCTGTTAAAATGCCGGCCCATTTTGTACTGACCCTTGAATTTAGCTATGTCCCGACTCAATCCCCGGCAGCAAGAAGCCGTGAGCTACGTCGGCGGCCCTCTTTTGGTGCTCGCCGGTGCAGGCTCCGGCAAGACCAGCGTGATCACGCGCAAGATTGCCCACCTGATCCAGAACTGCGGTATCCGCGCCCAGTACATCGTCGCCATGACCTTTACCAACAAGGCCGCGCGCGAGATGAAGGAACGAGTCGGCACCCTGCTGCGCTCTGGCGAAGGCCGCGGCCTGACGGTGTGTACCTTTCACAACCTAGGGCTGAACATCATCCGCAAGGAACATGTGCGGCTGGGCTACAAACCGGGCTTCTCGATCTTCGACGAGACTGACGTCAAGGCCCTGATGACCGACATCATGCAGAAGGAATACTCGGGCGACGACGGCGTCGACGAGATCAAGAACATGATCGGCGCCTGGAAAAACGACCTGATCCTGCCAGCCCAGGCCCTGGAAAACGCGCGCAACCCCAAGGAACAGACCGCGGCAATCGTCTACACCCACTACCAGCGCACGCTCAAGGCGTTCAACGCAGTGGACTTCGACGACCTGATCCTGCTGCCGGTGAAGCTGTTCGAAGATCACGCCGACATCCTGGAAAAGTGGCAGAACAAGGTTCGCTACCTGCTGGTGGACGAATACCAGGACACCAACGCCAGCCAGTACCTGCTGGTGAAAATGCTCATCGGCAAGCGCAACCAGTTCACCGTTGTGGGCGACGACGACCAGTCGATCTACGCCTGGCGCGGCGCGCGGCCGGAAAACCTGATGCTGCTCAAGGAAGATTATCCGTCCTTGAAAGTGGTGATGCTGGAGCAGAACTACCGCTCAACCAGCCGCATCCTGCGCTGCGCCAACGTGCTGATTTCCAACAACCCTCACGAATTCGAAAAGCAGTTGTGGAGTGAAATGGGCCACGGCGACGAGATCCGCGTGATCCGCTGCCGCAACGAGGACGCCGAAGCCGAGCGCGTGGCCATGGAAATCCTCAGCCTGCACCTGCGCACCGATCGCCCGTACAGCGATTTCGCGATCCTCTATCGCGGTAACTATCAGGCCAAGCTGATCGAGCTGAAATTGCAGCATCACCAGGTACCGTATCGCCTGTCGGGCGGTAACAGTTTCTTCGGACGTCAGGAAGTGAAGGACCTGATGGCCTACTTCCGCCTGATCGTGAACCCGGACGACGACAACGCCTTCCTGCGGGTGATCAACGTGCCGCGCCGGGAAATCGGCTCGACCACGCTGGAGAAGCTCGGCAACTATGCGACCGAGCGCAAGATCTCGATGTACGCCGCCACCGACGAAATCGGCCTGGGTGAACACCTGGACAGCCGCTTCACCGATCGCCTGTCGCGCTTCAAGCGCTTCATGGACAAGGTCCGCGAGCAGTGCGCCGGCGAAGATCCGATCTCGGCCCTGCGCAGCATGGTCATGGACATCGACTACGAGAACTGGCTGCGCACCAACAGTTCCAGCGACAAAGCCGCCGATTACCGCATGGGTAACGTGTGGTTCCTGATCGAAGCGCTGAAAAACACCCTGGAGAAAGACGAAGAAGGCGAGATGACCGTCGAGGACGCCATCGGCAAGCTCGTGTTGCGCGACATGCTGGAACGCCAGCAGGAAGAGGAAGACGGCGCCGAAGGTGTGCAGATGATGACCTTGCACGCTTCCAAGGGCCTGGAATTCCCCTACGTGTTCATCATGGGCATGGAGGAGGAAATCCTTCCGCACCGCTCCAGTATCGAAGCCGACACCATCGAGGAAGAACGCCGCCTGGCCTACGTGGGGATTACCCGCGCGCGTCAGACCCTGGCCTTCACCTTCGCTGCCAAGCGCAAGCAATATGGCGAAATCATCGATTGCGCACCAAGCCGCTTCCTCGATGAGCTGCCACCGGACGACCTGGCCTGGGAAGGCAACGACGACACCCCGACCGAAGTCAAAGCCGTGCGTGGCAATAACGCATTGGCAGATATACGCGCGATGTTAAAGCGCTAGAATTGACCACTTTTTAAACGAACAACTTTTGACAAGCTAGGCGTATTTCGCGCCGGTAGAGGAAAGCTTCATGGAAGCGCTGCACCAGAAAATCCGCGAACAAGGCATCGTGCTTTCCGACCAGGTCCTGAAAGTCGACGCCTTTCTGAACCATCAGATCGACCCGGCCCTGATGAAGCTGATCGGTGACGAATTCGCCGCGCTCTTCAAGGATTCGGGCATCACCAAGATCGTCACAATCGAAGCCTCGGGCATCGCCCCGGCGATCATGACCGGTCTGAACCTGGGCGTGCCGGTGATCTTCGCCCGCAAGCACCAGTCCCTGACCCTGACCGAAAACCTGCTGTCGGCGACCGTTTACTCGTTCACCAAGCAGACCGAAAGCACCGTGGCCATCTCCCCGCGCCACCTGACCAGCAGCGACCGCGTGCTGATCATCGATGACTTTTTGGCCAATGGTAAGGCGTCCCAGGCACTGATCTCGATCATCAAACAGGCCGGCGCGACCGTGGCGGGCCTGGGTATCGTGATCGAGAAGTCGTTCCAGGGCGGTCGTGCCGAGCTGGATGCGCAGGGTTATCGCGTTGAATCGCTGGCGCGGGTGAAGTCGCTGAAAGATGGCGTTGTAACCTTCATCGAGTAAGCCGCAACACCGCAATTCCCCCTGTGGGAGCTAGCCTGCTAGCGATGGCGTCGTGTCAGTCACAATCTTCATGACTGACAGACCGAAATCGCTAGCAGGCTAGCTCCCACAGTTGGTTTTTGGGTGGGTAGTTATTATGCGGTGGCTTTCAGGCCGGTGAGCAGCAAGCGCTGATACAGATCTTCCTTCAGCCCTTGAGGACTGATCAGCCGCATGCGCTCCAGATGCTCCGGGAACGACGCAGGCTCAGGCGCATCCAGCGCAGCCCTCCCCAACTCCAGCACCTCGCTGAGCTTGAACTTGCTCTTCAACCAATTCAGCGCCCGCAACACATCCCGCTCAACCTCGCTGAAATCACATCCCAACGGATATTCCGCAAACAGCTGCGAATGCCGTGCCTCAATGCCCTGCAAACGTTCGGGTGTGTTATCGGCAAAGCGTGGATCAAGATGGAAATCCCCGGGCAATTTACCGACCTTCTGCGCCTGCTCAATTAATCCCGCCTGAAAGCGTGAATCGCTGACGTTCAGCAGCGCCTCAATCACTGCCGCATCGGTTTTACCGCGCAAATCGGCGATACCGTACTCGGTCACCACAATGTCTCGCAGATGCCGAGGGATCGTGCAGTGGCCGTATTCCCAGACAATATTCGAGCTGACATTGCCTGCCGACTCGCGCCAGCTGCGCAGCAGCAATACCGAACGCGCACCTTGCAGCGCGTGCCCTTGCACCACGAAGTTGTACTGCCCGCCTACACCGCTGAGTACGCGCCCATCTTCAAGCTGATCCGCCACCGCGGCACCCAGCAACGTCACGGTGAACGCCGTGTTGATGAACCGGGCATCGAGGCGCTGCAAGCGCTTGAGCTCTTCCTGGCCGTACAGTTCGTTGATGTAGCTGATGCGGGTCATGTTGAATTCGAGGCGCTTGCTTTGTGGCAGCTCGCGCAGGCGCTGGTAAAAACTGCGTGGCCCAAGAAAGAAACCGCCATGCACGCAGATGCCGTCGGTTTGCGCGACTTCGTCGAGGGTGCCAGCGTTGGCTTTTTCCTGGGTAGACACGTCCGGGTAAACCTTGCGCCGCACAATCCCTGCTTCGGTCAGCACCAGCAAGCCGTTGACGAACATTTCGCTGCAACCGTACAGGCCTTTGGCGAACGGTCCTGTGCCGCCTTCGCGCTCGATCAACTGCGCCCAGTGGCTGAGATTCATATCCGCCAATAACTCCTTGTAGCCGTCATTATCGGCTTGGCGCGCCAACAACGCCGCCGTCAACGCATCCCCCATGGAACCAATGCCGATCTGCAAGGTGCCGCCATCGCGCACCAGCGTACTGGCATGCAAGCCGATGAAATGGTCCTGGAAACCCACTGGCATATTCGGCGTGGAAAACAGCGTGGTGCGGTCCTTCTCGTCAATCAGCAGGTCGAAGGTATCGATGCCGACTTCCGCATCGCCGGGCATGTAAGGCAAAGCCTCGTGCACCTGGCCAACCATCAGGATTGTCTCCCCCGCAGCACGGCGCTTGGCGATCATGGGCAGCAAGTCGAGGGTGATGTCCGGGTTGCAGCTCAAACTCAAGCGATCAGGATGATCGGCGTGACTGGCAACCAGTTGTGCCACCAGATTCAACCCGGCGGCATTGATGTCCCGGGCCGCGTGGCTGTAATTGCTGCTGACATAGTCCTGCTGCGCCGTCGCGCTATTAAGCAAGCTACCGGGCTGCATGAAGAATTGTTGGATGTGGATATTGCCCGGCAAGTTGTCGCGGTGCAGGTCGGCGAGGAAATCCAGCTCTGGATAATCGCCGAAGACATCCTCGATGAAGGGCTCCAGGAAGCGCTTCTGCAAGCCATCGCCCAAGGCCGGGCGGCCAAGACACAGTGCGGTGTAGATCGTCAGCCGCCGCTCGGGCATCTGCGCGATACGCTGATACAGCGCGTTGACGAAATGGTTGGGTTTGCCCAGCCCCAAAGGCAGGCCCATGTGGATGTGCATGGGCAACCGAGCCAGCACGTCGTCGACCGCCTGTTCGATAGAACACAGCTGAACCATCCGATCCTCCCTCGCATTCCATGGTTTGGGGTTGGACCGAGCTTGCCGGGTCTTTGCTGCAATGAACAGCCTAAAAAACTGTAGGAGCAAGCTTGCTCCGGGCGGCGTTCCGACGATGGTCGTCAACGATGACGCGGCGAGTCTGACAATCCGCTGCGTCTGTGAGTCCTTCGCGAGCAAGCTCGCTCCTACAGGATTGGCGGCGCGTATCGAATCGCAGGCACAAAAAAGCCGCTCGAAAGCGGCTTTTTCGCGAAAGAGGCGGGCTGATTACAGACCGGACATCTCTTTGATGGCGCCCTTCAACTCATCGTCCGAGCAGTCGGCGCAGGTGCCTTTAGGCGGCATCGAGTTGATACCGGTAATGGCTTTGGCCAGGATGCCGTCGAGGCCGCCCTGGTGATCGGCACGTTCTTTCCAGGCTGCCTTGTCGCCGATTTTCGGCGCACCCAACAGGCCGGTGCCGTGGCAAGCGTTGCAATGCTTGGCAATCACATCTTTAGGCGCCTTGGCACCACCACCGCCACCGGCAGCAGCGGCGACTTCCATGCCCTTGCACTCTTTACCTTGAACACACACCTGGCCGACTGGCTCAAGGCGTTTGGCAATTTCGTCATTCGTCGCAGCTTGAGCGCTGACAGCCCAGAGGGCCAATACGGTTGCTGGTACGGCCAGCATTTTCATAATTAGGTTCACGCGTTCACCCTCAATGGTGGCTAGTCACGCCTACGGCCACGGTTCGCAGGCGGGCGCAAGTATAGCGGTAAGCCCGCGACACTGAAACAACCCCAAAGTCGAAGGGGTCTTGTTGCGCAACGGTAAAACGACTCGGGTGCCTCGGCCGTGCTGGCAGGGCGCCTCTTTCCTTAAAAATTCGCGGGTGTAGCTGCGCTGATTAGTCGCGCCGGCGCATCGAACGGATTACGGAAACGATGCGGCTTGGTACTTTCAAAGTAGTAGCTATCGCCAGCTTCGAGCACAAAAGTTTCAAGCCCGACCACCAACTCAAGGCGACCTTCCACCAGAATCCCGGTTTCTTCGCCTTCGTGGGTGAGCATCTCGTCACCGGTGTCGGCGCCCGGCGGGTAGATTTCATTGAGGAATGCGATAGCCCGGCTAGGGTGAGCCCGGCCGACCAGTTTCATGGTCACGGCACCATCGGAGATGTCGATCAGCTCATTGGCCTTGTAGACGATCTGAGTCGGCTTTTCCTGCAGGATCTCTTCGGAAAAGAACTCGACCATGGACATGGGAATCCCGCCCAACACTTTTCTCAGCGAACTGATCGAGGGGCTGACGCTGTTCTTCTCGATCATCGAGATGGTGCTGTTGGTCACGCCCGCGCGTTTGGCGAGTTCACGCTGGGAAAGCCCTTTGAGCTTTCGGATCGATTGCAGTCGTTCACCGACGTCCAAAGCTTGCGCCTCCAGGAGTCAAGGTTGTTGAAATATTGATCGTCATCATGGCGACAGCGTTCAGTATTTACAACACCTCGACCTGAATCCTGTTCGGCCAGGCGACTTCCGGTTCTTACAGCCTGGCGTCAGCTCCCGGAATAGAGCAGTGGCACCCGACGCAGGTTGCAGAGTATCTGGTAGGGAATGGTGCCGGCCGCTATCGCGACGTCGCTGGCGAGGATGTTTTTGCCCCACAACTCCACGGTGGAACCCAGCCCGGCCTGCGGAATGTCAGTCAGATCGACGCAGAGCATGTCCATCGACACCCGACCAATCAACTGGCTGCGTTGCCCGGCAACCAACACCGGCGTGCCGGTCGGGGCCAGACGCGGGTAGCCATCGGCGTAACCCATGGCCACTACGCCGACGCGCATCGGCTTGGGCGTGATGAAGCGGGCGCCGTAGCCGATCGGCTCGCCGGCCGGCAGTTCACGCACGCCGATCACTTTTGATTCGAGGGTCATCACCGGTTGCAGGCGAGAAGCCACGGCGTTGGCCTCTTCGAACGGGGTCGCACCGTAGAGCATGATGCCCGGACGCACCCAGTCGCTCGGGATCTGCGGCCAACCCAGCACCGCCGGCGAATTGCGCAGGCTGACCTCGGCCGATAAGCCCTGACGTGCCGCTTCGAACACCGCGACCTGTTCGGCACTGGCCTGACAATTCAATTCATCGGCCCGGGCGAAGTGGCTCATCAACACGATCTTCGCCACTTTGCCGCTGGCCAGCAGGCGCTGATAGGCAGCCTGGTAAATCTTCGGATGCAGCCCCACCCGATGCATGCCCGAATCGAGCTTGAGCCAGACCACAATCGGCTTGCTCAATGCGGCCTTCTCGATCGCTTCGAGCTGCCACAGCGAATGCACCACGCACCAGAAATCATGCTCGACGATCAGCGACAGCTCATCAGCTTCAAAAAAGCCTTCCAGCAGCAACACCGGAGCGCGAATACCGGCAGCACGCAGTTCCAGGGCTTCTTCGATACAGGCCACGGCGAACCCGTCCGCCTCAGCTTCCAGCGCCTGGGCGCAACGCACCGCGCCATGACCATAGGCATCGGCCTTGATCACCGCGAGGGCGCGGGCACCCGTGACTTCACGGGCAATCTGGTAGTTGTGACGCAGGGCTTGGAGGTCGATCAGGGCACGGGCAGGACGCATGGCGGCAGACTTCTGGTCGGTCGTTGAAAAGAAAAACCGGCGCTGGCTGCAGGCGTATAAACCGTCAGTAGCGCCGGGAGAGGGATTTTGCAGGCCGGCTTATGGAAGCGCTATCACCAATAACACGGGCTCATTGGTGAGCGGGTGCTGGACTGACATGCTTCGCGGATTCCTGTTGCTTGCTGCCATAACGGGAAATATCGAGGCCTTCGGCGCTGATCTGCGGCTTTCTCTTCGCCATCAGGTCCGCCAGCAGGCGACCGGAACCGCACGCCATGGTCCAGCCGAGCGTGCCGTGACCGGTGTTCAAGAATAGGTTCTTGAACGGGGTGGCGCCGACAATCGGGGTGCCATCAGGCGTGGTCGGACGCAGGCCGGTCCAGAAGCTGGCCTCGGCCAGATTGCCGCCCTGAGGATAAAGGTCGTTGACGATCATCTCCAGGGTTTCGCGGCGACGCGGGTTCAGCGACAGGTCAAAACCGGCGATCTCCGCCATGCCGCCGACGCGGATTCGGTTGTCGAAACGGGTGATCGCGACCTTGTAGGTCTCGTCGAGAATGGTCGAAGTCGGGGCCATTGCCGGGTTGGTGATCGGCACGGTCATGGAGTAACCCTTGAGCGGATACACCGGTGCCTTGATGCCCAGCGGCTTGAGCAGTTGCGGCGAATAGCTGCCGAGGGCCAGCACGTAGCGGTCCGCGGTTTCCAGCTTGCCGTCGATCCACACGCCGTTGATGCGATCGCCCGCGAAGTCGAGGCGCTGGATGTCCTGCCCAAAACGGAATTGCACACCGAGGTTCTCGGCCATTTGCGCAAGCTTGGTGGTGAACATCTGGCAGTCGCCAGTCTGGTCGTTCGGCAGACGCAGGGCACCGGAGAGAATGTTGGTGACGCCGGCCAAGGCCGGCTCAACGCGGGCAATGCCTTCGCGGTCGAGCAATTCGAACGGCACGCCGGACTCTTTCAGCACGGCGATGTCTTTCGCGGCGCCGTCGAGCTGAGCCTGGGTGCGGAACAGTTGGGTGGTACCCAGGCTGCGGCCTTCGTAGGCAATGCCGGTTTCGGCGCGCAGCTCGTCGAGGCAGTCACGGCTGTACTCGGACAGACGGACCATGCGCTCCTTGTTCACCGCATAACGGCTGGCGGTGCAGTTGCGTAGCATCTGCGCCATCCACAGGTACTGGTCGATGTCGCCAGTGGCCTTGATCGCCAGCGGTGCGTGACGCTGCAGCAGCCACTTGATGGCCTTGAGCGGCACACCTGGCGCCGCCCACGGCGAAGCATAACCCGGCGACACCTGGCCGGCGTTGGCGAAACTGGTCTCCATTGCGGCAGCTGGCTGCCGGTCAACCACCACCACTTCAAACCCGGCACGCGCCAGATAATAAGCACTGGTGGTACCGATGACGCCGCTACCCAAGACCATAACGCGCATTTTCATTTCCCTCATCGCGGCGAACCGCTGACGTTTGTTGTTCAGAGCTTCAGATGTGCGCAGTGTAGAAAAGATTAGTCAGTGCTTTTCACTATATAAGCGCCTATATTTGGCGACAATTCTCGGCAAAAACCCTTTTCACGGAGGCGCATCCCCTATGCGTACCAACACTCAGACCAAACGGGAACTGGACAAGATCGACCGCAACATCCTGCGGATCCTGCAAGCGGATGGGCGCATTTCCTTTACCGAGCTGGGGGAAAAGGTCGGGCTCTCAACCACGCCCTGTACCGAGCGAGTCCGGCGCCTGGAACGCGAAGGGATCATCATGGGCTACAACGCCCGGCTGAACCCGCAGCACCTGAAGGGCAGCCTGCTGGTGTTCGTCGAAATCAGCCTCGACTACAAATCCGGCGACACTTTCGAAGAGTTTCGACGCGCAGTGCTGAAATTGCCCCATGTACTGGAGTGCCATCTGGTGTCAGGGGATTTTGACTATCTGGTGAAGGCGCGGATTTCCGAGATGGCTTCGTACCGCAAACTGTTGGGCGATATTCTGCTCAAGCTGCCCCATGTGCGGGAGTCCAAGAGCTATATCGTGATGGAAGAGGTGAAGGAGAGCCTGACGCTGCCGATTCCGGATTAAAGATCAAAAGATCGCAGCCTTCGGCAGCTCCTACAGGGGTACGCATTCCAATGTAGGAGCTGCCGAAGGCTGCGATCTTTTAAACCAGCACCTGCCGATTCGAGGCCATGTACTCAAATATCTGTTTCTCGACCTGCGGGTGAATCAACTCCACAGGTCGCCTCCCATTGGGGCACGGCAAGGTCTGGGTGGTACCAAACAGCCGACAGATCAGCGGCCGCTCGTCATACACCGTGCAGCCATTGGGCCCCAGGTGCACGCAGTTGAGCTCTTCCATCGCCGCTTCCTGCTCCGCGCGGGTCTTGCGCGGCAGGCGCGACATTTCTTCGGGCGAAGTGGTGACCGGGCCGCAGCAGTCGTGGCAGCCGGGTACGCACTCGAACGAGGGAATCTGCTGGCGCAAGGTGCGAATCTTCTGACTGTTGCAACTCATCGAGGCACTGACCGGTATCGGAATAGCCCGTGATTCTGCGGCAAAAACCGTGATCCAGACAGCGCCAGCCGACCAATGTTGCTCGCACGCAAAGGTCCGGCTTATCCTCCGTCAAGTTTTCTATACACACGATTCAGGATGACGCCCATGAATGCCGCTGCCCAGCACACTGCCTCCTACTACGCGGCCAGCAGCCTGCCGCAGCCGGATTACCCGGCGCTCAAGGGCGATGTGGCGGCCGATGTGTGCGTGGTCGGTGGTGGTTTCTCGGGGTTGAACACGGCGCTGGAACTGGCTGAGCGCGGCCTCAGCGTGGTGCTGCTCGAAGCCCGCAAGATCGGCTGGGGCGCCAGTGGACGAAACGGCGGGCAGTTGATTCGCGGAGTCGGCCATGGCCTTGATCAGTTCGCCAACGTGGTCGGAGCTGACGGTGTACGCCAGATGAAACTCATGGGCCTGGAAGCGGTGGAAATCGTCCGCCAGAGAGTCGAGCGTTTCCAGATCCCCTGCGACCTGACCTGGGGCTACTGCGACCTAGCCAACAAACCTCGCGACCTTGAAGGCTTCGCCGAAGACGCTGAAGAACTGCGCAGCCTTGGCTATCGCTACGAAACCCGCCTGCTGCAACCCCACGAAATGCGCACGGTGGTCGGCTCCGACCGGTATGTGGGCGGCTTGATCGACATGGGCTCCGGACATTTGCACCCGCTTAATCTGGCCTTGGGCGAAGCGGCGGCTGCACAGCAATTGGGCGTGAAGCTGTTCGAACAATCCGCCGTCACGCGCATCGACTATGGCGCTGAGGTTAAGGTGCACACCGCCCAAGGCTCAGTGCGCGCCAAAACGCTGGTGCTGGGCTGCAACGCCTATTTGAGCGATCTGAACCCCGAACTCAGCGGCAAAGTACTGCCCGCTGGCAGCTACATCATCGCCACCGAACCCCTGAGTGAAGAACTGGCA
Source organism: Pseudomonas sp. (assembly GCF_050739655.1). Taxonomy (GTDB): domain Bacteria; phylum Pseudomonadota; class Gammaproteobacteria; order Pseudomonadales; family Pseudomonadaceae; genus Aquipseudomonas. The sequence continues at coordinate 561 of NZ_JBOIBY010000132.1, read as the reverse complement.
CATTCACTGCTGCCGCAGAACATGGCAGTTTGTGATCAGCGGGTGGCGCTGGACTACTACCGGCTCTCGGCAGACCGCCGCCTGCTGTTTGGCGGCGCCTGCCACTATTCAGGGCGCGACCCGAAAGACATCGCCGCTTACATGCGTCCGAAGATGCTGGAGGTCTTTCCACAATTAGGTAGGGTGAAGATCGACTATCAATGGGGCGGCATGATCGGCATCGGCGCCAACCGCCTGCCGCAGATAGGCCGGCTCAAGGATCAGCCGAACGTGTATTACGCCCAGGCTTACTCCGGTCATGGCGTGAATGCCACGCACCTGGCGGGCAAGTTGCTGGCTGAGGCCATCAGCGGCCAGCACAGCGGCGGGTTCGATCTGTTTGCCAAGGTGCCGCACATTACCTTCCCTGGCGGAAAGCATTTGCGCTCGCCGTTGTTGGCGCTCGGGATGTTGTGGCATCGGCTAAAAGAGTTGGTCTAAGGGATTTTCCACAGTCCCCTGTAGGAGCTGCCGCAGGCTGCGATCTTTTGATTTTGCTTTTTAGAAGATCAAGATCAAAAG
>NZ_JBOIBY010000131.1:0-4428 GCF_050739655.1 Pseudomonas sp. | reverse complement strand
GTTCAAATCAATGTTTCTGACACACCGCATTCGCGAGCAAGCCCGCTCCCACAAGTAATCAACCCCGTTTCGTACATTGTTCGAGAGCCATTCATGTCCTTATCAGCGAACGCCCCCCTCCCCCCGATCGCCCACAAGGCCGAAGGCTCCGACCCGTATGCCTGGCTGCAGGAGCGCGACACCGATGCGGTGCTCGACTACCTCAAGGCTGAAAACAGCTATCAGGAGGCGCAAACCGCCGATCAGGCCGGGCTGCGCGAAACCCTGTTCGAAGAAATCAAGGGACGGATCCTCGAGACCGACCTGTCCCTGCCCTCGCCTTGGGGACCGTACCTGTATTACACGCGCACTACCGCAGGCGACGAATACGCACGGCACTACCGCTGCCCGCGCCCGGCCGACGACAGCCTGACCCTCGACGAGAGCCAGGAACAACTGCTGTTGGACCCAAACGAGCTGGCCAATGGCGGCTTTTTTTCCCTCGGCGCATTCAGCGTCAGCCCGGACCACCAGCGTCTTGCCTATAGCATCGACTCCAGCGGTGACGAGATCTACACGCTGTTCGTGAAGGAATTGTCTGACGGGCGTGTCAGTGAACTGGAATTCCAGGACTGCGACGGCAGCATGACCTGGGCCAACGACAGCCTGACGCTGTTTTTCGGCGAACTGGACGACACACACCGTCCGCACAAGCTATACCGCTATCGCCTGGACGGTACGGCAGCCGAAGAAGTGTTCCATGAGTCGGACGGCCGTTTCTTCATGCACTGCTACCGCGCAAGCTCCGAACAGCAATTACTGCTTTCGGTCGGCAGCAAAACCACGAGCGAAGTCTGGGTGCTCGATGCCAACCAGCCGCAGCAAGCCTTTACCTGCATCGCACCACGGGTCGAGGACCATGAGTATGACGTCGACCACGGCGCACTCGATGGCCAATGGACCTGGTTCATCCGCACCAACCGCGACGGCATCAACTTTGCCCTGTACACCGCTGTCGATACTGGCCTGGTGCCGACCGAGGCCGACTGGCAAAACCTGATCCCCCATAGCGAAACGGTGATGATCGACGGCATGAGCCTGAACGCCAGCGCCCTGACTTTGAGCCTGCGCGAAGGTGGCCTGCCGATCATCGAAGTCCACCCGCAGGACTTGCCAAGCTATCGAGTGCAACTGCCGGACGCGGCCTACAGCCTGCATGTGCAGAACAGCCTGGAATTTGTCAGCGAGCGGATTCGCCTGCGGTACGAAGCGCTGAACCGCCCAGCGCAAATCCGCCAGCTTGAACTGGCGAGCGGCGACCAGAAAGTGCTCAAGGAAACCCCGGTGCTCGGCCCGTTCGACGCTGACGCCTACGTCAGCCAGCGTTTGTGGGCCACCGCACCCGACGGCACACAGGTGCCGATCAGCCTGGTGGTCAAGCGCGAGGCCCTCGGCAAACCGGTGCCGCTGTACCTGTATGGCTACGGTGCCTATGGCGAAAGCCTCGACCCGTGGTTCTCCCATGCACGCTTGAGCCTGCTCGATCGCGGCATGGCGTTTGCCATTGCCCATGTGCGCGGCGGTGGCGAACTGGGCGAAGCCTGGTATCGCGCCGGCAAGCAGGAACACAAACAGAACACCTTCAGCGATTTCATCGCCTGTGCCCAACACTTGATCGCCAATGGTTTCACCAGCGCAGCCCAGCTCGCAATCAGCGGTGGCAGCGCCGGCGGCCTGTTGATCGGTGCTGTGCTCAACCTGCGGCCGGAGCTGTTTGGCGCGGCGATTGCCGAAGTGCCGTTCGTCGACGTGCTCAACACCATGCTCGACCCGGACCTGCCATTGACCGTTACTGAATACGACGAGTGGGGCAACCCGCAAGAACCGGACGTCTATGATCGGATCAAGGCCTACGCTCCGTACGAAAACGTCACAGCGCAAGCCTATCCGGCGACACTGGTGATTGCCGGCTACAACGACAGTCGCGTGCAGTATTGGGAAGCGGCCAAGTGGGTAGCCAAATTGCGCGACACCAAAACCGACACCAATCCCCTGCTGCTCAAGACCGAACTGGGCGCCGGGCATGGCGGGATGAGTGGGCGATACCAGGGATTGCGTGACGTAGCGCTCGAATATGCATTTTTGTTCAAGGTTTTGGGGATCGTCTGAGGAACTTGGCTTACGGTGCTGGTCTTAATTCCCGGCACCGCAATCCAGTACAACATTACCGCTGTACCTGTAGGAGCGAGCTTGCTCGCGATGGACTGAAGAGCGCAGCGGGGTATCAGGCTTCCAGCGTTAGCGTTGACGACCATCGCGACGGTGCGACGATTCGACAGGCTCGCTCCCACAGAAAGCTGAAACGACAGACACAACAAAAAAGACAGCCACGACATGTCAGAACCGACCCTACTGAACAATGAAATTCGCGACTGGCTGATGGACTGCGGCCTGTTCAATCAGCTATTGCCGGCAGACTTCGCCGCGGCCTCGGGCTACTTCAGCATCAGCACCATTGCCCAGGGCGAACAGATTTTCCAGGAGGGTGATGCCGGCAGCTTCATGTGCATCATCCACACCGGCCAGGTGGCGGTGCAAAAAACCACCGCCGACGGGCAACGGGTGACCATCGCCACATTGCGCAGCGGACGCTCGTTCGGCGAAATGGCCGTACTCGACGGCGAACGCCGTTCGGCCAGTTGCGTGGCGGCGAGCAACTGCCAGTTGCTCAACCTGGGCAAGGACTCACTGGAAAAAATGCTCAACGACGCGCCAAAAATCGCCGCCAAAATCATCCGCGCCCTTGCCGTCGCCCTATCGAAGCGCTTGCGCATGGCCGATGGGCAATTGCTGACACAGCAGGTCTAACCACCTGGCGATTTGGCTTTCGACGGGCTTGGCTCAAGCCCTGGCAGCGGCTGGTCCTTGGTGGGCGGGCTTGGCCTTTCGATGGGCACCAGCGGCGGACCGCCACTGCCAGGGCCGACCCTTGGCAAGGGCGCCGGGCTGATTTGCGGATAAGGGGTGGGCGTCGCGGTACCTGGCGAGCCGGGCATGGGGGCGGGGCTGACTGGAAGGGTTTGCAGTTGTTGGGCCTGCACTGCAGTAATCGAGAGCGCGGCCGTGGCAATGACCGTTAGAATGGTGCGCTTCATCAATGGCTCCGTTGGCCTTGTTGTCATGTGCAGGCTACTCCCAACTGCGTCTGTTTGCCTTCCTCCGTGCTGCCAATTTTTCTTCAAGTGAGTCCCATGAAACGTTTCGTTCTGCTCGACACCACCCCCATTCCAGAAAACGGCGGTGCCTTGTGCCTGTTCGAGTATGGCGAGGATTTCGTCATCAAGATCCAGGGCGGTGACGGCGGGCAGTTGATGAACACGCGCATGCACGGCTCCGAGGACGCCCTTGCCGAGATTCCCTGCCGCAAGGTGGCCGGCCGGCCAAACTCGCGAGTGTTGATCGGTGGTCTGGGCATGGGCTTCACCCTCGCCTCGGCGCTCAAGCATTTGGGCAAGACCGCTGAAGTGGTGGTCGCCGAACTGGTGCCCGGTGTGGTGGAGTGGAATCGCGGCCCTTTGGGCGAGAAAGCAGGCAACCCGCTACAGGACCCACGCACGGTCATTCGCATGGAAGATGTGGCCAAGGTCCTGCAGGCCGAGCCACAAGGCTTCGATGCGATCATGCTCGACGTTGACAACGGCCCCGAAGGCCTGACCCAGAAGGCCAATAGCTGGCTCTACTCCGCCGGCGGCCTAAGTGCCTGCGCCAAGGCCCTGCGCCCCAAAGGCGTGCTGGCGGTCTGGTCGGCCAGCGCGGATCGGCAATTTTCCGACAAACTGAAAAAAGCCGGGTTCAAGGCAGAGGAAGTGCAGGTATTTGCCCATGGCAACAAGGGCACCCGCCACACCATCTGGATTGCCGAGAAGCTCAAGGGCTGAGCTAAACTCTGTTCATAACCGTCATTAGTCTTTCTACAAAGGTGAACCCATGAGTTCGTCCACCCCAACCAACACCTCGAAGCTGGATCGCATCCTCGCCGACAACCAGCGCGACAAGGAAATGGGCTACCGCGACAAAGCCCTGAAGATGTATCCGCACGTGTGTGGCCGCTGCGCCCGTGAATTCTCCGGCAAGCGCCTGAGCGAACTGACCGTGCATCATCGCGACCACAACCACGACAACAACCCGCAGGACGGTTCGAACTGGGAACTGTTGTGCGTTTATTGCCACGATAACGAGCACTCGCGTTATACCGACCAGCAATACTTCGGTGAAGGCTCGCTGAGCACGCCGAAAATCGCCAAGGCGACGCATAACCCGTTTGCGGCGTTGGCTGGATTGATGAAGAAAGAAGACTGATCTTCTGTGACTTGACTGGCCTCTTCGCGGGCAAGCCCGCTCCCACGGGTTCCGCGGTGAGTACGAAATCTTGTATACGCCGCAGAACCC
>NZ_JBOIBY010000130.1:0-2808 GCF_050739655.1 Pseudomonas sp. | reverse complement strand
TCGAGGTCGGGCGCAAGGATCCGAAGAAGAAACTGTTGCGTCAACGCAAGAAAGAGTTCGTGGAAATCTACGAACCCTTCAAACCCCAGCAGTCGGCCGACCAGGCCCACCGCTGCCTGGGTTGCGGTAACCCGTACTGCGAGTGGAAGTGCCCGGTGCACAACTTCATTCCCAACTGGTTGAAGCTGGTGGCCGAGGGCAACATCCTCCAGGCCGCAGAGCTGTCGCACCAGACCAACACCCTGCCGGAAGTGTGCGGCCGGGTGTGCCCGCAGGACCGTCTGTGCGAGGGTGCCTGCACCCTGAACGACGGCTTCGGCGCGGTGACCATCGGTTCGGTGGAGAAGTACATCACCGACACCGCGTTCGCCATGGGCTGGCGTCCGGACATGTCCAAGGTCAAGCCAACCGGCAAGCGTGTTGCGATCATCGGTGCAGGCCCTGCAGGCCTGGGCTGTGCCGACGTGCTGGTGCGCGGCGGCGTGACTCCGGTGGTGTTCGACAAGAACCCGGAAATCGGTGGTCTGCTGACCTTCGGTATCCCTGAGTTCAAGCTGGAAAAGACCGTGCTGAGCAATCGCCGCGAAGTCTTCAGCGGCATGGGCATCGAGTTCCGCCTCAACACCGAGGTGGGCAAGGACGTGACCATGGAGCAACTGCTCGAAGAATACGATGCCGTATTCATGGGCATGGGCACCTACACCTACATGAAGGGCGGCTTTGCCGGTGAAGACCTGCCGGGCGTGTATGACGCGCTGGACTTCCTGATCGCCAACGTCAACCGCAACCTGGGCTTTGAAAAGTCGCCGGAAGATTTCGTCGACATGAAAGGCAAGAAGGTCGTGGTGCTCGGTGGTGGTGACACGGCGATGGACTGCAACCGTACTTCGATCCGCCAGGGCGCCAAGTCGGTGACCTGTGCCTATCGTCGTGACGAAGCGAACATGCCGGGCTCGCGTAAAGAGGTGAAGAACGCCAAGGAAGAAGGCGTGAAGTTCCTCTACAACCGCCAGCCGATCGCCATTGTCGGCGAAGACAAGGTCGAAGGCGTGAAGGTGGTCGAGACCCGTCTCGGCGAACCGGACGCCCGTGGCCGTCGCAGCCCCGAGCCGATCCCGGGTTCCGAAGAGATCATCCCGGCCGACGCCGTGGTCATCGCCTTCGGTTTCCGCCCAAGCCCGGCGCCGTGGTTCGAGCAGTTCAGCATCCAGACCGACAGCCAGGGCCGCGTCGTGGCGCCGGAACAAGGTCAATACAAGCACCAGACCAGCAACCCGAAAATCTTCGCCGGTGGCGACATGGTGCGCGGTTCCGACCTGGTGGTGACCGCAATCTTCGAAGGCCGTAATGCGGCTGAAGGGATTCTGGATTACCTGGGCGTCTGATCAGCGCCCCTGAGCTGAACGCAATACCTGTGGGAGCTGGCTTGCCAGCGATGCAGACAACTCGGTGCTTCATATACACCGAGGTGATGCTATCGCTGGCAAGTCAGCTCCCACAGTGTTTTGTGGTGGTGCAGAAATGCGACAAATTGACCCGATAGACAAAAGGCTGACCTGCATTCGTGCCTTTTGCGCCCGGCTCTGAGAAAATGCCCGCACTTTTTTTCCGGATGCCGACATGACTGCCCTGAAGAACGACCGTTTCCTGCGCGCACTGCTCAAGCAACCCGTAGACGTCACCCCTGTGTGGATGATGCGTCAGGCGGGTCGTTACCTGCCGGAATACCGCGCCAGCCGTGCCAAGGCCGGCGATTTCATGAGCCTGTGCATGAACCCGTCGTTCGCTTGCGAAGTCACGCTGCAGCCGCTGGACCGTTATCCACAACTGGATGCGGCGATCCTCTTCTCCGACATCCTGACCATCCCCGATGCCATGGGCCAGGGCCTGTACTTCGAAACCGGCGAAGGTCCGCGCTTCAAGAAAGTCGTTAGCACCCTGGCCGACATCGAAGCCCTGCCGATTCCTGATCCGCAGAAAGACCTGGGCTACGTGATGGATGCGGTCAGCACCATCCGCCGCGAACTGAACGGCCGCGTGCCGCTGATCGGTTTTGCCGGCAGCCCATGGACCCTGGCCACCTACATGGTCGAAGGCGGCTCGTCGAAAGACTACCGCAAGACCAAAACCATGCTCTACGACAACCCGCAAGCCCTGCACCTTCTGTTGGACAAGCTCGCTCAGACCGTCACCAGCTACCTCAACGGCCAGATCCTGGCTGGCGCGCAAGCGGTGCAAATCTTCGATAGCTGGGGCGGCAGCCTGTCGGCGGCGGCGTACCAGGAGTTCTCCCTGGCCTACATGAAAAAAATCGTCAGCGGCCTGATCCGTGAGCACGAAGGACGCAAGGTACCGGTGATCCTGTTCACCAAGGGCGGTGGCCTGTGGCTGGAAAATATTGCCGATGCCGGCGCCGATGCTCTCGGTCTGGACTGGACTTGCGACATCGGCAGCGCCCGCTCCCGCGTGGGCGATAAGGTTGCCTTACAAGGCAACATGGACCCGACCGTGCTTTACGCCAAGCCGGAAGCGATCCGCACCGAAGTCGGTCGCATTCTCGCCAGCTATGGCAAGGGCAGCGGCCACGTGTTCAACCTCGGTCATGGCATCACACCGGAAGTTGATCCGGAGCATGCGGGTGCATTCCTGCGTGCTGTGCACGAGTTGTCGGCGCAGTATCACGAGTGATCGCCGCCCCATAAAAAACGCCCGGTAAATACCGTAATGCTGTTCACTTAAGCGAACGAAGACCACTGTAGGAGCGAGCTTGCTCGCGAAAAACGTTAACGATAACGCAGACATTCTGAA
>NZ_JBOIBY010000129.1:0-3195 GCF_050739655.1 Pseudomonas sp. | reverse complement strand
CGGTCATCGACGCAGAGGCCGATGCGCTGCAGATGGCCGTAGATCGCGCCAAGACCATCGAGAATGCGATGCACCCGGCCACTGCCGGTGATGGAATCGCCGACTGGGAGCGCGTGCTCGGCCTGCGTCCATTGCCCAGTGCAGGCCCCACCGATCGCGTGCAGGCGGTGTTGGCCAAACTTGGCGAGCTTGGAGGGCTCTCCATTCCGTACTTTGTGCGTTTGGCGGCTGCCACTGGCTACGTGATCACGATCACCGAGCCCAAGCCTTGGCGAGTGGGCCACAGCAACGTGGATGAACCGCTGTACCTAGAAGACGTGCTGTTCGTCTGGCAGGTGCGCATCGACCGCCGCCCGCCCGATGCCACACCGGCCACTGATGCCGCGCTGGAGGCCACCTTTAACAACCTCAAGCCGGCGCATACCTTCTGCCAGTTCCTGGAGTCCTGACGTGCATCGTATCGATGTTCCAACCGCCGCATCCGCACCCCCACCGAGGCAAGAGCCTGGCCAACCGGGCTACTTCACCAGCGGCGACTTCGTCGGTGGCGTCAAAGCTACCGTCCCAGGTGCCGATTGGTTCTATACCATCCAGGCCGTATTGAGCAATGCCGTTGAAGGGGCCGGTCAAGCGCTGGACCGCGATGACGATTCCCAGTTGCTGCGGGCCATTCAGGCGCTGATTCGTAAGACTCGGTATGTTCCCGGGCAGGTAATCGCGTTCGCTGGAAAAATCGTGCCCGAGGGAATGTTGCACTGTAACGGCGCAACCGTTTCACGCACCACCTACGCCGATCTGTTCGCCGCTGTGGGCACAACGTACGGTGCGGGGGATGGCAAGACCACCTTCAACCTTCCGTTGTGCAAGGAAGGCACCACGATCACCCATACCAACGACCCTGCCAATGTAGGCATCCATGCGCCTGGTGTTGTCATTTCCCATGCGCATACGGCCAGCGCTTCGGACGTTGGGGATCACACGCATTACATCGGCGTCTTCAACGCAGGAAGCCACACGCATGCTGCCAGTTCCGGAGCGGCTGGCGACCATACGCATGGTGCATGGACAGACGCGCAGGGAAGTCATGCGCATACCGGCGGAACGTCTTGGGGCGGTGATCACACCCATAGCATGGGTAGCTTCCGCGCTCGCTATCAAACTGGCGGTGACGCCGGCTTCCACGAAATGAATAGTGGCGCAGTGGGTACGAACGTAGCCGGGGGCCACAACCACACTTTCTCAACGGATGGCGCGGGGAATCATTCCCATAACATCGGCATGAACGGCCCTGGAAACCACACTCATACAATCGGAGTCGCCGCAGCAAGTGACCACTCGCATTCCTTGGATAACCGAGGTGCAGGGGCACATGGCCACATCATCACCGTGAACAGCGCCGGCGGGAATGACAATTTGCCTGCGGGTCTGCGCATGATTTATTGCATTGCCTACTAATTGAGGTTGCCCGCATGAGTTTCACGTCGCTTCCAGATTCGCGCCCCGCCTTTTCCTACGACCCAGTCACCCGGGAGCTGCTGGGCAACATCACCGTATTTCTGTCGCCTGCCGATGGCACCTATCCTCTGCCGCCGTCTGCGGTGGAGTTCTCACCAGGCGATTCGGCTGGCCTGTTTCGACGGCATCGCTTGACCATAGCTTTGGATGCGTGGGAGACCGTTGCCGACTTTCGTCATGTCATGCTCTACGCCAAGGCCACTGCGGAGCCGGTGGCCAACACGCTCTCGCTGGGAGAAGCGCTCTCCGATGACCTGACCACTACTCAGCCAATTGTGTTTGGCCCTGACGATCACTGTCGAAATCAGTGGGACGATGCAGCGAAAGCGTGGCGTGCCATTCCCGACTTCAGCTTGATCCCGCTCTGGGACAAATCCACCGCCGTGCTGGTTGACTCGCTGCCAGTGGGACAGCCTCTGCCGTTTGAGCTCACCACGATAGCGCCGCCGCGCGGAAACGCGGATGTCGCTAGATGGGACGAGTTAATCGGCGGGTGGGTCAAGAAGCTGAAGTAAAATTCCCGGTCACCTATCTGACCGGTAGCCTTGGGGTCATCATGCTGCAAAATGTTACACGGGGGCGTACTGCGTCACGCAATACGCACTTTACCTCGATCCAAATGCTTCGCGGAATCGCAGCGCTGATGGTGGTTCTGTTTCACCTAGTGAATGCCGAGGTTGTGCACGGGCGTGGAGCATCGCTGCTCGGCGGAAGCCTCGCAGAGTACGGCTATGGTGGGGTTGATCTGTTCTTCGTCATCTCCGGATTTGTGATGACTACCGTGATGGCGGGCAGGTTCGGGAGCACCACAGGCGCAGTACGGTTTCTGGCGAAGCGCGGACTGCGGATATTGCCGCTCTATTGGTTGTTTACGACAGCGATCGTTCTATTGCTACTGGTCAGACCAGGGGCTGTAGATGGCACCTACCACGACAAGAGCATCCTGGCTTCGTACTTGCTTTTGCCGCAACCTACACTTCCGCTGCTTCAGGTCGGTTGGACATTGATCTACGAAGCCTTCTTCTACCTGATGATGGCACTCGCGATTGCTTTAGTTTCCGAGCGTCGGGTTCTCGCATTTTTCGCGGCGTGGACTGTCGCCTTGCTGGCAATGCAGCTCATCCCGGGAGATTCTCCAGTCTGGCTGATCGTCAGCAGCCCAATGGGATGGGAGTTCATTTTCGGAGCCCTTATTGGCATGTACTGGCGTCGCCTCCCGGCGCGCTTGGCTGCAGGCTTCGCAATCACTGGAGGCATCGGCTTTGCAGCGGGTGCCGTGCTGCTGCAGATGCAGTATGTCCAAGGTGGTGACGCAGCATTGACCCGAACCATTGCGTTTGGACTTCCCAGCGCCCTTCTTCTTACGGGGCTGGTCCGCTGGGAACGTGCGGACAGAAGCTTCAGCCGCTCAGTCTTTCTCCTTGTTGGCGACGCTTCCTACTCGATCTATCTGAGCCATCTATTCGTACTGAGCATCGGGGCAAGACTGTGGAGCGCCTCGGGTTGGAATGAATCCGTATGGCAGCACTGCGCGTTCATTCTAGGGATGATGATTGCATGTGTAGTTGGAGGGCTTATTTGCCATCGCTGGATAGAAAAGCCACTTCTAAACACCAGCAAGGCTGCAACTCGTCGTCTCTTGTCCGCAGCCCAATCAGCATGACAGAACAGGGCGACGTG
>NZ_JBOIBY010000128.1:0-6042 GCF_050739655.1 Pseudomonas sp. | reverse complement strand
AGTTGTTGAAACCCGACGTGTTGTAACAGGGGCGCCGAGAGGCGCCCTTTTTTATGCTCAAACCTGTCGTTCGTAACGTGGATGAGCTGTGAACACAAAATCTGTGAACAACATCAAACTGTAGGAGCCGGCTTGCTGGCGATGGGGCCTCAGGGGCGTGTTGTCCTTGAGGTCGTCATCGCTGGCAAGCCAGCGCCTACAGTTTTGCGTCAGGCAGGGTGATTACACGCGCTCGAAAATCGCCGCAATCCCCTGACCACCACCGATGCACATGGTCACCAGCGCATAACGCCCGCCCGTGCGGTGCAGTTCGTGGATGGCCTTGGTGGCGATGATTGCGCCGGTGGCGCCGACCGGGTGGCCCAGGGCGATGCCCGAGCCGTTCGGGTTGACCTTGGCCGGGTCCAGATCCAGTTCCTGGCTGACGGCACAGGCTTGGGCGGCGAAGGCGATGTTGGCTTCGACGACGTCGAGGTCGGCGACGGTCAGGCCGGCGCGCTTGAGGGCCAGGCGGGTGGCCGGGACCGGGCCCAGGCCCATCAGTTCTGGCTCGACACCGGCGTGGGCATAGCTGACCAGGCGGGCGAGGGGGCGCAGGTTGTTGATCTGAACGGCGGTGCCGGTGGCCATGACCAGCGCGGCGGCGCCGTCGTTCAGACCCGAGGCGTTGCCGGCGGTGACCGAGCCGTCTTTCTTGAAGGCTGGCTTCATGGCAGCCAGCTGTTCCAGCGAGGCAGCGCGTGGGTGCTCGTCGACGGTGAACAGTTTGGTCTCTTTGCGATCACGGATTTCCACGCCGGCGATCTGCTCGCTGAAGTAGCCGTTGGCAATCGCATGGGCTGCGCGCTTCTGGTCTTCGAAGGCCAGGGCGTCCTGCATTTCGCGGGTGATGCCGTTGCGTTCGGCGACGTTCTCGGCGGTGATGCCCATGTGAATGTTGTGGAACGGGTCGTGCAGGATGCCGAGCATGTAGTCGATGGCCTGGACGTTACCCATGCGCGAGCCCCAGCGGGCGGACGGCAGCAGGTAAGGGCCGCGACTCATGGATTCGGCACCGGCGCCGATGGCGATGTCGGCATCGCCCAGCAGCAGGGTCTGAGCGGCGCTGATGATTGCTTGCAGGCCCGAACCGCACAGGCGGTTGACGTTATAGGCCGGGGTTTCCTTCGGGATACCGGCGTTCATCGCGGCCACGCGGGAGATGTAGGCGTCGCGGGTTTCGGTCGGGATCACGTTACCCATTACCAGATGACCGACGAGCGACGCGTCCACAGCGGCGCGCTCCAGGGCGGCTTTGATGGCTGTGGTTGCCAGGTCGACCGGTGGTACGTCCTTGAGCGAACCGCCGAACGTGCCGATGGCAGTACGGGCGGCGCTGACGACAAAGATTTCTGGGTTGTTCATGACGGGGTTCCTTTCGGGATTTACTTATCTGTACTGCGATTGAGCAGTGCGTTCAAGGCTGTTTTGGCTTCAGTGCTGTTCAAGCGCTGAATGAACAATTGGTTTTCTTCACGCAGGGTGGCTTGCAGTTCGGCCATGCCGGGCTGCTTCATCAGTTGCCGGGACACACGCAAGGATTCCTGGGGCATGGCCAGGAAACGCCGGGCGACTTTTGCCGCTGCTGCCAGGCACTGCTCGCCGTCATCGAACGCTTCGTTGGCCAGGCCCCAATCCAGCGCCTGGGCACCGCTGAAGCCATCACCCAGCAGCAACAGGCGTGCAGCGCGGGCCTGACCGATCAGGCGCGGCAACAGCAGGCTGGCGCCGAATTCCGGGCACAGGCCCAGGTTGACGAACGGCGTGCGCAGCTTGGCGTTGCGGGTGACCAGCACTTGGTCGCAATGCAGCAGCAGGGTAGTGCCGATGCCGATGGCCGCACCGCAAACCGCTGCAATCAATGGCTTTTGCAGGTGGGTCACGGCGCGCATCAGGCGAAATGCCGGGCTGTCGAGGTGCGTCGGCGGCTCTTGCAGGAAGTCCACCAGGTCGTTGCCGCTGGTGAAGCAGTTCGGGCCACCGGTCACGATGATCACCCGCACATCGTCGTTCTCGTCAGCGGCAAACAGCTCATCGGCCAGGCGCGTGTACATCGCGTTGGTCAGGGCGTTGAGCTTGTCCGGGCGGTCGATGGTCAGCGTCAGCACGCCATCGCTCAGTTCTTGTTTGATCAGGTCGGTCATCGAAGGCGCCTGCAGAGTCGGTTTGGCGGCCACTTTAAGCGTCAGGCAAACCCCGCCGCTATGACAAAACGGGTCAACCGGGCTGATGCTTTTTGCCATGTCGCGGGGCAAAACGGCGGACACACCCATTCGGGGTATGGTCCCAGCGCCGCAATCGCCCAATAGTAGGGACATCCGCTCATCCAGAGCCGAACTCGCTTGATAAGGTGCATTTGCTATGGGCAAGACACTGCTTAAGGTGATTTCCAGTCTGTTTGTTGTACCGCTGACCCTGAACGCTTACGCAGCGCAAGTGAACGACAGCAATACCCTCAGGTTGTACAACTGGGCGGATTACATCGGCGAAAAGACCCTGGCCAACTTTGAGAAAGACACGGGCATCAAAGTCATTTATGACACCTTCGACGCCTACGAAACGGTGCAGGCAAAACTGCTGACCGGTCACTCAGGCTACGACCTGATCGTGTTGAACGCTTCTCTTGCGCCGCCGCTGATCAAGGCCAAGGTATTCCAGCCACTGGACAAGAAGCTGCTGCCGAGCTGGAACAACCTCGATCCGAAAGTCCTCAACGATCTGCAGGGCTTCGACCCGGGCACCACCTACTCGGCGCCTTACACCTGGGGCAGCAACGGCGTGACCTACAACGTCGACAAGATCAAGGAGCGCATGCCCGACGCGCCAATCGGTTCGCTGGCGATGATTTTCGATCCGAAGATCGTCTCGCGCTTCGCCGACTGCGGCGTGACCCTGCTGGATGCGCCCACTGAAGTGATTCCGCTGGCGCTGAAGTATCTGGGCCGCGACCCGCGAAGTGCCAAGCCGGAAGACCTCAAGGCTGCCCAAGACGTGCTGCTGTCGGTGCGGCCTTACATCCGCAAATTCGACTCGGTCAATTACCTGACCAGTCTGCCCAACGGTGATGTTTGCATGGCCATGACCTGGTCAGGCGATTACGCCACCGCCATGGCCCGTGCCGAAGAAGCGAAGAAGCAGATCAACCTGGCCTACTTCATTCCCAAGGAAGGTTCGTTGATCTGGTTCGACAACATGTACATCCCGGTCGACGCGCCGCACGTGGCCAACGCCCACAAGTTTCTCGAGTACCTGATGCAGCCGCAGGTGATGGCCGATGTGAGCGATTACATCAACTATGCCAACAGCAACGCGGCTGCCACGCCGCTGCTCAAAGCCAGCGTGCGAGATAACCCGGCGATTTATCCCGATGAAGAAGTTCGTCAACGACTGTTCCCGCAGAAGACCCAGGACGCCAAAGACATGCGCGCTATCACGCGGGTCTGGAGCACGGTGAAGAGCGGGATCTGATCGTCAATTTGTCCAGTTTGAGGTTTTTGTATGGCGACTCCAATCAAGGCTACTCCAGTCAAAAAAGTATTTACGCCGACCGAAGCGGCTGCCCTGGTCAAGGCCGACAAGGCCCACCACATGCACGGCTACCACATGTTCGACGAGCACGCCGAACAGGGTTCGCTGAATATCGTTGCCGGTGACGGCGCTTACATCTACGACACCGAAGGCAACCGCTTCCTCGATGCCGTGGGCGGCATGTGGTGCACCAACATCGGCCTGGGCCGTGAGGAAATGGCCGAGGTCATCGCCGATCAGGTGCGGCAACTGGCGTATTCCAATCCGTTTTCCGACATGTCCAACAACGTGGCGATCCAGCTGTGCGAAAAACTCGCCAGCCTGGCCCCCGGCGATCTCGATCATGTGTTCCTCACCACCGGTGGTTCCACGGCGGTCGACACGGCATATCGCCTGATCCAGTACTACCAGAACTGCCGTGGCAAGACGGAGAAGAAGCACGTTATTGCCAGGTTCAACGCCTATCACGGCTCCACCACGCTGACCATGTCGATCGGCAACAAGGCCGCCGACCGGGTGCCGGAGTTTGATTACGCCAACCCGCTGATCCACCACGTGTCCAACCCCAACCCTTACCGCGCGCCGGAAGGTATGGACGAGGCGCAGTTCCTTGAGTTTCTGGTCAAGGAGTTCGAAGACAAGATTTTGTCGATTGGCGCGGACAAGGTCGCAGGTTTCTTCGCCGAACCGGTGATGGGCTCGGGCGGGGTGATCATTCCGCCCAAGGGTTACCTCAAGCGCATGTGGGAAGTCTGCCAGCGCTACGACATTCTCTTCGTCGCGGACGAAGTGGTGACCTCGTTCGGTCGCCTGGGCAAGTTCTTCGCGTCCAAGGATGTGTTCGATGTGCAACCGGACATCATCACCACCGCCAAGGGCCTGACCTCGGCCTATCTGCCGCTAGGCGCGTGCATTTTTTCCGACCGTATCTGGAAGGTGATCGCCGAGCCGGGCACAGGGCGCTGCTTCACCCATGGCTTTACCTACAGCGGTCATCCGGTGTGCTGCACGGCGGCGCTGAAGAACATCGAGATCATCGAGCGGGAAAACCTGCTGGCCCATGTCGATGATGTCGGCGGCTATCTGGAGCAGCGTTTGGCCACGTTGCGGGATCTGCCGCTGGTGGGCGATGTGCGTTGCCTGAAATTGATGGCTTGTGTGGAGTTCGTTGCTGACAAACGCACCAAGGCGTTGTTTGCCGACGAGATCAACATCGGCGAGAAGATTCACGTGCGGGCTCAGGCGCGGGGCCTGCTGGTGCGGCCGATCATGCACCTCAACGTGATGTCGCCGCCGCTGATTCTCACTTATGCACAGGTGGACGAGATCGTCGGGATCCTGCGCGAGTGCATTCTCGAAGTGGCGGCCGAGCTTGAACAGAGCGGCCAGTATTTCGGCCAATGAGTTCGTCAGTCAGGCTTTTACCAAGGGCTCGCTCACCCGCTATGCTGCGGGGCATGAACAAACCAAACGACGATACGCTGATCGCGATGCCCTTCGGGGCATTGCACAAATGGCATGGGGGAATGCGCGAGGCATTCGCCCATGTCGACGAGCCCGACGCCCTGCAATATCTGGCGTCGGCGCTGGCGCAGCTGGTGTCCATCGAGTCGATGATGATCAGCCTGGAACGCAAGGACCGCCCGCCGCAGTTGCTGCATCAGCGCGGGATCGCCCAGGAGTATCAGGTGTCGATTCTGGAGCGCTATTTTTCCGGGGGTTACTTGCTCGATCCGTTCTGTTTGGCGGTGGAGCAGGGGTTGGCGCAAGGGTTTTATCACCTTGAGGAAATTGCGCCGGATAACTTCTTCGACAGCGATTACTACAAGACCTACTACCTCAACGCGGGTTGTTCGGAAGACAGTTACTACATCGTCGACACGGGCAATGACACCAAGATTTCCGTCAGCCTGTACCAAGGTTTTGGTGGTGAATGCCTGCGGGTCGAACACCTGAACTTGCTGCGCGCCGTGGAACCGCTGGTGCGCGAATTCGTCAGCGAATTCAGCCGACGCGGCATGCTGCGCAACAGCGCGATCCAGTGCGACAGCGAGCAGGACCAGCGCGATGATCTCAAGCATCGGGTGCAATCGGCGTTCGAGCAGTTTGGCAGCGATTTGCTCACCGAGCGCGAGCGGGAAGTGGCGCACATGGTGCTGCGAGGCCACTCGGTGAAATCCACCGCCAGCCAGATGAACATCTCCCCGGAAACGGTGCGCATGCATCGCAAGAATCTTTATCTGAAGTTGGAGGTGGGGTCGCAGTCGGAATTGTTTGCGCTGTTTATTGAGTGGTTGCGTAAGCACTGATCAACGTCAACATTTCGGGATAACCCTGTGGGAGCGAGCCTGCTCGCGATAGCGGTCTGACATTTGAATGTATCGACCTCATCGCGGGCAAGCCCGCTCCCACAAGTTCAGCGGGTGTACGCAAATTTGGCGATCAACCAAAACCACTGTGGGAGCGGGCTTGCCC
>NZ_JBOIBY010000127.1:0-1717 GCF_050739655.1 Pseudomonas sp. | reverse complement strand
TTCCTGTTGCCGATCGATATGATCGACAAGGCCAACATTATTCCCAGTTTTGACTGAGACGCGGATCCCGCGGATCCAATGGCTTGCGAAAGGCGAGGCGTACGATGAGCAAAGAAGTACTGCTGGTTGTTGAGTCGGTATCCAACGAAAAGGGTGTACCGGCAAGCGTAATTTTTGAAGCGCTGGAGCTGGCCCTGGCCACTGCTACCAAGAAACGTTTCGAGGACGAAGTTGACCTGCGTGTGGAAATCAACCGCCACACCGGTTCCTACGAAACTTTCCGTCGCTGGACAGTCGTCGAAGAAGATGATCTGGACGATCCTGCCATCGAAACCTGGCCGAGCAAGGTTGCGCAAACGCATCCTGGTGCCCAGGTTGGTGACGTTGTCGAAGAGAAGATCGAGTCCATCGAATTCGGCCGTATCGCTGCACAGACTGCCAAGCAGGTCATCGTGCAGAAGGTTCGCGAAGCTGAGCGTGCTCAGGTCGTTGACGCTTACCGCGAGCGCCTGGGTGAAATCATCTCCGGCACCGTGAAAAAAGTAACCCGCGATAACGTGATCGTTGATCTGGGCAACAACGCTGAGGCGTTGCTGGCCCGTGAAGACATCATTTCTCGCGAAACTTTCCGGGTTGGCGTGCGCCTGCGTGCGTTGCTCAAGGAAATCCGCACCGAGAACCGCGGCCCGCAGCTGATCCTGTCGCGCACCGCGCCGGAAATGCTGATCGAGTTGTTCCGCATCGAAGTGCCGGAAATTGCCGAAGGCCTGATCGAAGTGATGGCTGCATCCCGTGATCCGGGATCGCGCGCCAAGATCGCCGTCCGTTCCAAGGACAAGCGCATCGACCCGCAAGGCGCTTGCATTGGTATGCGCGGTTCGCGCGTCCAGGCAGTGTCGGGTGAGTTGGGTGGTGAGCGCGTTGATATCGTTCTGTGGGACGACAACCCGGCTCAGTTCGTAATCAACGCCATGTCCCCGGCTGAGGTTGCGGCAATTATCGTTGACGAAGATGCCCATGCAATGGACATCGCCGTTGGCGCAGACAATCTGGCTCAGGCCATCGGTCGCGGTGGTCAGAACGTGCGTCTGGCTAGCCAGTTGACTGGCTGGACCCTGAACGTGATGACCGAATCGGACATCCAGGCTAAGCAGCAAGCAGAAACCGGCGACATCCTGCGCAACTTCATCGACGAGCTGGAAGTCGACGAAGAACTGGCTCAGGTGCTGGTTGATGAAGGCTTCACCAGCCTGGAAGAGATTGCCTACGTACCGTTGGAAGAAATGCTCAACATCGACGGCTTTGACGAGGAAATCGTCAACGAGCTTCGCGCTCGTGCCAAGGATCGCTTGTTGACCAAAGCCATCGCTACTGAGGAAAAGCTGGCAGACGCCCATCCGGCCGAAGACCTGCTCTCGCTTGAGGGTATGGACAAGGATTTGGCGATGGAACTGGCGGTGCGCGGCGTAATTACCCGCGAAGACCTGGCCGAGCAGTCTATTGACGACCTGCTCGACATCGACGGCATTGACGATGATCGTGCCGGCAAGTTGATCATGGCCGCCCGAGCCCACTGGTTCGAGTAATTAGGCGCGGCCTGAGGAGAGAAGTGCATGACGCAAGTCACGGTGAAACAACTGGCCGATGAGGTCAAAACACCGGTAGAGCGCCTGTTGCAGCAGATGCGTGAGGCAGGTCTGCCGCACACCGCCGCCGA
>NZ_JBOIBY010000126.1:0-9478 GCF_050739655.1 Pseudomonas sp. | reverse complement strand
GATCTTGAAAAAGCAAAGTCAAAAGATCGCAGCCTGCGGCAACTCCTACAGGTGGATTGTCGATATCAGAGGCTGTAGTAGTAACCGCGGCTACGCAGGGCCACGATGCGCGGTCGGCCGTCGGGGTGCGGACCGATCTTCTTGCGCAGGTTGCTGACGTGCATGTCCAGGCTGCGGTCATACAGGGTCAGCTTGCGGCCAAGGGCGATCTGCGCCAGTTCCTGTTTGTCCAGTGGCTCGCCAGGTTGCTTGAGCAGAGCTTCAAGCAGACGACTTTCGGAAACCGTCAGGGTCAGTTCCTTTTGATCGATGCTGACCACGCCGCGCACCGGGCTGAAGCACAGGTCGCCCAGTTCCAGCTGGCTGGAGACCGCCGCCGGATGACTGCGGCGTAACACGGCACGCAGGCGGGCGGTCAGTTCCCGTGGGTCGCACGGTTTGGCGAGGTAATCGTCGGCACCCAGCTCCAGACCGAGGATGCGGTCCAGTGGTTCGCCGCGGGCCGAGAGCATCAGCACCGGCAAGTCCGGGTGATCGCTGCGCAACTGCTTGAGCAGTTCCAGGCCGCTGCCGTCCGGCAGCATCACATCCAGCACCACGGCCGCAGGGGAGGTTTCGGTCAGCGCACGACGGGCGCTCTGGCCATCGTGACAGGCGCGAACCTGAAAGCCTTCCTGGCTCAGCCAACTGCTCAGGAGCTCACACAGCTCCTGATCATCATCAATTAGTAACAGCTCGCTCATGACTCACTCAATTTAGCCATTGTCGACGTTTTCGTCTTGCACCACTGGCGAAGATACCGCAGAGCAGGGCCAATAGCGCTACTCCGGCACCGATGACGAACCACTGCTGCTGATCGGTCAGCAAGCGCGGTAGCGAACTGCCGGCCTGGGCTTCCTTGAGTTGCAACTTGAGACGCTGGTTCTCCTGGCGCAACCGGGTCAACTGGGCGCTCTCGCGTTCACCATCGGCATTTTGCAATTGTTTGCTCAGTTCTTCTCGTTGCCGTTCGCTTTCTTTCAAGCGCTGCTGTAACTCGTTGATCTGGCTACCGGCGCTCAAGGACAAAGGCGTCGACTTGCCGCCCTCGGCTTCTTCACCGTGGGCGGGGGCCATTATCGACAACGAGACCAACAACAGACACAACGGACCTTTGCGCATCGCGACTCCAAATTCCAATACGAGTATTGGGAAGTTGTCGGCCGGCAAACGAGAATAATGAGCGATTGAGAACGCGATGAACCGATAAGGTTCATCGCGTGGGGGACTTGCGAAAGGAAAGTTACGGCAGGACTTGCTTGAACGGCTTGACCAAAACGTTGGCGTAGACACCTGCGGCGATGTACGGATCAGCGTCGGCCCAGGCCTGTGCGGCGCTCAGGGAGTCGAACTCGGCGACGATCAGGCTACCGGTGAAACCCGCAGCACCCGGATCATTGCTGTCGACTGCCGGGTGTGGGCCGGCCAGAACGATGCGACCTTCACCTTTGAGCACCTGCAGGCGCTCAAGGTGTGCAGGCCGTGCGGCCAGGCGGGCTTCCAGGGAGTTGGCGACGTCTGTGGCAATGATTGCGTAAAGCATGTCAGTCCTCGGTTTTTGGCGATGTGGTATCGGCGTCGTGCAGATGGCGGGACAGGTAGATGCCCTGGCCAACCAGGAACAGCAACGTCATGCCCAGGCTGCCGAAGACTTTGAAGTCGACCCAGTAGCTCTGGAACGTGAACGCGACAAACAGGTTGGCGGCGCCGCAAAACAGGAAAAACACGATCCAGGCGATGTTCAGGCGCGTCCAGACAGGCTCCGGCAGGGTCAACGCGTGCCCCATGATGCGCTTGATCAGCAAGCGGTCACCGATGAAGTGGCTGCCGATGAAACCCAGGGCGAACAGCCAGTTGACCACCGGGGCTTTCCATTTGAGGAAGGTCTCGCTGTGGAAGGCCAGGGTCAGGCTGCCGAAGACCAGGCAGGCGACGAGGGTCAGCCACTGGCTCTTCTCCAGCTTGCGCTGTTTGATGAACAAAGTGCCGTAGACCACCAGGGAGCTGATGATCAGCATCGCGGTGGCACTGTAAATACCGCCTACAGTTACCTCGTGGCCGGCAATGTCGACGACCCGTGGATCGATTTTGAAGACGATGAAAAACAGCAGGAGCGGGATGAAATCGATGAATTGTTTCACAGTGGCAGCCAGAAGCAGGATGTGGCGGCATAATAACAAACATATGGGCGCGCGATAGCGCCAGCTGATTTGAGGTTACAAAGCCCCGTGAATGTTGATTTGCACTGCCATAGCACGGCCTCCGATGGCGCCCTGGCGCCTGCGGCACTGGTTGCGCGTGCGTTCGAGAAAGGCGTGCGAGTCCTGGCCTTGACCGATCACGACACCCTCGAAGGCATCGCCGAGGCCCGGGAAGCCGCGAATGCGCTGGGCATGCAACTGGTCAACGGCGTCGAATTGTCCTGCACCTGGGGCGGTGCGACCATCCATGTGCTGGGCTACGGTTTTGATGTCAATGCCGCGCCGTTGGTCGAAGCCATTGCCAAATTGCACGATGGCCGCTGGCTACGGTCTGAAGAAATAAGTCGCAAACTGGCGCTCAAGGGCATGCCCGGTGCGCTGGAAGGTGCCCGGGAAATCCAGAAAGAACTGGGCGACAGCGGCAACGCGCCGGCCCGGCCGCATTTCGCTGACTGGATGGTCCGTGAAGGTTTTGTAAAGGATCGCGCCGAAGCGTTCCGCAAATGGCTGGGTGCTGGCAAGCTCGGGGACGTCAAGCAACATTGGCCGACCCTGGAGGACACCGTCGAAACCCTGCGCGCGTCCAATGCCTGGGTCAGCCTGGCCCATCCGTGGCATTACGATTTCACTCGCAGTAAACGTCGCCGCCTGATTGCCGACTATATTCAAGCAGGAGGCCAGGCGATCGAAGTGGTCAATGGGCACCAACCCGCCGAGCAAGTGGGCAGCCTGTCCATTCTGGCTCGCGAGTTTGGTCTGCTGGTCAGCGCCGGCAGTGATTTTCACGGCCCTGGCGGGTGGTCGGAAATCGGTGAGTATCGCCCGCTACCGGAGGATCTGCCGCCCCTGTGGTGTCGGTTTAAACATGACCCAGTTATTACTGCCGTCTGAACAGGAAGAGAATGTGAGTCAATTTTTCCAGATTCATCCGGAAAACCCGCAACCGCGCCTGATTAAACAGGCTGTCGAAATCATCCGCAAAGGCGGGGTGGTTGTTTATCCCACTGACTCTTCCTACGCCATCGGTTGCCAGATTGGCGACAAGGTTGCCGTGGAGCGCGTCCGCCGTTTGCGTGGGCTCGATGAGAAACACAACTTCGCACTGATCTGCTGCGATCTTTCGCAACTGGGCCTGTTCGCCAAGATTGACACTGGCACGTTCCGTTTGCTCAAGGCCCACTTGCCGGGACCGTACACCTTCATTCTCAACGCCACGCGCGAAGTCCCGCGACTGTTGCTGCACCCGAAAAAACGCACCATCGGTCTTCGGGTGCCGAGCCATCCCATTGCCCTGGCACTGCTGGAGCAACTCGGCGAGCCGTTGATGAGTGTCAGCCTGATCATGCCCGGTGATACCGATCCGATGTATGACCCCTATGAAATGCGTCAACTGCTCGAACACCAGGTCGACCTGATCATCGACGGCGGTTTCGGCGGGATCAAGGCGTCTACCGTGATCAACCTTGCCGACGGCGAGCCGGAAGTGATCCGCGTGGGTTGCGGTGATCCTGCGCCGTTCATGGCCGAGGCCTAGATGTCGGCAGTAGAACCCGTCGATCCGCAAGCAGGCGCCCAGCAAGAACTGCCTTTTGCCATGGTCTATGGCCAGGCGGTTCTGGAAATGCCGCTGGACCTGTACATCCCGCCAGATGCACTGGAAGTCTTCCTCGAAGCCTTCGAAGGCCCGCTGGATTTGCTGCTTTACCTGATCCGCAAACAGAACATCAACATCCTCGACATCCCGGTGGCGGAAATTACCCGCCAGTACATGGGCTATGTCGAGTTGATGCAGTCGGTGCGCCTCGAACTGGCCGCCGAGTACCTGGTGATGGCGGCGATGCTGGCCGAGATCAAGTCGCGGATGCTGCTGCCGCGGGCCGAGACCGTCGAAGACGAAGAGGACGACCCGCGCGCCGAACTGATCCGCCGCTTGCAGGAGTACGAACGCTTCAAGGCTGCCGCCGAAGGCATCGATGGCCTGAGTCGCGTCGGTCGTGATGTGGTGGTGCCCAAGCTCGACGCCCCGGAAGCAAAGGCACGCAAGCTGGTACCTGATGTGCGTTTGTCAGAGTTGTTGATGTCCATGGCCGAAGTACTGCGCCGTGGCGATATGTTTGAAAGCCATCAGGTCAGCCGCGAGGCATTGTCCACCCGCGAACGCATGAGTGATGTGCTGGAGCGGCTCAAGGGCGGCGGTTTTGTACCTTTTGTCGAGCTGTTCACCGCCGAGGAAGGGCGCCTGGGGGTTGTCGTGACCTTTATGGCCATCCTCGAATTGGTCAAGGAATCCTTGGTCGAGCTGGTGCAGAATGAGCCGTTCGCAGCGATTCACGTGCGAGCCCGAGCCGAATAACGAGTCCAATCATGAACCTGAGTGAACCCCGCGAGCTGGCGCCATTGCTTGAAGCCTTTCTGTTGGCCTCGGGAAAGCCGCAATCCCTGGAACGCCTGTACGAACTCTTTGAGGAGGGCGAGCGGCCGGAACCGCCGGTTTTCAAGAAAGCGCTGACGATACTGGCCAAATCCTGTGATGGCCGCGCGTTCGAACTGAAGGAAGTCGCCTCAGGTTATCGCCTGCAAATCCGCGAAAAGTTTTCGCCGTGGGTCGGGCGTATATGGGAGGAGCGGCCGCAGCGTTATTCACGGGCCATGCTCGAAACCATTGCCTTGATTGCCTACCGACAGCCGATCACCCGGGGCGAAATCGAAGATGTGCGGGGGGTGGCGGTCAACAGTCAGATCGTCAAGACATTGATGGAACGTGAATGGATTCGCATCGTTGGGTACCGCGACGTGCCCGGCAAACCGGCGATGTTCGCCACCACCAAGGCGTTTCTCGACCATTTCAACCTGAAGAACCTTGACGATTTGCCACCGCTGGCGGAGCTGCGGGAGTTGGAACCCGACCCGGTGCTCGACTTCGACGACGCCCCGGTGCCTGCCGCGTTGCAGGAATTGGCCGACGCCAGCGCCGAGCCGGAGGAGCCCAAGGAGGAAACCAGTTTCCATACGCTGCTGCTGGAACTGGACAGCATGGAGGAGGGGATCAAGACCGACTTCGACGATTTGTTGCGTGATGGTCCGGCGTTTGAGACGGATTCGGAGATGGCCGACGCTCAGGCAGAAATCGATGTTGCGGCAATCGAGCCTGCACTTGAAGAGGAGCCAGAGCCGGAAATCGAACCGGAACCGGAAGACGACATCCTCGGTGTTGCCGAGGCTCGGGAAAAACTCCTGGCCGCTGTCGCCGCGCTTGAACAGCCAAAGCCTGAGCTGTCAGACGAAGAAGCCGAAGCCCTTGCCCTGGCCGAAGCCATCGAAGCCGAACGCCGCGAATTCGAGGAGTAAAAAGATCGCAGCCTTCGGCAGCTCCTACAGGGGATCGCATTCCAAATGTAGGAGCTGCCGCAGGCTGCGATCTTTTGATTTTGATTGCACCACCGGTCGGCGGAAATCCAAATAACCTGCCGTCGATCAACTAGTCTCTGATGCGCAAACGCCCTCATGCGCGTATGATTCGCGACCCTTCGGCGATTCCTTCGCCAAAGTACCCAGTTTTCAGACCACACCGGGAGGTGCCCAGATGAGTATCAAAGACCAGCAAGACGACCAGCCAATCGGCCCAGCAGGCGAAAAACTGCAGAAAGTCCTCGCCCGTATCGGCGTCGGCTCGCGCCGTGACGTGGAAGCCTGGATCAGCCACGGCCGCATCAAGGTCAACGGCAAAGACGCCACCCTTGGCCAGCGTGTCGATATGCACGACGCCATCACCATCGATGGTCGCGTGATCAAGCGCGAAGAGGCCGCCGAGTCGGTCCGCCGCGTGATCATGTACAACAAACCCGATGGCGAAATCTGCACCCGAGTTGACCCGGAAGGCCGCCCGACCGTGTTCGACAAACTGCCACGTCCGAAAGAAGGGCGCTGGATCAACATCGGTCGCCTCGACATCAACACCACGGGTTTGCTGATGTTCACCACCGACGGTGAACTGGCCAACCGCCTGATGCACCCTTCCTACGAAATGGACCGTGAATACGCGGTACGTGTGCGTGGCGAAGTCGATGACGAGATGATCGAGCGCCTGAAGGCTGGCGTTGTCCTGGAAGATGGCCCGGCCAAGTTCACCGACATCAAGCAGGCTCCGGGTGGTGAAGGTTTCAACCATTGGTACCACTGCGTGGTGATGGAAGGTCGCAACCGTGAAGTCCGTCGTCTGTGGGAATCCCAGGGGCTGGTGGTCAGCCGTCTGAAGCGCGTGCGTTTCGGTCCGGTGTTCCTCAACTCCGACCTGCCGATGGGCCGCTGGCGTGAAATGAGCCAATACGAAGTCGACATCCTCAGCGCCGAAGTCGGCCTGACCCCGGTGGCGATGCCGCAATTGAACGCCAAGAGCAAGGACAAGCTCGACCGGATGCAGCGCAAATCCTCGCGGCCAATGGCCCGTACCGAGCGTGTGCGTACCCTGCGTCCAGCGAATGGCGCACCTGTTGCCCCGCGTGAAAACCGCGAGCCGCAGATCGAAGGCGAGCGTCCAGGTCGCAAGCCTGCGGCCCGTCAGGACGGCGAGCGCGGTCCACGCACTCCACGTCCGGCCAGCGGCCGCACCGAGCGTGGCGAAGGTCGTGGTACACCGGTAGCGGATCGTCCGGTCGACACCAAGCGCCCGGCCAAGCCAGCGCCAAAACGTCCGGGGATCAAGCTGGTCGACGGTGACCAACCTTCGGGCAAGCGTCGCGGTGCACCGGCAGGTTCCGGTCAGCGTCCGGGCTTTGGTCGTCGTAAGCCGGAGTGAGGCAGGGGTAAGCTTTTAGCTTCAAGCTGCAAGTAAAAAAACGCCAACCTTCGGGTTGGCGTTTTTTTTTACGGTCGGTTCGGGTGTTGTGTTGTTTTTGAGGGCCTCTTCGCGGGCAAGCCTCGCTCCTACAGTCCCTGCGTGCCGAACGATCCATCCCCAAACACCGCCATTCTGTAGGAGCAAGGCTTGCCCGCGAAGGCGTCAACGACAACAACACTATCTCCCGCATGGAAAACTGTCGTTACGTGCTGTAAAGAAATCCTGACGTATATCCCGGATAACTCTCGTGAAATCCACGTGTGGCAGGCGCCGTAAGAGAATTTTTACGCGCCGAAGTCTTATGTCCTTCTCCCCCCGCTCTAACCCGCTTGTTTCCCCGCCCCATGCAGGGTGTTATGCGCCCCATGCCTGTCGTGCAGGTGCATAACAAAAAGGAGGCGCAATGAACGCCGCAATCCATGTTCACTTCTCCGCCAGGGGCGTGATTCACGCCGTCCCCGTCAATGATCCGCAAGGGTCTGACCCACTATTTGCAGCCACCCGAGCGACTCGGGGTGGACACAGGCAATCCCGGCAAACGACACGCTGATCCAGCGGGTCTGGCAGCAGGGGGTTACAGGTGTACAATGCGCCGCGTTTTACCTGTGACCTCCTGCGCATCAGCGCAAACCTCAAGGCTATCCGCCTTGTTCACTCCGCCGCGTCACGAGCGTGTCGGGTTCGATTTCGTCACAGATAAAAACAAACAGGTGACGCATGACCGTTGTAAATACGCTGAACTCCTGGTGCCTGCGCTGGGGTTTGATCGATGCCGCTTAGTGTCTTTGCAAAGCAGCAACGTTTACTGAACATCATCAAACCTTGCGTGAGACCCTTTTCATGAGTGGACAAAACTCGCATTCAGGCGAGCTGAAACGCGGCCTGAAAAATCGCCATATTCAATTGATTGCCCTCGGTGGCGCGATCGGTACCGGTTTGTTCCTTGGCTCGGCCGGGGTACTGAAATCCGCTGGCCCATCGATGATCCTCGGCTACGCCATTTGCGGCTTCATTGCCTTCATGATCATGCGCCAACTGGGCGAAATGATCGTTGAAGAGCCCGTGGCCGGTTCTTTCAGCCATTTCGCCCACAAGTACTGGGGCGGCTTCGCCGGCTTCCTGTCGGGTTGGAACTGCTGGATTCTTTACATCCTGGTGGGCATGTCCGAGCTGACCGCTGTCGGCAAATACATTCACTACTGGGCGCCGGATATCCCGACCTGGGTCTCGGCTGCCGGATTCTTCGTGCTGATCAACCTGATCAACCTGGCCAACGTCAAAGTGTTTGGCGAGGCCGAGTTCTGGTTCGCGATCATCAAGGTCGTGGCGATTGTCGGCATGATCGGCCTAGGCAGCTACCTGCTGGTCAGCGGCCATGGCGGCCCGCAGGCGGCGGTGAGCAACCTGTGGTCCCACGGTGGCTTCTTCCCTAATGGCGTCAGCGGTCTGGTGATGGCCATGGCGATCATCATGTTCTCCTTTGGTGGCCTGGAAATGCTCGGTTTCACTGCAGCTGAAGCCGACAAGCCAAAAACCGTGATCCCGAAAGCCATCAACCAGGTGATCTACCGGATCCTGATTTTCTACATCGGCGCACTGGTTATTCTGCTGTCGCTGACCCCATGGGACAGCCTGCTGACCACGTTGAACACATCCGGTGACTCCTACAGCGGCAGCCCGTTCGTGCAAGTGTTCTCGATGCTCGGCAGCAACACCGCTGCGCACATCCTCAATTTTGTGGTGCTGACCGCAGCGTTGTCGGTGTACAACAGCGGCACCTACTGCAACAGCCGCATGCTGCTGGGCATGGCCGAGCAGGGTGATGCGCCCAAGGCGCTGGCGAAGATCGACAAGCGTGGCGTGCCGGTGCGTTCGATCCTGGCTTCGGCGGCCGTGACGCTGATCGCGGTACTGCTGAACTACCTGATGCCACAGAGCGCTCTGGAACTGTTGATGTCGCTGGTGGTGGCCACCCTGGTGATCAACTGGGCGATGATCAGTTACTCGCACTTCAAGTTCCGCCAGCATATGAACAAGACCGGTCAGACTTCGTTGTTCAAGGCCTTTTGGTACCCGTACGGGAACTACATCTGCCTGGCGTTCGTGGTGTTCATCCTGGGCGTGATGCTGTTGATCCCTGGCATCCAGGTCTCGGTGTACGCGATTCCGGTGTGGCTCGTGTTCATGTGGGTCTGCTACGGCATCAAGAACAAGCGCAGTGCTCAGCCTGCGTTGCGGGCTGTGGCGGAATAATTCCACGCCTAAACATCAAACCCGGCCAAGTGCCGGGTTTTTTGTTTTCAAAGATCACACATCACCCTGTGGGAGCGGGCTTGCTCGCGAAAGCGGTTCAACCGTCAGGATTCAAGTCGACTGACACTCCGCATTCGCGAGCAAGCCC
>NZ_JBOIBY010000125.1:0-1203 GCF_050739655.1 Pseudomonas sp. | reverse complement strand
GTTCAAGCCAAATGGGCTGATCTTGAAGTCCTGCACGTTGTCGCGCATAGGTTGGAACACCGTCGAGTGAGCGATAGGTGTCATTGGAACTGCGTCTTTGAGGACGTGTTGCGCCTGCTTGTACAGTTCGGTGCGCTTGGCCTGATCGGTCGTGCGCTTGGCTTCTTTCACGATGCCGTCGAACTTCTTGTCGCACCACTTGGAGAAGTTGTTGCCTTGCAGGGAGTCGCAGCCGAACAGCACGTTCAGCCAGTTGTCCGGGTCACCGTTGTCGCCGCTCCAGCCAATCAGCATCGCGCCGTTCTCGCCGCCTTTGGAGCGCTTGATGTACTCGCCCCATTCGTAGCTCTGGATTTTGGCCTTGATACCGATCTTCGCCCAGTCGGACTGCAGCATTTCTGCCATCAGCTTGGCGTTCGGGTTGTACGGACGCTGTACCGGCATCGCCCACAGAACGATTTCGGTGCCTTCCTTCACACCGGCTTCCTTGAGCAGCTCTTTGGCTTTCTCAGGGTTGTACGGTGCATCCTTGATGGTGGTGTCGTAGGACCACTGGGTCGGCGGCATGGCGTTGACGGCCAGTTGGCCGGCGCCCTGGTAAACCGAGTCGATGATCTGCTGCTTGTTGACGGCCATGTCCAGTGCCTGACGCACTTTCAGTTGGGCCATCGGGTTCGGCTTGTCGTCACCCTTGATCTTGTCCATCACGTTGTAGGCGATGTAACCCAGGTTGAAACCAGCCTGATCAGGCACTTTCAGGGTTTTATCTTCCTTGAGCGCCTTCAGGTCGGCCGGACGAGGGAACAGAGTGATCTGGCACTCGTTCTTCTTCAGCTTCTGGATACGTACCGACGGGTCGGTGGTGATGGCGAAGATCAGGTTGTCGATCTTCACGTCGTCAGGCTTCCAGTAGTCCTTGTTCCCGGTGTAGCGGATGTTGGAGTCTTTCTGGTAGCTCTTGAACACGAACGGACCAGTGCCAACCGGCTTCTGGTTGATGTCGGCGGCTTTGCCTTCCTTGAGCAGCTGGGCAGCGTACTCGGCAGACTGTACCGAAGCGAAACTCATGGCCATGTTCTGGATGAACGCGGCGTCAACTTCCTTGAGGGTGAACTTGACGGTGTGGTCGTCGACTTTATCGATCTTGGTGATGTTGGTGTCCATCCCCATGTCGGTGAAGTACGGGAATTCGGTCGGGTACGC
>NZ_JBOIBY010000124.1:0-2463 GCF_050739655.1 Pseudomonas sp. | reverse complement strand
GATCAGCAGCGTCGGTGGATGATGAAAAAAGCACAGGAATATCTGGTCTGCACCAGATATTCCTCATGCAATCTCAATGCTTGGAATTGCTCTCGATGAACTTTTCGTAATACATCTGGAACCGCTCAATCTTCTGATCGCTGAACCAGGTTTTAACCGCTTCGACCATCGGCGGGGGACCGCACAGGTAAATGTCGAATGGATTGGCTTCGAACGACTGGCGGTCGAAGTGATCAGGAATCCAGCCGGTTTTACCTTTCCAGTGTTCTGATGGTTTCGACACCACCAAGTGATAATCAAAGTTCGCGATTTTATCGCGATAATCAGCCAGGCGTTGAGTTTCGCAGAGGTCATTATCCTGCGTGACGCCATAGAACAGTTGGATCGGGTGTCCGCAACCACCTTGTTCGGCAATGGTATCCAGCATTCCGAGGAATGCCGACAGGCCGGTTCCTCCTGCCACCAGGACGAGAGGCTTACTGACCTGGCGTAGATAAAAGCTACCCAAAGGCGCCTCGAACTCGAGCACTTCTCCCGGGCGGCAATGCTCACGGATGAAGTTGCTCATCACTCCATCAGGCAACAGCCTGATGAGAAACTGAAGCTGGTTATCGGGGTTGGGTCGGTTGGCAAATGAGTAGGAGCGCCACTCATCGGTACCAGGTACATGCAGTCGAGCGTATTGCCCCGGAAGAAAATCCAATTGCCGGGAGTGGGAGCAAGCATCCAGATGAAGGATCGCCGTGGTGGCCGAAACCTGCTCCACACCGGTAATCACCGCTTGCAATAACTGGGTGGCTCCAGCGTTGCACAAGCTCGAATCGAAGTCGAAATAGAACGAGGCATCCGATTGCACGCGGGTCTGGCAAGAGAGCATCTTGCGTTGCGCCAGATCCTGTTCGGACAGGGCCTCGTCATCGACGTAATCTTGAGTGTATCGGCCTGATTCGCAGCGCCCCTGGCAGGTCCCGCAAACTCCTTCGCGACAGTCCAGCGGGATGTTCACGCCATTGCGCAGCGCGGCGTCGAGCAGCAACTCGTTTGGCTTGACCTCGAAGAACGAGGTCTTGCCGTCGGCGAAGCTGAAAGCGACTTTATGATTCATGACAGCGTGCTCCGCAGCTCACAGGTGATAGAAATCAAGCACCGAGTTGATGGTGTCGTTGAGCAATACGATGTGCTTGCGAGTGATCTTCCAGCTGTCCGCGACGGGTTTGAGGTGGTAGGTCACATGACCGTAGAACTGCTCGGACAACCCTTGTCGCGTGAAGAGCGTGACCCAGGCTGCCTTGACTTCAAGCAGCCCGTTATCGAGTTCGTTGATGCGCACATTGCTGATTTGATGCAAGGTGCGCGGCATCGGCGTTGAAGCCGCCGACTTACCCGTGCGCAAACGAAACACGCGATCTTCCAGGCCGGAGCGGTTCGAGTAGTAAATCAGCGACATGCTGCGTTTGGGGTCGGTGGTGTACACATGCTCCGACTCCCATTGCGGCAGGTGGAACTCACTCTGCTCATCAAACAGGGCGATATAGGCGTCCCAGTCCTGTTGATCACACAGCTCGGCTTTACGGTAGAGAAATTGTTCGATGGAATACTGTAGTGCGCTCATTTCACACCTCCTTCAACTTCAGGGCTTTTTGTTCCAGACCTTGCAAAAGGAAGCGCTGCCAGGATCCGTGCTGATTGATGTAGAGCCCTTCATGGGTGAACTCGGTGCCGGTCAGTACCGGGTTGATACCCAGAACCTCGCTGTTGGGGGTGGGACCTTCGACCCACTTTTCACTGCCGCGGGACACTTCGTTCCAGCGCTCGAGGCGCGCCTGGAATCCGCGCTGGGCTTCGCGAAACTCAACCAGGTCGTCCGGGGTTCCCATGCCGGAAACGTTGAAGAAATCCTCGAACTGGCGAATCCGGTTTTCTCGGTCGGCGTCGGATTCACCCTTGACGCCGATGCACTGGCTGGTGATCTCTGTCTTGTTCCAGGCCACCGGGCGCACGATACGCAGCTGTGAGCTGATTTGATCCATGAAGAACAGGCTTGGATAGATGTTGAGGTTGCGCAGGCGGTGCATCATCCACTCGGCTTGCTGCTGGCCGTATTCCTCGATCAGACGCGGCATGACAGTGGCATAACCGGCGCGCACCGTTGGATTAGGCATGTCGCTGAACAAGAGGCTGTGGCCGTTCTTGAACGAGAACCAGCCGTCGTCGGTTTCTGCATCGCCGGCGCCCAGTTTGCTGTAGTCCAGAGTGTCGGCGACGCCGCCATTGGCGGCATTGACTTGTTGGCGGTGTTGTACCGTGGAGACGTAGTTGTAGTGCACGGTGCTGACGTGATAACCGTCCAGACCGTTTTCGTGCTGCAGCTTCCAGTTACCGTCGTAGCTGTAGGTCGATTTGCCGGGCAATATTTCCAGTTCGCCCGTAGGGGATTGCGCGACCATCATGTCGAAGAACACT
>NZ_JBOIBY010000123.1:0-4532 GCF_050739655.1 Pseudomonas sp. | reverse complement strand
AAAATGCTGCCATCAGCAAGGGCGAGTATGGCTGGCTTAGTCAAGAAGACCTCCCGTAAATAAAGCCTGAAAGGGCGATCGCAGGTTGTAAAAAAGCGGAGTGACGTATGGACACGTCACCCCGCTTGTTCACTGAATTATTCTGCGCGCTTTTAGTGGACACACTAAAGCTGTAGCTTACAGAAAAAGGCTTTTTTGGTCTACCGCCAATGAGCCCTAAAGGCTGGAGAATGCGACAGGTCGTCGCTTGGCGGAACAAAACCGGGCTCAAACGCTGCGCGCGAGCCCGATTTCGGATGCATCTTAACGCAAGTCGAGCACGTCTTGCATGTCGTAAAGACCAGGCTCGCGCCCGTCCAGCCACAATGCCGCACGGACCGCGCCTTTGGCGAAAGTCATTCGACTGGATGCCTTGTGAGTGATTTCCAGACGCTCGCCCTCACAGGCGAACAGAACAGTATGATCACCCACCACATCGCCACCGCGCACCGTGGCGAAACCAATGGTTTCGCGCTCACGGGCACCGGTATGCCCCTCGCGACCATACACTGCGACCTTCTGCAGATCACGATCCAGCGCATCAGCGATCACTTCACCCATGCGCAGCGCCGTGCCTGATGGCGCATCGATCTTGTGACGATGGTGCGCCTCGATGATTTCGATATCCGCGTCATCACCGAGCACGCGCGCCGTCATTTCCAGCAGCTTCAGCGACAGGTTTACTCCAACGCTGAAGTTGGCGGCAAACACGATGGGAATGTCTTTACCAGCCTCGGCCAGCTGCTGCTTCTGTGCAACATCCAGCCCAGTAGTACCGATGACCATAGCCTTGCCCGCCGTGCGGCAGAAGGCCAGGTTTTTCAGCATGACTTCCGGTAGCGTGAAGTCGATCAACACGTCGAACTCTTCGGCCACCGATTCCAGGTTACCGGACAGCGGCACACCGATCCGACCCAGCGAAGCCAACTCACCGGCATCCACGCCAATCAGCGTACTGCCTGGCCGCACGACAGCCGCCGTCAGCCCGGTTAGCGGTGCGCGCTGCTGCACCGCCTCGACCAGGATCTTACCCATGCGCCCGGCGGCACCCATCACTGCAATACGTCGCATGACTGCCTCCTTACAGATCACCGAAGAAACGCTTCACGCCTTCGAACCAGCCAGTGGTCTTCGGCGAGTGGCTGTTGTCGTCCGCCAGCGAACTGCGGAAATCTTCAAGCATTTCGCGCTGACGACGACTCAGGTTGACCGGAGTCTCGACCGCCACACGACACATCAAGTCACCAGCACCGCCGCCACGCACAGGGGCAACACCCTTGCCACGCACGCGGAACTGCTTGCCGGTCTGAGTCCCCTCAGGGATTTTCAGTTTGACGCGACCATCAAGGGTCGGAATCTCCAACTCACCACCCAACGCCGCATCGACGAAGCTGATCGGTACTTCGCAGAACAGGTGCTTGCCATCACGCTGGAAAATCGCGTGCTCGCGCACATTGATCACCACGTACAGGTCGCCGGTTGGCCCGCCTTGAGCGCCCGCCTCGCCTTCGCCCGACAGACGAATGCGGTCACCAGTATCAACACCGGCCGGCACTTTCACCGACAGCGTTTTGTACTCCTCGACGCGACCTTCGCCGTGGCAGGAATCGCACGGATCGGAAATGATCTTGCCCTGGCCATGGCAACGCGGGCAGGTCTGCTGCACCGAGAAGAAGCCCTGCTGCATGCGCACCTGGCCGATACCACCGCAGGTTGGGCAGGTCACTGGCGAGGAGCCTTTCTTGGCGCCCGAACCATCGCACGGCTTGCAGTTAACGAGCGTTGGAACGCGGATATTCACGGTCGTGCCGCGAACCGCCTCTTCCAGATCCAGCTCCAGGGTGTAACGCAAGTCGCTGCCGCGCTGAGCACCACCACGGGAACCGCCGCGACCGCCACCGAAGAAGTCACTGAAGACATCACCAAAGATGTCAGAGAAATTCTGACCACCGAAACCGGCACCGCCGCCACCCATGCTTGGGTCGACACCGGCATGACCGTACTGATCGTAAGCAGCACGCTTGCCGGAATCGGACAGCACTTCGTAGGCCTCGTTGGCCTCTTTGAACATCTCTTCCGATGCTTTGTCATCGGGATTACGGTCTGGGTGGTGCTTCATCGCCAGGCGACGGTAGGCCTTTTTCAGGTCCGCCTCGCTTGAGCCTCGTTCAACACCCAATACTTCGTAATAGTCACGCTTTACCATAAGTCATTTGCACTCTTGAGGACGTTCGGCAAACCTCTCCTGAGCCCGCCAAACTCGTTGAGCCCCAATACAGGCCCGGACCCAACTCACGTCAATTCAACGATCCTGGTCTTTGATTCTTGTGGTACTTGTGGCGCGAAAAGCAGGAGCATTCCCGGCCATACCAACAACATCCGAACGTTGTCGCATGCTGTAAAAATTCGCATATTCCAGATACGCCAACGCGGGAGCAAGCTCCCGCGCGGCGACATCCTACCAGTCACCGCCTAAAGGCAGTCAACCGGCCGACCAACAACTTACTTGTGGTCTTTTACTTCTTCGAACTCAGCATCGACAACATCGTCAGCCTTCTCGGCCGACTCACCTTGCGGTGCCGCGCCTTCAGCCGGCTGGGCCTGTTCGGCGTACATCTTCTGAGCCACTGGCGCGGAGACCTTGGACAGCTCTTCAACCTTGGCTTCGATGGCAGCCTTGTCGTCGCCTTTAACAGCGGCTTCCAGTGCAACCACAGCAGCTTCGATTGCAGTCTTCTCTTCGGCGCTCACCTTGTCACCAGCATCGGCGACCATTTTACGCGTGGAGTGAACCAGTGCATCACCCTGGTTACGGGCAGCGGCCAGCTCTTCGAACTTGCGGTCTTCCTCGGCGTTAGCCTCGGCATCACGCACCATGCGCTCGATCTCTTCGTCGGACAGACCGGAGTTGGCCTTGATCACGATCGACTGAGTCTTGCCGGTGGCCTTGTCCTTGGCGCCTACGTGCAGAATGCCGTTGGCGTCGATGTCGAAGGTCACTTCGATTTGTGGCACGCCACGCGGTGCAGGTGGAATCTCGGCCAGATCGAACTTGCCCAGGGACTTGTTCTGAGCCGCTTGTTTACGTTCACCTTGAAGCACGTGAATGGTCACGGCACCCTGGTTGTCGTCGGCAGTCGAGAACACTTGCGATTTTTTGGTAGGAATCGTGGTGTTTTTCTCGATCAGCGCAGTCATCACACCGCCCATGGTTTCGATACCCAGGGTCAGCGGACTAACGTCGAGCAGCAGAACGTCCTTGACGTCACCAGCCAATACCGCACCCTGGATAGCAGCGCCCATGGCAACCGCTTCGTCCGGGTTAACGTCTTTACGAGCTTCTTTGCCGAAGAATTCGGTCACCAGCTTCTGAACCAGTGGCATACGGGTCTGACCGCCGACCAGGATCACGTCGTTGATCGCGCCAACGTCGATACCGGAGTCTTTCAGCGCAATGCGGCAAGGCTCGATGGTACGTTGAACCAGGTCTTCAACCAGCGCTTCCAGCTTAGCGCGCGAGATCTTCACGTTCAGGTGCTTAGGACCGGTGGCGTCTGCGGTGATGTACGGCAGGTTTACGTCGGTCGACTGAGCGGAAGACAGCTCGATCTTGGCTTTTTCAGCGGCTTCTTTCAGGCGCTGCATCGCCAGCGGATCACCCTTGAGGTTCATGCCGCTTTCTTTCTTGAATTCGTCGACGAGGTAGTCGATCAGACGAATGTCAAAGTCTTCACCACCCAGGAAGGTGTCGCCGTTGGTGGCCAACACTTCGAACTGGTGCTCGCCATCGACTTCAGCGATTTCGATCACGGAAACGTCGAAAGTACCGCCACCCAGGTCGTAAACGATCACGGTGTGATCGCCCTTGGCCTTGTCCATACCGTAAGCCAGAGCAGCTGCGGTTGGTTCGTTGATGATGCGTTTTACGTCCAGACCAGCGATGCGACCGGCGTCTTTGGTAGCTTGACGCTGGCTGTCGTTGAAGTAGGCCGGAACGGTGATCACCGCTTCGGTCACTGGCTCGCCGAGATAGTCTTCGGCGGTCTTCTTCATTTTCTTCAGAATTTCAGCCGAGATTTGTGGCGGAGCCATTTTCTGGCCGTTCACTTCAACCCAAGCATCGCCGTTGTCAGCCTTGGCGATTTTGTAAGGGACCATCTGAATGTCTTTTTGTACAACTTCTTCTTCGAAGCGACGACCGATCAGACGCTTTACCGCATACAGGGTGTTGTGCGGATTGGTCACTGCCTGACGCTTGGCGGACTGGCCGACCAGGATTTCGCCATCGTTGGCGTAAGCGATG
The DNA here is from genome assembly GCF_050739655.1 of Pseudomonas sp. Lineage (GTDB taxonomy): Bacteria > Pseudomonadota > Gammaproteobacteria > Pseudomonadales > Pseudomonadaceae > Aquipseudomonas. The sequence continues at coordinate 190 of NZ_JBOIBY010000123.1, read as the reverse complement.
ATCGACGGCGTGGTGCGCGCACCTTCGGCGTTTTCAATAACTTTGGCTACGCCGTTTTCAAGTACGGAGACGCAGGAGTTGGTAGTCCCCAGGTCGATACCGATAATTTTGCCCATGTTCACTCTCCCGAAACTTTGGATTTGGTTGCCGCAGCAGTGGTGGCTAACTGCGGTAGCACTTAAACGCTTGA
>NZ_JBOIBY010000122.1:0-4617 GCF_050739655.1 Pseudomonas sp. | reverse complement strand
TCCTACGAGGAACGCATTCCAATGTAGGAGCTGCCGCAGGCTGCGATCTTTTTCTTTTGACGGCCGAATCTAACCATATTCCCAAACAATATTTCCCACCTGTTTTTTAGAACTCTAAGATCACGTCATAACTCGTTATAACAAGTGATCCCAGATGACCGATAACGTTCTGTCCCTAAGCAGCGTCCCGCTGCACACCCAGCTTCGCGACGTGTTGCGAGCGCGCATCCTCGATGGCGAGTATCCGCAAGACAGCCAGATGCCCTCGGAAAGCGAGCTTGGCGCGCTGTTTAAAGTCAGCCGCATCACCGTGCGCCAGGCCCTGGGTGATCTGCAAAAGGAAGGGCTGATCTTCAAGATCCACGGCAAAGGTACGTTCGTCGCCAAACCCAAGACCTTCCAGAACGTGAGCACCCTGCAAGGCCTGGCCGAGTCCATGACCGGGCGCGGCTATGAGGTGATCAACCGCCTGCGCAGTTTCAAATTCATTGCTGCCGACAAGGTGGTTGCCGAGCGTTTGCAGGTCGCTGAAGGTGAAATCGTCGCCCAGATAAAGCGCGTGCGTTTGATCAATCGCGAGCCGATTTCCCTGGAAATCACCTACCTTCCCAAAGCCATTGGCGAGCGGCTGGAGAAGGCTGACTTGGTCACCCGCGACATATTCCTGATCCTGGAAAACGACTGCGGCGTGGCACTCGGTCACGCGGACCTGGCCATCGATGCGGTGTTGGCCGACAGCGACCTGACCCAGGCGCTGAACGTCGAGCCCGGCTCGCCGATCATGCGCATCGAACGCCTGACCCACGATGCCCAGGGAAACCCTGTGGACTTCGAACATCTTTACTACCGTGGCGATGCCTTCCAGTACCGCCTGCGGATCGACCGGCAAAAAGGGGAGCAGGCATGAGTCGCAATACGCTCGAACAGGAATACGACATCGTTGTGATTGGCGGCGGCACAGCCGGCCCGATGGCGGCAATCAAAGCCAAGGAACGCAACCGCGATCTGCGGGTGCTGTTGATCGACAAGGCCAACGTCAAGCGCAGTGGCGCGATCAGCATGGGCATGGATGGCCTGAACAACGCGATCATTCCCGGCCACTCGACACCGGAGCAGTACACCAAGGAAATCACCATCGCCAACGACGGCATAGTCAATCAGGCAGCGGTGTATGCCTACGCGACCCACAGCTTCGAAACCATCGAGCAACTGGATCGCTGGGGGGTGAAATTCGAGAAGGACGAGACTGGCGACTATGCGGTGAAAAAGGTCCATCACATGGGCGCGTACGTGCTGCCAATGCCTGAAGGTCACGACATCAAGAAAGTGCTGTATCGCCAGTTGAAACGGGCGCGAGTCAGCATCACCAATCGCCTCGTTTGCACGCGCTTGCTGACGGATGAAGAGGGCGCGGTCAACGGCGTGATGGGCTTCGATTGCCGCACGGCTGACTTCCATGTGATCAAGGCCAAAGCGGTGATCCTCGCCTGCGGCGCTGCCGGACGCCTGGGGTTGCCATCTTCCGGTTACCTGATGGGCACCTACGAAAACCCGACCAACGCCGGCGACGGGTACGCCATGGCCTATCACGCCGGGGCGGAGCTGGCGAACCTGGAATGCTTCCAGATCAACCCGTTGATCAAGGATTACAACGGCCCGGCCTGCGCCTACGTTACAGGTCCCCTGGGTGGCTACACCGCCAACAACAAGGGCGAACGCTTCATCGAATGCGACTACTGGAGCGGGCAGATGATGTGGGAGTTCCATCAGGAGCTGGAAAGCGGCAACGGCCCGGTGTTCCTCAAGCTCGATCACCTGGCCGAAGAAACCATCCAGAACATCGAGGAGATCCTGCACAGCAACGAGCGTCCGAGTCGTGGCCAATTTCACGCCAATCGCGGCACTGACTACCGCAAGCACATGGTCGAGATGCACATCTCCGAGATCGGTTTTTGCAGCGGGCATTCGGCTTCTGGCGTGTGGGTTAACGAGAAGGCCGAGACCTCGGTCAAGGGCCTTTACTCGGCCGGCGATATGGCAGCCGTACCGCACAACTACATGTTGGGCGCTTTCACTTACGGCTGGTTTGCCGGCAATAACGCGGCGGACTTCGTCGCCGGTCGTGAGTTTTCAGCACTGGATGCCCGACAGATCGAAACCGAGAAACAACGGGTCTACGCGCCATTGGATCGCGAGCATGGTCTGCCGCCGGCTCAGGTTGAATACAAGCTGCGTCGCTTCGTTAATGACTACCTGCAACCGCCGAAAGTGACCAAGAAGATGCAAATCGGCCTGCAACGTTTCAGCGATATCCAGCGTGATCTCGATCAGATCAAGGCCCATAACGCCCACGAGCTGATGCGCGCCATGGAAGTCAGCATGATCCGTGATTGCGCCGAAATGGCCGCCCGGGCTTCGTTGTTCCGTGCTGAAAGTCGCTGGGGGCTCTACCACTATCGGGTGGATCACCCGCAACGCAATGACAGTGACTGGTTCTGTCACTGCCACCTGAAGAAGGGCGAAGACGGGCTGATGACCAGTTTCAAGAAAGCCGTCGAGCCTTACATCATCCCGCTCGATGCCGATGAAATGCAGGCCTACGACCGGCTGCGGGTCGGCGCGGACGCCGCGTGAGCAACACCCAAGAGAGAGACCGCGAAATGGCTTATCAACCCCAGGAAATTTTCTTTCGCTCCAACGCGCCGGTTACGGTCGACGAGGATCTTTGCATCGCCCACAAAGGCTGCACCGTGTGCGTCGATGTTTGCCCGATGGACCTGCTGGCGATCAACCCCGCCACGCAAAAGGCCTACATGGCCTTCGACGAATGCTGGTACTGCATGCCCTGTGAAAAGGACTGCCCGACGGGGGCTGTGAAGGTGGATATCCCGTATTTATTGCGCTGACTGACGGGACGCCATCGCGAGCAGGCTCGCTCCCACAGTGATTTTGTCGACCACAAATTTTGCATACACCCACGAACCCTGTGGGAGCGGGCTTGCCCGCGAAGAGGCCCGCAAGTTCAACCGAAAACCGCCATCCGGCCACCCCCGGACGCTAGCTTCAAACACCCCTCGTTTCCCACCGCGCCCTGATCGTGGCGGAGACGAACATCCTATAAATGATTCGAGGGGAAACACTCATGTTGCGTGCAACGTTAGCCGGTCTGGTACTGGCGTCATTCACCTTGTCGGCGTCAGCCGAAACCATCCGCATTGCCATCGGCACCCAGGACACCACGATCAATTGCGCCGCTGGCGGTCTGTTGATTCGCGAGCTCGGCCTGCTGGACAAATACCTGCCCCATGACGGCCCGTACAAGGATGCCAAATACGAGGTGCAGTGGAAGAACTTCACCAGCGGCGCGCCCCTGACCAATGAAATGGTCGCCGGCAAGCTCGACTTCGGCGCAATGGCGGACTTCCCGGGCTCGTTCAATGGCGTGGCGTTCGAGGCTGCGGGCAAGCACAGTCTGTTTATCAGTGTGCTTTCGGGCAGCATCAAGGGCAGTGGCAACGGCATCGTCGTGCCAAGCGCTTCGGGCGTGCAGTCGCTGGCCGAACTCAAGGGCAAGACCATCTCCGTGCCGTTCGCTTCGACCGCCCATGGCATGTTGCTGCGTGCAGTGGCCGCCCAAGGCTGGGACCCGCTCAAGGACGTGAACATCATCGCCCAACCGCCGGAAGTGGCGGGTTCTGCATTGCAGGCCGGCAAGATCGACGCCCACGCCGACTTCGTACCCTTTGCCGAACTGTTCCCCAGCCGTGGTTTCGCGCGCAAGATCTACGACGGTGCCCAGGCCGGCGCGCCGACCTTCCACGGTGCGCTGGTCGATCAGGGCTACGCGAAAAAGTATCCGGAAATCGTTGTCGCTTATCTGCGGGCAAGCATCGAGGCCAACCAGTTGCTCGCCGCCGAGCCGGAGAAGTACAGCGAACTGATCGCCAAAGTCACGGGCGTCGATGCCGAGGTCAACTACCTGTTCCACGGCCCGCTCGGCGTGCAGACCCGCGACCTGAGCTGGAAGCCGGAATACCGCCAGGCGGTGGGCACTGCCATCGACACGCTCAAGCTGCTGAAGAAGGCCGATCGTGGTCTCGATCTGAATACCTTCATCGATGATCAGTACATCCGCGCCGCGTTCAAGGCTTCGAACCTTGACTACACCGCGCAGTTGGCCAACTACGCCCAGACGCCACTCAAAGCGGTGGATGCATCGAGTGGCAAAGCCATCACCGACTTCAGTCATGTGGCAGAAATTTGGGTGCGCGGCGAGGACAAGGTCCGTCAATACGCCTCGGCGGAATCAGCTTTCAGCGCACTGGTCAGTCTCAAGCAGGAAGGCAAGAACATCCGCGCGGTGTATGCCCAGGCGAGCGACAGCGGGATCAAACTGCTGGCCGATCAGGCGTGGTTTGCCAGTGATGCCAAGGGTCACCTGAGTGCGTTCCTGCTCAAAGGCCAGGCCCAGCAGTACGCCACGGCCCAGGGCGGCAAGGTGTTCGACTTCACGGATGCCACCGCACAGGCCGTGGCCGCTCGCTAACCCACACGGTCCCCTGTAGGAGCTGCCGAAGGCTGCGATCTTTTGATCTTGCTCTTCGGCAACCATGAAAC
>NZ_JBOIBY010000121.1:0-12301 GCF_050739655.1 Pseudomonas sp. | reverse complement strand
ATATTAATGTCGGCTGACAGATCGCCATCGCGAGCAGGCTCGCTCCCACAAGGGGCCGGGGTGCCCTGAGGTCCTGTGTTCACCAGCTGCTTTCCATTGACGAGACCCTTGCTATGGAACACCAACCTCTGACCCATCCGGTGAGTGCCGCCCCCGTGCGCGCCGCTCGCGGTGTTTCGCCGACGGCCCGTGCCTGGTTTTTCCTCACGCCGTCGATGCTGTTTCTTGGCGTACTGATCGCCGCCAGCCTGCTGGTGCTGCGCATGAGCGTGGGCACCAAGGGTGCTGAATGGTCCGGGTTCAACCTGGCCAGTTACGCCCAGTTGCTGGAACCCTATTACCTCAAATCCCTGATGCTGACCCTGCGCCTGGCGCTGATCAGCGCGGTGATCGCCGTGATACTGGCGATCCCGGTGGCCTACACCATGTCGCGTCTGACCTCACCGTTCGTGCGCCGGATCTTTCTCGCTGCGGTGCTGTTACCGTTGCTGGTCAACCTGCTGCTGCAAAGCTATGGCTGGCTGGTGATTCTCGGTCCTGGCGGCATGCTCAATCAGGCACTGATGGGCCTGGGCCTGATCAAGCGACCGATCATGCTTTTGTACAACCAGAACGGCGTACTGATGGGCCTGGTGCAAACCGCTTTCCCTCTGGCCGTGTTGCCGATTGCCAGCGCCATGCGCGGCGTCGCCCGCAGTTACGAAGAAGCGGCCGCTACCCTCGGCGCCAGTCGCTTCCAGGTGTTCCGCCAAGTGGTGTTGCCGATGAGTCTGCCGGGGATCATCACCGGCGCGACGCTGGTGTTCGCCTACAACGCCAGCAGCTTCGTGGTGCCTCTGCTGCTCGGTGGTCGACGCGTACCCATGCTGGCGGTGATGGTGCATGACCAGATCGCTCCGCTGATGAACTGGCCCGCCGCCTCTGCTGCCGGTGTGGTGCTGATCGTCACGACGCTCGCGATCATGACCTTGTCCGAATACATCACTGGCCGTCGTCGCCGCATGCTGGAGGCTTCGCAATGAGTACCCTGATCAAGAAGCGTCAGTCGCTGTTGCCCGGCGACACCGGCAAGTTTGCCGGCATCCTCTCCGGCTTCATTCTGTTGCTGGCGGTGTTGCCGATCCTGACCATGATCGTCATGTCATTCAGCGGCGCGTCGAACCTCGACTTCCCGCCCAGCAGCTACAGCCTTCAATGGTACAAGGCCGCCTGGCACACCTTCGTCTCGCCCGATGCCAGCGACGTATTGAGCCTCGGCCAGGCCATGTCCACCAGCCTGATGGTGTCTTGCCTGACCATGATCTTCGCGACGCTGATTGCCGTACCTGCGGCCTACGCGCTGACCCGCTGTGAATTCCGTGGCAAGGCCGTGGCGCTGCAACTGATGTCGTTGCCACAGGTGTTCCCGATGGTGGTGTTGGGGTTGGCGTTGCTGTTGGTGTTCGACAGCCTGCCGTTCCACATGACCACCTCGCGCCTGGTGATTGCCCACGTGATCCTGGCGTTGCCATTCGTGGTGAAGAACTGCACGGCGGCGATGCTTTCCATCGGCAGTGAAGTCGAGGAGGCCGCGCAAATGCTCGGTGCTTCACCATTGCGGGCGATCATCGATGTGGTGGTGCCGTTGATGAAGTCGGGGATTCTGGCGGGCATGCTGCTGGCGTTCATCGTCTCGTTCAACGAATTCACCGTGACCTACTTCCTCTACACCATCGACGTCATGACCGTGCCGATCTGGATGTACAGCCGCACCGTGTCTTCGCTGGACCCAACCGTGTTCTCGTTTGCCGTGCTGATCGTGTTGATCGACTTCGTCCTGATCTGGGCGCTCGAAAAACTGGTCGGTGAAGGTGGCGTTTCGTTCTGATTTCTTGAGGTGATTCTTATGTCTGGCTTGATTCTGGAAAACGTCGAGAAACATTACGGCTCGGCCTGTGCGGTAAAGGATGTGAACCTGCATTTGCCCGAGGGCAAACTGGTGTGTTTCCTCGGCCCATCGGGCTGCGGCAAAACGACGTTGTTGCGCATGATTGCCGGGCTGGAAACCTTGACCGGCGGCGAGATTCGCCTGGACGGCGAAGACATCGGCCACACCCCGGCGCACCTGCGCAACTTCGGCATGGTGTTTCAATCCCTGGCGTTGTTCCCGCACATGACGGTGGGCGAGAACATCGCCTATCCGCTGAAACTGCGGGGCGTCAGCAAGGCTGAGCAGCAGGCGCGGGTGGTGGAGTTGCTGGAGCTGATCCAGCTGCAACCGATGATTGATCGCCCGGTGGCCAAACTGTCTGGCGGACAACGCCAGCGCGTGGCGATCGCCCGGGCAATTGCCAACCACCCGAAAATCCTTCTGCTCGACGAGCCGCTGTCAGCGCTGGACGCCAAGCTGCGCGAATCGATGCAGGTAGAAATTCGTCAACTGCAACAGCGCCTGAACATCACCACCATCATGGTGACCCACGACCAGCGCGAAGCCATGACCATGGCGGACATCGTGGTCGTATTGGGGGAGCACAAGGTGCAGCAGGTGGGTACGCCTATCGAGATCTACCGCCATCCGGCCAATGAATTCGTCGCCGACTTCATCGGCTCCGGCAACATTTTCCCGGCCACAGCACTGGGCGATGGCAAGATCAGTCTGCCAGGCGGCGACGCACTGCAAGTGCCTATTTGCAGCAGCATTGTGGTGGGTGAAAAAGTGAAGATGCTGATCCGTCCCGAAGACCTGCAACTGTCTGCGCCGCAGGCGTCGGCGGGCAATCGCTTGTTGGGCAAGGTGACGTTCGTTCGGGATATCGGCGCGACCATCGAGACAACGGTGGAGTGTTCCGGAGTTTCGTTCACAGCGCTGAGCACGCCGTGCCAGGGCTTTGGCTTGAGTGTTGGGCATCCGGTTTCGGTGACGTTGCCGGCTGAGGCGTGTCGGGTATTGGGCGCCTGATCCAAGGTTTGTATTGCTTGAACTGGCCTCTTCGCTAGCAGGCTAGCTCCCACAGTGGATGGGTATACACAGCACCCCTGTGGGAGCTAGCCTGCTAGCGATAGGGCCGGCAGAATCACCACAAAAATCAGCTCAAACCGACAACCGCAACCGCGCCAAATCCCTGAGCGGCGGAGCCCCGAACAATCGGCTGTACTCACGGCTGAACTGCGAAGGGCTTTCATACCCCACCCGATACCCCGCCGCCGAAGCCTCCAGGCCTTCGGTCAGCATCAAGCGCCGAGCCTCTTGCAGGCGCAGTTGCTTCTGATACTGCAAAGGGCTCATGGCCGTCATCGCCTTGAAACGATGATGCAGCGTCGACACGCTCAGGTTCACTTCCTTGGCCAGATCATCGATGCGCAACGGCTGTTCATAATTACCGTTAAGCCATTTGATTGCCTGGCTGATGCGATGGCTTTGACTGTTGGCGATGGCGATTTCGTACAACCGATGACCCTGTTTGCTGCGCAACAATCGATACAGAATCTCCCGGCGAATCAGTGGCGCGAGCATGGCGATGTCTTTCGGTGTGTCGAGCAAGCGCGCCAGCCGTAGCACGGCATCCAGCATCGCCGTGTCGAGACGTTCCACATACAGCCCGCGGCCGGTCGGCCGAGTGGGTACACCGAGGGGGCCGGCATCGGCGATCAGCGCACTGATTTCCGTCGGGTCAATGTCCAGGCGCAAGGCCAGGATCGGCTCCTCGGCTGAGACATCCACCACCCGTCCGCTCAGGGGCATCGAGACCGAGACCACCAGGTAGTTCAACGGATCGTAGTTGAACAGCTCATCCGCCAGCCGAACTTCCTTGCGGCCCTGCGCCATGATGCACAGCGCCGGTTGCGCGAGCACCGGGGCGAATTCGTGGGATTGGCTATGACGCGACATGAACAGCGAACTGATGGCTGTGGCATAGCTGCCATCTTCGGCCGTGTTGCGACGGATGATCGCCGCCAGCTCCACGCGCTGCTTCTCCATGTCGGTGTCCAGCGGGGCTTGAAATTGATCGAGCGACGACATGCAAGGCATCCTCGGCAAGGCATGGGTGTTGGGCTGAGCATAAGTTTGTGCAAGACCAAGCGGTAGACACATCCTGCCTGATGCTTGCCTGATTCTGCACGGGGATGTTTTTGTGATCATCCATCGCCAACCCGCACACGGATTTCAGATAACGCCGATAACCCCGTAGGAGCTGCCGCAGGCTGCGATCTTTTGATTTTTTAATGAACGTCAAAAGATCGCAGCCTTCGGCAGCTCCTACATAAAACTGCGTATGACAGCGCTTCACAGGTGGTTACAGGTAGCTCACGGACTCTCGCAGGATTGTGCAACGCACCGACAGGAATCGACTAACGATGGAGGTGTCGCGGCCCTTAACCTTTGATCCTGTCGCAGCCCGTCCCCCGGCTGCCACGCGACTCCCCGGGAGGGTTGAACCATGTCCAAGCAAATCCCTGTCAGTCATATGGCCTTCGTTCGAGCGCGCGCCGGGCGTTCGGCGGAACTCGGCATGCGCCTCAGCGCCCTGATCGAACCATCCCGTGCGGCCCCCGGCTGCCTGAACTTTGCCTTGCAGCATTCGCAGTGCGATCCAGAGCTGTGGCTGGTCTCCGGTTTCTGGAGCCACCAACAGGCGATGACCGCGTACTTCAGCACCCCGGCCATGGCGGTTTTTGCCGAGCTGGTGCAGGAACTGGTGGTCAACAGTCTGGATTTTCACACCTTCAAGGATGTGTCGGCGGCGCAGGCCGTGCGTCAGTCCGGGGCAGCGGTACACAAACTGGCCGGTTGAGGGTTTAATGGCTGCATTCTCAACTAGCCAGGATGCACGACATGGCACGTAAAGCCTTTGAAACCTTCGAAGCTGTATCGGCCGTAGTTCCCCGTGAAGGCGGGTATTACGCGGCAATCGCCACCAAAGCCATTGGCGGCTCCGGTGCCCCTCGCTTCAACAAACTGCTGGAAGAACAGACTTTCAAGACCGCCAAAGACGCCGACGAAGCTGCGGCCTTGCAACTGACACACCTCAAGGGAGTCGACGAAGAGGGCGGGCTGGTCTGGTAACTAGTTGGCCGGCCCAGATTTCACCGCACCCGGGCGGTACATCTTGAACAAAGCCTCTGGTCCCAGCTGGAAATAATCCGCCGGCCCACCGCCGCGCAGAATCGGTTCTGCCGCGGCGGTGTCGTATACCCCATCCTTCAATAGCCATTTGGCGATATGCACGGCGACCACTTCGCCGAGAATCAGCCAGCTCGGCACCACATTCCCGTCCGCGCGCTGCAACTGAATGATCTGCGTGACCTTGCATTCGAAGGACACCGGGCTTTCGGCGACTCGTGGCACCTGAATGATCTTCGACGCCACCGGGGTCAGCCCGGACAGCTCGAACTCATTCACATTCGGTCCGACCATGGCGCAGCTTTGATTCATTTGCTCAGCCAATGGGCGGGTCGCCAGGTTCCAGGCAAATTCACCGGTCTGCTCGATGTTGTTCAGGCTGTCTTTGCGCCCGACACTGGAAAAACCAATGATCGGCGGAATGTAGTTGAAGGCATTGAAGAAACTGTAAGGCGCCAGGTTCAAGCAGCCGTTGGCATCCTGTGAAGAAATCCAGCCAATGGGGCGCGGCCCGACGATGGCGTTGAACGGATCGTGGGGCAGGCCGTGGCCGTTGGCGGGTTCGTAATAGTGGATGTCGTCGGGCATGTGGCAATCCTGGAGTTTCGTAAAGCGCTCATGGTGCAAGGCCGGGCAACATTTTTCCAGCCTCCCTATAGGAGCTGTTTGATCGTTCCCACGCTCTGCGTGGGAATGCCTCAACGGACGCTCCGCGTTCGGCGCTTGATTGGGACGCAGAGCGTCCCGGGCTGCATTCCAACGCGGAGCGTTGGAACGATCAATCACCGGTTTTGCATGCTCCAGAAATGACCAAGCCCGGCCGAAGCCGGGCTTTTGTATCATCTGGATGAATCAGCTGACGGAGGCGCCACCCGTGCGGTCATAGCCATCTTCAGCGACAGTGGCGCCGCCAGTGCGGTCGTAGCCATCTTCGGCGACGGTAGCGCCGCCAGTGCGGTCATAGCCGTCTTCAGCAACGGTAGCGGAACCGGTGCGATCGTAGCCATCGGCGGCAACAGTGGCCGAGCCAGTGCGGTCATAACCATCTGCTGCAACAGCGGAACCAGTGCGGTCGAAACCGTCGGCGGCGAAGGTGTTGGCGGCCAGTACGGACAGGGCGATGGCGAGGAACAGTTTGGTTTTCATTTTCAATTCTCCAGGTTCTTTGGCGTTTTGTGTCTTGGGCATGGGTTTCATGCTACGCCAATTAAACTGATTAAAAAGCGCAAAATAATGCTAGAAACAATCGATTAAATAGATGTTAAGGCCATCAAAGTTTTCCGCTTTCATGAACTGAATGCGCGCAACGCAATTAATCGATCAGACAGGTTTAAGGATGGAAGGAGAGCATTAACTCGTGATTAATCCGCTCTTTCGTGGGTGTGACAGATTTTTCATAAAGCCCTTACCCATTTTTCACCGCTTGTTCTCCAGTCTGCGCGCCTCGGGATACCGAAGACATGACCATCGGAGCTCTACCTCAATGAATAAACTTCCTCAAATCACCCTGGCGTTCTGGGTGATGAAAATCTGCGCGACGACCCTGGGGGAAACCGCGGGCGATTTGCTGTCGATGACCCTCAATGTGGGTTATGCCATCAGCTCGCTGATATTGATCAGTGTGTTTGTGCTGACATTGGTCACGCAACTGATGTCGAAAACCTACAAGCCGGTGCTGTATTGGATCGTGATTCTGTCGACCAGCACGGCAGGCACGACCATGTCTGATTTCATGGATCGCACTCTGGAACTGGGCTATGCCACAGGTTCGATGATCCTGATTGCAATTCTGCTGGGCATCTTTGCCGCCTGGCGCCTGAGCGGCGATTCCCTGAACGTGACCAAGGTCCAGACGTTCCGTGGCGAGATGTTCTACTGGATGGCGATTTTGTTCTCCAACACCCTGGGCACGGCATTGGGTGATTATCTGGCCGATGATTCCGGGCTTGGATTTGCCGGTGGCGCACTGCTGATCGGCTCGACTATCGCGGTGGTGGTGCTGCTCAAATACTTTACGAAGATTTCGACGGTTGTGCTGTTCTGGGTCGCGTTTGTACTGACTCGACCTTTCGGCGCTACCTTGGGCGATTTTCTGACCAAGCCCCATGAAAAGGGTGGCCTGGATTTTGGCACCATTGGCTCGTCGATGGTGTTGGCGGGGATTCTGCTGGTGATGATTGCAGGGGCCAGTTACGCGCAGAAACACTACGGGAAACAGCCGACTGCCGAGTTGTCCTGACAGATCGGGTTGTTGCTATCGCGAGCAGGCTCGCTCCCACAATGGTCCGGTGTATTCGGATCACATATGGCAGCGAGCCTGCTCGCGATTATTTCAAGACAACCATGATCAGTCGGTAGTGATCCGCGAATGCTTGCGGGTGTCTTTCATGGTGATGTACACCAGCAACGATACGGCGATGCACGCGGTGACATACCAGTAATAGCCGGTTTCCATGCCGATGCTCTTGAACCACAGCGCGATGTATTCAGCGGTACCGCCGAAGATCGATACGGTCAGCGCGTATGGCAGGCCAACACCCAGGGCGCGGATTTCAGTCGGGAACAGTTCGGCTTTCACCACCGCGTTGATCGAGGTGTAGCCGCTGACGATGATCAGCGCCGCCATGATCAGGAAGAACGCACCCCACCAGGTCTCAATGGTGTGCAGGGTGGTGAGGATCGGCACCGTGAACAGCGTACCCAGAACGCCAAAGGCAATCAGGATTGGGCGACGGCCGACTTTATCCGACAGGCCACCAATGATCGGTTGCAGGCACATGAACAGGAACAGTGTGGCGGCGGAAATGGTGGTGGAGTCGGAAATGCTCATGCCGACGGTGTTCACCAGATATTTCTGCATGTACGTGGTGTAGGTGTAGAACGCCAGCGTGCCGCCCATGGTCAGGCCGACCACGGTCATCAGTTCTTTCGGATGGCGCATCAAGGTGCGCATCGCGCTTTCCTTGGCTTTTTCTTTCTTGGTGAACGACTCGGTTTCTTCCATACCGCGACGCAGATACAACGCGACCACGGCACACAGCGCGCCGATGGCGAACGGAATGCGCCAGCCCCAGGCGTACAGCTCTTCGGTGGTCAGCAGTTGTTGCAGCACGATCAGTACCGCCAACGCGATGAGCTGACCGGAAATCAGGGTCACGTACTGGAAGCTGGAGTAGAAACCGCGACGTTCCTTGGTCGCCATCTCACTCAGGTAAGTTGCCGAGGTGCCGTATTCGCCACCGACCGACAGGCCTTGCAGCAAGCGGGCAAAAATCAGCAGGATCGGCGCACCGATGCCGATGACTTCGTAGCCAGGGCTCAGGGCGATCAGCAGCGAGCCGAAGCACATCAGGTAAACCGAGGCCATCAGGGCTTTTTTGCGCCCGACTTTGTCGGCATACAGGCCCATCAGCCAGCCACCGATCGGGCGCATCAGAAAGCCCACGGCGAAGATTGCGGCGGTGTTCAGCAGTTGTGCGGTGGTGTCGCCTTTGGGGAAGAAGGTCTTGGCGAAGTACAGCGAGAAGGCGGCGTAGACGTACCAGTCATACCACTCGACCATGTTGCCAACGGAACCGCTGAAGATCGATTTGATGCGGCTGGAGGTAGTGCGTTCTTTTGTCGGCACGGCAGCCGACCCACGGGGCAGGGTATTGGAGTTATCCATTTAAGGATCCTTCGTTTAATTATTTTATGGAGCGCGCGTTAACGCAGCCTGCGGGGGCTATAGCAGGAGCTGTGCCAACGTGGAGATGACCGGTTTAGAGGGGTTTTGTGGGTTTGATGAGCGGAAATCCGCTTATCGAGGGTCGGGTGTGAGCGGAAAATCGCTCATTTGGCTTGAGTTGTTTGGTGCCGGTACTGGCCCCTTCGCGGGCAAGCCCGCTCCCACAGTGTTCCGTGTCGTACACAAAACTTGTGTTCACTGGAGATCCCTTTGGGAGCGGGCTTGCCCGCGAAGAGGCCCGCGCGGACGCTACAAAAACATCTCCCGGCTTAACCCATGCCGCTGCATCTTTTCATTGAAAGTCCGGCGTGGCAGTTGCAGTTCTTCCAATACCGCTTTCACATCGCCCTTGTGCCGGGTCAATGCCGCACGCAGGCATTGCGCTTCGAAGGCTTCCTGTTGTGCCGCCAGTGACTGACCCGGTTCGATACCCGCAAGCTCCGGCTCACCCAATCCCAGCACTTGGCGCTCGGCCACGTTTGCCAGCTCGCGCACATTGCCCGGCCAGTCGTGGCTCAGCAGATGGCTCAACTGTGGGCCGCTCAGCGGCGCGAAGGTGCGCCCCAGACGCTCGGCAGCACTCTGGGCGAAGGCCTCGTACAGCAAGGGAATGTCCTCGCGCCGGTCGCGCAATGGAGGCAAGCGCAACTCAGCCACGTTCAAGCGATAGGCCAGGTCCTCGCGAAAGCGTCCCGCCCGGGCTTCATCGAGCAGGTCCGGTTTGGTCGCGGCGATGATGCGCAAGTCTACGCGGATGCTCTGATTCGAGCCCAGGCGCTCCAGCTTCTGCTCCTGCAACACCCGCAGCAATTTCACTTGCTGCGCCAGTGGCATGCTTTCGATTTCATCGAGAAACAGCGTGCCGCCGTCGGCATATTCGAGCTTGCCGATGCGCTTGCCCTGGGCGCCGGTGAACGCGCCGCTTTCATGGCCGAACAGTTCGGCTTCAAACAGTTGCTCGGGGATCGCCGCGCAGTTCAACGCGACGAAGGGTTTGTCGGCTCGCGGCCCGAAGTCGTGCAGGCAACGGGCAACCAGTTCCTTGCCGCTACCGGTTTCACCCCGGATTAGCACGTTGACCGGCAACGGCGCCAGATCGAGCACTTGCCGCCGCAAGGTCTGCAAGCCACGGGACACGCCCAGTAGCGTGGCATCGAGTTTGGCGCGGTTGTCCGCTTGTTCGTGCAGGGCTCGGTTTTCCAGGACCAGCCGGCGTTTCTCCAGCGCCCGACGCAAACTGCCGAGCAGGGTTTCGGGGCTGAAAGGTTTTTCAAGAAAGTCGTAGGCGCCATCGCGCATCGCCTCGACCGCCATCGGCACGTCGCCGTGGCCGGTCAGCAGGATGACCGGCAAGTCGACATCGCGGCGCTGAACTTCGGCCAACAGTTCCAGACCGGTCATGCCAGGCATGCGCACATCGCTCAGAATCACCCCGGCGAAATGCCTGGGCAGCTGTGCCAGGCATTCATCGGCACGGCTAAACAGCTGCACTTCGAAACCCGACAGGCTTAGCCATTGTTCGACGGCGCTGCGAATGCTGCTTTCGTCGTCGACCACCATCACAGAATTCAGCATGAAGCTTGAGCCTCCAGGTCGACTGGTAAGGTCAGCGTGAACACTGCACCGTTGCCGTGATTTTCCGCCGTCAGACGACCGCCCGACTCATGAACGATAGCGAATGAAACCGCCAGGCCGATACCCAGGCCATCGCCCACGGGTTTGGTGGTGAAAAACGGATCGAACACCTTGGACAGATTTTCCTCAGCGATGCCGCTGCCGTTGTCGATGACGCTCAGTCGCCACAACTGTTCATCGGCTTCAAGACGGATTTCAAGGCGCTTACAGGGTTTGTCCTGCATCGCATCGAGGGCGTTGCGCAGCAGGTTGATCAGTACTTGTTCCAGGCGTATCGCATCGCCACGGACCCAGGCCGGGCGCGTCAGATGCAGCACTGTGCTGACCTGCTCGTCGCGCAGCCGGGTGTCGAGCAATTGCAGTGCCTGGTCCACCACTGCGGCGAGGTCAAGTCGTTCGCGCAAGCCACTGGGGCTTTTGCGGGCGAACGTTTTCAGGTGGCCGGTGAGGGCGGCCATGCGCGTCAGCATGTCGTCCACCGGTTTAAGTGCCTTGTAGGCCTCGTCGACTCTGCCGTGATCGAGCAGCAGTCTCAGGGTTGCAAGTTGCATGCGCTGCGCCGTCAGTGGCTGATTAATCTCGTGGGCCAACGCTGCCGACATTTGCCCCAGCGCAGCAAGTTTGGCTGATTGCACCAGGCCTTCCTGAGCGGTGCGCAGGTCACGGGTGCGTTCTTCCACCAGTTGTTCAAGTTCTTCGCGGCTGCGCTGGCGCAGTTTGGCCAGTCGCCAGCGCTGATTGAGAAACAGCAGTAGAAACACCAGCGCCAACCACAGCCCGGCCGCCGCAAGGGCAGCGTTGCGGCTGTCTTCGAAAGGGACTTGCGGACGACGCAGCAGATGAAGCGTCCAGCCTTCGGCCGCCAGTGGCAGGGACTCCCACAGGTAATCCGCTTGACCGTCCGGACCTTGTACGCGCGCCAGCTCACTGTTGTCGTCGAAGCGTCGCATCGATTGATAGTCCAGCAGTGTCAGCGGCTGCTTGTCGTATTGGCGGGTGCTCTTGAGTTCGGCGTGATCGCTGTCATTCAGCGGCTTCAACAGGCGGTAACGCCAGCCGGGTTGATTGGCAATGAAGACAACGCCGCGGGCGTCGCTGACCAGTAGTGTGTCGCTGCCCTGGCTCCACTCCCGTTCCAGTTCCGGAAACTCCAGCTTCACCACCATGGCGCCGAGAAACTGCCCGTCGTCGCTGGTCACGGCGCTGGACAGAAAGTAACCCGGAATACCGCTGGTTACCCCCACGGCATAGAAGCGCCCGGTGCCTTGAGTGCGGGTCTGGTTGAAATAAGGGCGGAAACCATAATTGTGCCCGACATAACTGTTGGGCAAACGCCAGTTGCTCGCGGCCACGGCAAGACCGGTGCGATCAAGCAATTCCAGTGTCGAGGATTCGGCAGCGCCGTTGATTTGCTCCAACTTGCGGTTCAGCAGATCCTGTTGCTCGGGATCGACCGAACTTCTGAGTGCATTGCGCAATTGCGGGTCCAGCGCCAGCACCGAGGGCAGGGTACGGTAGCGATCGATCAGGGTATGCAGGGACGTGGCGTACAGCCCCAATTGCTGGTTTGCCCGGGCCGCGTCTTCGACCATGGATTGGCGCACGGCATGACGCATCGCCAGAGTGGCGGCGATGACGGCACCGGCGATGATCACCAGGGTATAGAGCGTCAGGCGCAGGGGGCGAGATGACAGGAACATGCAAGCATTACACATGGGATACGGAGGGGGCGCACCATAACACGGGCCTACCGGGTATTCACACGCGACCACACGTCCCGTGCAGGAGCTGCCGCAGGCTGCGATCTTTGGGCCGTTTTGAGAACGCTGCTGATC
>NZ_JBOIBY010000120.1:0-1852 GCF_050739655.1 Pseudomonas sp. | reverse complement strand
CGGCAGCTCCTACAGGTGTACACAAAACCCTGTAGGAGCTGCCGAAGGCTGCGATCTTTGCTTTAGAGCGGGGCGGGTTCTTGAGGCGGCTTGCTCTTGTCGATCCCCGGCACATGCAGGTTGCCCTCGGCGACTTGGTCGCCTTCAAGTTGCGGCTGGGTTACCCAGGTCAGGATGTCGTAGTAGCGACGGATGTTCGCCACGAAATGCACGGGCTCGCCGCCACGGGCGTAGCCGTAACGGGTTTTGCTGTACCACTTCTTCTCGGACAGGCGCGGCAGGATTTTCTTCACATCCAGCCATTTGTCCGGATTCAACCCTTCCTTGGCCGCCAGTTTGCGTGCGTCGTCGAGGTGACCGCTGCCGACGTTGTAGGCCGCGAGGGCAAACCAGGTGCGATCCGGTTCCTGGATCGAATCATCCAGTTGTTCCTTCATATAAGCCAGGTACTTGGCACCGCCCATGATGCTCTGCTTGGGGTCGAGCCGGTTGGACACGCCCATGGCTTGCGCGGTGTTCTGGGTTAGCATCATGAGGCCACGCACGCCGGTTTTGGAGGTGACGGCCGGTTGCCACAGGGACTCCTGATAACCCACCGCCGCCAGCAGGCGCCAATCGACTTTCTCTACCTTGGCGTAGGCTTTGAAGTGTTTCTCGTACTTGGGCAGGCGTTGCTGCAAGTGCTGGGCGAAGGTGGTGGCACCCATGTAGCCGAGGACGTCGACATGCCCGTAATAACGGTCCTTGAGGCGTTGCAGGGTGCCGTTTTTCTTGACCTTGTCGAGATACTCGTTGATTTCATTGAGCAGGCTGTTGTCGTCGCCTGCCGCCACGGCCCAGCTCTGGTTGCTGGCGTCACCCAGGTCGAAGGCGACCCGAATGTTGGTGAAATACACCTGGTTCATCGCGACTTCGTTGGAATCCACCAGGGTCAGGTCGATCTGGCCTTCGTCGACCATGCGCAGCAGATCAACGACCTCGACCGCGTCAGACTCTTCGTATTCAATGCCGGGAAATTTCTTTTTCAACTCCGCCAGCTGTTCGGCGTGGGTGCTGCCCTTGAGCACCATGATCTTCTTGCCCACCAGATCCTTAGCGTCGGTAGGGCGCGACTGGCCGTTGCGGTAGATGACCTGTGGAGTGACTTCAAGGTAAGAGTGGGAAAACCGCACCTGCTTCTTGCGCTCTTCGCTGCTGACCAGGCCGGCAGCAGCCAGCACCGGGCCGTTGGGCTTGCCCACCTGGTTGAACAGGTCGTCGAGGTTGTCGGCGGTCTCGATCTTGAGCTCCACCCCCAGATCGTCGGCAAAGCGCTTCACCAGCTCGTATTCGAAGCCGGTTTCACCGTTGCGATCCTGAAAGTAGGTGGCGGGGCTGTTTCGGGTAATGACCCGCAGCACGCCATCCTCCTTTACGCGCTCGAGGGTGTTGGGTTTATCAACACAGCCACTGAGCATCAGGAAGAGTCCGGTTGCGATCAGCCATTTGGCGAACCGCGGACGCAAAGCCATTGGGAAAAACATTTGCGCAGTATACGCAAAGGACCACGGGCGCCATATCTCGACAGCGAGGGGCTTGTCTGCTAGAGATCACAAAACCGTACGAAGCCCCGCAGGAATGGGCCTTTCCAGCGTTCTGTCTCAGTAAAAATAAGCTGTCGTCACGGTCGCTTTTAACCTGACTTTCGAGGCAAGAACACAGATTGGCACCCAGGTGCAACCGTGCGTAGCGTTTCGGGTGATGTCGCGGGCTGTTTAGGCTAGAATGCACGGCCTCAAAGCACACCCCTTCCCGAGGCTGTCCCGAAGATGTTGATCCTGCGCGGCGCTCCTGCCCTTTCTGCCTTTCGCCA
>NZ_JBOIBY010000119.1:0-3388 GCF_050739655.1 Pseudomonas sp. | reverse complement strand
TCTGAAAGATCGGGTTGGATGTCAGCGTGAACAGTTCTTCGTGGAACGCGATATAGGCATTCACCCCGGCTTCACTGTCATTGGCTTCCAGGGCTTCGCGCATGTCCATCAGGGTCAGGCGCAGTTGCCCCACTTCCTTGCTGCTGATGGACTGCGCGACCAGGCCGACAATGAACGGCTCAAGGGTGTAGCGAAGTTGCAGCACGTCTTCCAGGCTCGCTGCCGCTACTGCGCTCTCATGGGGCTGGCTGTCGCTGAGGTTGGCTTCCAGTACCACAACGCCTTTGCCCGGCATCGATCGTACTAGGCCGAGGGTTTCCAGCACGGTCACCGCTTCGCGCAGGCTCGGACGGCTGATGCCCAATTGTTCGGCCAGTTCACGTTGTCCCGGCAGCATCTCGCCGGAGCGCCACTGACCACGGGCCAGTGCGGCCCGAAGTTTTTCCACGACTGAATTTACGACGGTCGACGAGGTAATCACTGTTCGCTCCATGAGCATCTGTAACGGTTGTTGGCCGTGCCTGCCCGCAAGCAGGCACGACGTGTAGTCAAAATTCCTGCTGATGAGCCGGGGCCACCGGTTTTCTCGGCTGGAAGGTATAACCCACCTGGCCCGAAAGCACCTTGTTCGCCCGTTGCACATCGATATCTTTTTCCCAGCGAGCGATGGCTACAGTGGCGACGCAGTTGCCGATCAGGTTAGTCAGTGCCCGGCCGATGCCCATGAACCAATCCACCGCCAGCACCAGCACCAGGCCCACAACCGGAATCGCCGGGATCGCCGTCAAGGTGGCTGCCAGAATCACCAGTGCTGAACCTGGAATACCGTGCGCGCCTTTGGAGGTGATCAACGACACCAACAGGATCGTCAGCAAGTCGGTCATGGCCAGCGGTGTACCGGTGGCATTGGCGATGAAGACGATGGCCAGGGTCAGGTAGATCGAGAAACCGTCGAGGTTGAATGAGTAACCGGTAGGAATCACCAGCCCGACCGTTGAGCTGCCGATACCCAGATGTTCAAGCTTGCGCATGATTTGTGGCAGTACGGCATCGGACGAAGCGGTACCCATCACGATCAGCAGTTCTTCGCGCAGATACTTGAGCAATGGCCACATCTTCAAGCCGGACAGGCGCATCACCAGGCCAAGAATCAGCGCCACGAAGGCCACGCAGGTCAGGTAAAACAGGCCAACCAGGCTACCCAGGTGCTGCAGCGAGTCCAGGCCATATTTACTGGTGGTAAAGGCGATCGCACCGAATACACCGATCGGCGCCAGTCGCACGATCATGCCCATGATGCGGAAGATCACGTGGCTCAACTCGTTGATCAACCGGGAGATGCCGGACGCTGCTTCACCCACCAGGTTCAGTGCACTACCGAACAGCACCGAAAACAGCAGGACCTGCAGGATATTGTTATCGGCAAAAGCCCCGATCACAGACGTCGGAATCAGGTCCATCAGGAATTGCGTGGTGGTGTGCATATGCTGACCGCGCTGGGCTATGTCGCCCATGTCAGCTGCGGAAAGCTGCTCCAGATGAATGTTCGCGCCGCTGCCAATGCCGGTGCTGAAGGCGAACACCAGGCCGATCACCAGAGCGATGGTGGTCAGCACTTCGAAGTAAATCACCGATTTCAGGCCAATGCGCCCAACCTTTTTCAGGTCGCCAGCGCCGCTGATGCCGCTGACAACCACGCAGAACACGATCAGGCCGATGAGCATTTTGATCAGCTTGATAAAACCGTCACCGAGGGGTTTGAGCTGAGCGGAGTATTCAGGAAGGGTAAGCCCACAGACGATGCCGAGCACCAGTCCGAGAACCACTTGGAGGAAGATTGAACGCGAGCACCATCTGAGCATGGGAGGAATCCTGGTCGGTGTCCTGGCTGTCGTGCGCATTCGCATCGACTTCAGGACTTAATTATTGTGGTCTTACCGGTATGTCCAGTGCAGGCTCAGTCTAGGGGCTGTTTTTAGGTATTCGCAAGTGAAAATTCAGAAATTGGCATGACCGGTCTTACCAGTTGATGATGAGTCCCGGATTAGAGCCTTTTCCAATTTAAAGAAAGGGCGAAAAAAAACCGGCCATCTCTGGCCGGTTCTTCTCACTGCGATTCAGCGGGCTGATTAAGCACCGTATACCGGCAGCTTCTTGCAGATAGCCTTGACCTTCTCACGAACGGCATCGATCACCGCTTCGTTGTTCAGATCGGCCAGGATGTCGCAGATCCAGCCGGCCAGTTCCTTGCACTCTGCTTCCTTGAAGCCACGAGTGGTGACAGCCGGAGTACCGAAGCGCAGGCCGGAAGTCACGAACGGGGAGCGTGGATCGTTTGGTACGGAGTTCTTGTTCACGGTGATGAACGCTTTGCCCAACGCGGCGTCGGCGTCTTTACCGGAGATTTCCTGCTTGATCAGCGACAGCAGGAACAGGTGGTTCTGAGTACCGCCGGAAACCACGTCGAAACCGCGCTCGATGAAAACGCTGGCCATGGCCTGGGCGTTTTTCACCACTTGTTGCTGGTAAGCCTTGAACTCAGGCTGCAGCGCTTCCTTGAAGCAGATCGCCTTGGCAGCGATCACGTGCTCCAGCGGGCCGCCCTGGGCGCCCGGGAATACCGCGGAGTTCAGCTTCTTCTCGATGTCGGCGTTGGCGCGAGCCAGGATCAGGCCACCACGTGGACCGCGCAGGGTCTTGTGGGTGGTGGTGGTCACCACGTCAGCGAATGGAACCGGGTTCGGGTAGACGCCAGCGGCAACCAGGCCGGCCACGTGGGCCATGTCGACGAACAGGTAGGCACCAACCTTGTCGGCGATTGCACGGAAACGCGGGAAGTCCAGGATCTGCGAGTAGGCAGAGAAACCGGCCACGATCATTTTCGGCTTGTGTTCAACAGCCAGACGCTCGACTTCGTCGTAATCGATCAGGCCGTTGGCGTCGATGCCGTACTGGATGGCGTTGTACAGCTTGCCGGAGGACGAAACGCTGGCACCGTGGGTCAGATGACCACCGTGGGCCAGGCTCATGCCCAGGATGGTGTCACCGGCCGACAGCAGGGCCAGGTAAACGGCGCTGTTGGCCTGGGAGCCAGCGTGCGGCTGAACGTTGGCGTAATCGGCGCCGAACAGTTCTTTTGCACGGTCGATGGCCAGCTGCTCGACCACGTCGACGTACTCGCAACCGCCGTAGTAGCGCTTGCCCGGGTAGCCTTCGGCGTACTTGTTGGTCAGTACCGAGCCTTGAGCTTCCATCACCGCAGGGCTGGTGTAGTTTTCCGAAGCGATCAGCTCAATGTGCTCTTCCTGGCGCTGAGCTTCTTGCTCCATGGCGGCAAAGAGATCGGCGTCGTACTTGGCAATAGTCAAATCACGGCTGAACATGGCGG
>NZ_JBOIBY010000118.1:0-3647 GCF_050739655.1 Pseudomonas sp. | reverse complement strand
GTCCTAAATAGTCTGGCGCGCCCTAGAGAAACTCTGAAAAAACCCACTCTTTTGCAAAAAATCTGTCTGGAGCCCCCGCATTTCCAGAACTTGTTTTTTGGATGCTGGGGTTCGCCAGAATAATCCTACAGCTCATTCCTAAAAGTTGGCTTCCTATTCCCATTTTGTGGCCTCGCAATATTTTGTTACTTTCTTATCATTTGATTTGCAATCTAAATGGCCAATCATAAATCCAACTTCAACAACCGCACATCGCCTAAAATTCAAAGTTAAAAATTCAACTGCATCTTGTAATCAAGGAAACTTTACAAGCTGCATGAGACATAAAGCTCCGCTGCTTCGCCGTATCAGCACGACAAGTAAAACGCTTATCCCGCTACCAAGGAGATGGTATACGGTGCAAGCTTCATTACACCAAAAAAGTTCTCTGCTTACAGCAAGCTATGGCAGCGCTTACCTGCTGTCCTATGTCTTGCACGACTGGGGCGACGAAGACTGCCAGGCCATATTGGCCACCTGCCGGCGGAGCATGCCGGACAATGCGCTATTGGTTGTAGTGGACCTGGTGATTGACCAGGGTGAAAGTTCCCAGCCCAATCCCACGGGCGCAATGATGGATCTTTACATGCTGTCCTTGTTCGGTATCGCCGGTGGCAAGGAGCGCAACGAGGTTGAATTCAGAACCCTCATTGAAAACAGCGGCTTTATCGTCAAACAGGTAAAGCGCCTGCCAAGTGGGAACGGCATTATCTTCGCCTACCCGAAATAAATGATCACCATCGCCCCTCGCCACTTTCCAGAGGGGCTCTTTATTTACGGGTCATTTCCCACCTGCATGATTACAAGGAAAACACATGTCGACGCTGGTCTATTACGTAGCTGCCACCCTGGATGGTTATATTGCCACTCAACAACACAAACTCGATTGGCTGGAGAACTTTGCGCTGGGGGATGACGCAACGGCCTATGATGATTTTTATCAGACGGTCGGAGCGGTGGTCATGGGGTCGCAGACCTATGACTGGATCATGTCGAACGCTCCCGATGACTGGCCCTACCAGGATGTACCCGCCTTTGTCATGAGCAACCGGAATCGGTCAGTCCCCGCCAATCTGGATATCACCTTCGTACGCGGTGATGCCGTGGCCATCGCGGCCAGGGCCAGGCAAGCGGCGAAGGGCAAGAATGTCTGGCTGGTCGGTGGCGGCAAAACGGCAGCCTGTTTTGCCGACGCCGGGGAATTGCAGCAGCTGTTCATCACCACCATTCCGATCTTTCTCGGCACCGGCGTTCCCGTACTGCCCGTTGACCGCGCGCTTGAAGTCGTTCTCAGAAAACAGCGTACGCTGCAGAGCGGTGCCATGGAATGCGTCCTGGACGTGAAAGCGGATTAACGCCCGCAAGACGATCGTGTATCGAAACTTGCAGCGTCGGACCCCAAGGAAGAAACCAGTGAAGCGTTTGGTATTGAGTTTATGTTTGCTGGCCGTTGTCGCTCTGGCGAGTGTTCATGGAACAGGGATGGTGAAACCCGCCGCCCTGACAGCCGCCGATGCTCGCGATATCGGCTATCTGAATGTACGCAATAACCTGGGCGTCATCGCCGCTGCACCCCACCCCACCGCGTCACCACGCCAGGCCGCTGTCAGGCATTACTTGCAGGAAACGATTGCGGGCATGGGTTACCAGGTGGTTGAGCAACCCTTTCGATTTACCATCGAAAGCATGGTGAACCGGCAGAAAATGCTCTACGCCGAGCTGAACGAGCAACAGCGCCAAGCATTCGATGCCGAGCTGGCTCGGGTGGGCGCGGACAGTTTTGAAAAGGAAGTGCGAATTCGCTCCGGCCTGCTGGAAGGCGACAGCGGCCAGGGAATCAACCTGATAGCCTCACTCCGCGTACCGGGAGCGACCGCGACGGTCCTGTTCATGGCGCATTACGACAGCGTCGGCACCGCCCCCGGGGCCAGTGACGATGGCATGGCCGTCGCCTCGATACTCCAGCTGATGCGGGAAACCATCACCCGCAGCGATGCCAAAAACAACGTTGTCTTTCTATTCACCGATGGCGAAGAACTGGGCCTACTGGGAGCGGAGCACTACGTCTCGCAGCTCAGCGCGCCGGAACGTGAAGCCCTCCGCCTGGTATTGAACTTCGAAGCCAGGGGTAACCAGGGCATCCCTTTATTGTTCGAGACCTCGCAGAAGGACTACACCCTGATCAAGAACCTGAACGCAGGGGTTCGGGGCATCATATCCTTCTCATTCACCCCCCTGATTTACAAGATGCTGCAAAACGACACGGACTTTACGGCCTTCAGGAAAATGAACATCGCAGGGTTGAATTTTGCGGTCGTGGAGGGTTTTCAACACTACCACCACATGAGCGACACGGTGGAGAACCTTGCGCCAGAGACCTTGTTTCGCTACCAAAAGGCAGTGCGTGAAGTGGGCAACCACTTTATCCAGGGTATCGACCTCTCCTCCCTGAGCGCTGACGAGGACGCAACCTATTTCCCACTGCCAGGCGGCACGCTGCTGGTACTCCCTTTGCCCGCCATGTATGCGCTGGGCATCGCCTCGTTCGTGTTCTGCGGTCTTTGGGCGCAACGCTGCCGCACTCGCCGCCAAGATCAGGGCAAGAATTCCGTGCTGCGGCCCATGGCCATTGTCCTGTTCGGCATTGCCTGCGCAACACTTGCATTCTACGTCCCCAGCATTGCCTATCTGTTCGTCATCCCCGGTCTGCTTCTGGCTTGCGCCATGTTGTTGCGAAGCCTCTCCATCTCCTATTCGATCATGCTGCTGGGCGCTTATGCCTGCGGGATACTCTACGCGCCTATCGTCTACCTGATTTCATCAGGCCTTACAATGCCGGTCATTGCCGGGGTCATTGCACTTCTCCCCCTCTGCCTGCTGGCCGTGGGACTGGGCTCAGTGTGGGCGAAGCTACAATTTGACGACATTTAGCTTTGCTGGGGTTCTTTTTGGCGGGAATGTTCTGAAACACTGCCGGCGCCAAGCCCATATCGTTGAGGCACTTGAGCTTGGCGATGGCGACCAATACGCTGTCCAAGCTGGCCTTGCCGGGATCGGTCTTGAGATTGCTGAACGAGATGACAGTAGCTTGCTCGCTGCGCGTGTCGTCGGGGTCGACTTCCTCGTCGCCCAGCAGTCGGTCGAGAGCCGCCTGGTCATCTGCACTCAAGCGCGTGAATGATCGCTTGCCGCCTGGTTTCGTAGCTGCGCACGGAAGAACGGATGACACGATCAAGGTGATCGCCGGCAGGTGGCTCGATACCTTGATCGACATCGCCGCCGCACTCGATGCCAGCCCGACCCACGTGGCCATCGCCTGGCTGCGGGAAAAGGCCCGGCGCTCGACCACGGCACTGATTTCGATCCTCGGTTCCCGGACACGCGAGCAACTGGATGCCACGTTGGGCGCACTGAATGTGCAGTTGAGCACGGACCAACTGGCAAGGCTGGATGGTGTCAGTGACGTGGCCAAAGGCGTGCCGCACGAATCCATTTCCGGTTCGTTCGCACGGTTCAGTGGGGGGCAGATCCTTGATCTGCCAATCGTTCCAGTGGCCTGCCACAAATCACAACTGTGGGAGCGAGCGTGCTCGCGATGAGGGCGGAAC
>NZ_JBOIBY010000117.1:0-21156 GCF_050739655.1 Pseudomonas sp. | reverse complement strand
CGCTACCGCTATCGCCAGCAAGCCGGCTCCTACGGATTCGTGTCGTACCCAACCATTCAAGTGCACACGCAAAACCTGTGGGAGCTGGCTTGCCAGCGATGACGGCCTGTCAGCCACCCTGATTCCACGGATGTACCACACCCAACTGTAGGAGCTGCCGAAGGCTGCGATCTTTTGATCGTCTCGGTGTTTGCTAGAGTGAAAGACCCCGAAACCCACGAGCGAACCCACATGCTCCATATCCAAATCTGCCAGTCCAATGAGCAATCCGGATGGCTGCCTTTGCGCCACGCGCTCTGGCCGGATGCTTCGCAGCAGGAGCATCAGGACGAAATCGACGAGCTGTTGCGTCAGCCGCAGCGCTATATCAACTTCGTCGCATACGACGGCCAAGAACAACCCATCGGCCTGGCAGAAGCCTCATTGCGTAGCGACTACGTCAATGGCACTGACGTATCTCCCGTGGTGTTCCTGGAGGGTATCTACGTGGTGCCGCAACATCGCCGTCAGGGCGTCGCTGCACAGCTGATCGAACAGGTGGCGCAGTGGGGACGTGAACACGGCTGCGCGCAAATGGCCTCTGACACCGACCTCGCCAACTTGCCAAGCCAGCAGACACACAAGGCGCTCGGTTTCGAGGAAACGGAGCGAGTCGTGTTTTTCAAGCGTCAATTGTGATTTCGGCAGAAAAGCAAAAGATCGCAGCCTCGTTGCACTCGACAGCTCCTACAGGTTTTTGTGCCGACCATTAGACATACCACCGGTAGGAGCTGCCGCAGGCTGCGATCGTTTGATCTTGCTTGCAGCAAACAAAGCCGAAAGATCGCAGCCTCGTTGCACTCGACAGCTCCTACACATCCTATTGCCGCAATTGTGCGCAGTGATCCTGCGCCGGTTGCGCTGCGGTGTACCACACGTAATCCGCGCTTTCGGCGGTCACGGTCTTGTCCGCTTCGGCCAGTATCAGCACGGCATTACCCTCGCCAGCACCGAGGTCTTTAAGGTGCAGGGGCACGCCCAAATCCTTGCGCACATGGAACGCACCGGCCAGCAGAACGGCGGGTGTTGGCGCCGCCATCAAGCGTTCGGCCATGCGTCGGTCACGCTGCTGTTGCACACCGAGCATCGCCGGCAGCTGTGATTCGGGGAGCATGCCGCAGTGGGACTCGCGAATGTCCTCCAGCAATGTCGCTTGCACCTGTTGAGTAGTGGACGCCGGGCCATTGAGCGTGGGCCGCTGTTTGTAGATCTGCATGATCTGCGACCGGTCCAGGTTGGCCGATAGCAGTGGATAAGGCTGGCGCAGGGCGTAGGTGACCAGCGCGCCGTAGACGCCCCAATCCCAATTGGCTTGCCAGGACAGCGCCTGATAAGGATCGGCCGGCGGTTGACCGGCACGGGTGGCGGCCTGCGCGGCATCGACTTTCGCTTGTTGATCAGGGTTGAGCATTTCCATCAACAGACTGCCTTGCGGGCGTTGCGCGGCCAGTTGGCGCAACAGCCACAGTTGCAGGGCATGGTGATCGGGGTTGTCGTGTTGTTCACCCACCAGCACGCGAGGTGCCGCTGCGAGTTTCTCGACCAGTTCTTGCGGCGTGATCGAGCGCCCTGTGGCGAGTTCGCGGATCACGCCGAGATCGGCATGATCGCGGCCTTGCGGGGCGATCGGCGCCGGGGGCGGCGTAACCTGTTGGGCCTGGCAGGCCACCAGCAGGCTGAACAGGCATATCAGCACAATGCGCATCGGATCTCCTTTTTCGACGGTGGGCGTGTATCAGCGCGCGATAATCAACGGGTGACCGCGCTCCGGATGCTTGTGTATCAGTACCTGTAAGCCATAGACCGCTTCCAGCGCCTCGGCGGTCAGGACTTCGTCCGGCGGGCCGTAGGCGTGGGGGCGTCCGTCTTGTAGCAGCAACAGTTGATCGCAAAAACGCGCCGCGAGGTTGAGGTCGTGGAGGATCACCAGCACCGCCGCCCCGCGCCCGGCAAAGTCGCGCACTGCTTGCAGAATAGTGTGCTGGTGCAGCGGGTCGAGCATGGATGTCGGCTCGTCGAGCAGCAAAGTCTGCCCTTCGGCACCCGGCCACAGTTGCGCGAGTACACGCGCCAGGTGCACGCGTTGGCGTTCACCACCGGACAAGGCCAGATAACTGCGTCCGGCCAGGTGCAGGGCGTCGGCGGCGCTCAAGGCTTGCGCGACGATTTCGGCATCGCGCACGCGACCGCTGGCATGGGGCAGACGACCCATGCCGACCACTTCATTGACCGAGAAAGCGAAGTTCAGGCTCGAACTCTGGGGCAATACCGCCAGGCGCCTGGCCCGCTCCTGACCGGGCCAGTCCGTGAGTTTGCGTTCGTCGAGGCTGACGGTCCCTTCACTGATCGGCAGCTCATCGCACAGGGCCGAGAGCAATGTACTTTTACCGGCGCCGTTAGGCCCCAGCACGCCGAGGACTTCACCCGGACGCAGTTCGATATCGATGTCGGCCAACACGGTGCGACCGCCGCGCCGGACCTGCAAGTTGTTTGCCCGCAGCATCAGGTACGCCCTCGCACCAGCAGAAACAGGAAGAAGGGTGCGCCAATAAGTGCCGTGACAATGCCGATCGGCAACTCGGCCGGCGCCAGGAGCAGGCGGGCGACCAGATCGGCCAGCAGCAACAGGCTGGCACCCGCCAGCAACGAGGCCGGTAACAACACCCGGTGATCCGGGCCAACCAGCAGGCGCATCAGGTGCGGCACCACCAGGCCGATAAAGCCGATCAGGCCCGCCGCCGCCACGGCGGCACCGACACCCAGCGCCGTACACAACACCAGTTCGAGTTTGATGCGTTCAACATTGAAACCCAGGTGGCGGGCTTCCGATTCGCCCAACAGCATGGCATTGAGCGCCGCCGCTCGACGGGGCAGCCACAACGCCACGCCCACAACCACGATCAGCAACGGCCACAGGCGCGGGTAGCTGGCACCGTTGAGGCTGCCCAGGTTCCAGAAGGTCAGGGTGCGCAAGGTGGCGTCGTCGGCCAGGTAGGTGAACAAACCGACGCCGGCCCCGGACATCGCGGTCATCGCCACGCCCGCCAGCAACATGGTGGCGACGTTGGTCTGGCCATTGCTGCGGCCAAAGCGATACACCACCGCCGTGACCATCAGCCCACCGACGAAGGCGCAGACCGACAACAGATAAGGCTCGATGGCCGGCGACACCCCCCCCAACAGACCGCCGCCGACAATGGCGAAGGCCGCGCCGAGCGCCGCGCCGCCGGAGACACCCACCAGGCCCGGATCCGCCAGAGGGTTGCGGAACAACCCCTGCATCGCCACACCCGACAGCGCCAGCACCGAACCCACAGCGATGCCGAGCAAACTGCGCGGCAGGCGAATCTGACCCAGGATCAGTTGCGCCTGTTGTGTGTCGTCGCCATTGACCGGCAGCCCAAGCAGACGCATCCCCGCCAGTAAGGTATCGCCCAACGGCAGGCTGACCGGCCCGAGGGCCAGGGACAGCCAGAACACCAGCATCAGTAACAGACCCAGGGTGATCAGCATCGGCCGTGGCCGAACCATAGCCGTCATGGGTTGCGCTCTGGTGTCTGGAACTGGGCAGTGGATTGAGCGGTCATGTGAGCTCCTCAGGGACAGCGGTTGGCCGTGAGGGCGAATTCTATGGGTATTTTTGCTCGGATGGGTATGGTCCGGGCTTTGTCGAATGAACAGGTCGACGCATCGCAGCGATGGCGGCTTCAAAACCAACACCGCTATCGCCAGCAAGCCGGCTCCTACCGATTTGTGTTGCACACAATCTCTCCAAACACCCACGGCCCTGTAGGAGCTGACGAGTGCAACGAGGCCGCGATCTTTTGACTTTCAAAGCCAGGATAAAAAGACTCGCTCGGACCCAACAAAAAAGCGCCCGCCACAAAAACAAGTGGCGGGCGCTTGGGAAATGTCCCGGTCAGCAAGGAGTGGGCTGACCGGGATACAGGCTTGCCCGCGGCTTCACGCCACAGGAATCAACGGGTCGGCCGCCGCCAGTGCAGCAGCACGATCCGCCGCCGGCGGGTAGATCCACAGGGTGTTGATCTGGGTCTTGAGTTCCTTGGCTTCCTGCTTGACCAGTTTCACCTGGCGATCCCAGCCCTCGGTGAACACCGCGCCCCAAGTGCCCAGGTCCACGCAGGTGACATACTTGGGTTGGCTGTAGGCCATCGGTTCCACACCCAGCAGTTCGGCGGCGACGTTGTTGCCGGCATAACGGCCCAGGGCAATCGCGTGCTGGCAGGACATGGCGGCGAAGTTGCCCAGGTCATCGGTGGCGGCATAGGCCACGTCGCCGGTGGCGAACACATCGGCATGGCCACGCACTTTCAGGTTTTGATCGACATGCAAGCGACCCTGGTGATCGCGGGCGCCTTGCACTTGCTCGGTCAGCGGGTGGGCGCGAAAGCCCACGGTCCAGATCACGGTATTGGACTCGATGCGCTGGCCATCGGCGAGGGTGACGCCACCGGCATCGACCGAGGCGACGGTGGCATTGAGGACCCACTCGATGCCCAGATGCTCAGACGCTTCGACAATCGATGGGCGAATGCCATCGCCCAGGGCGGCGGCGACTTGCGGCGCACGATCGACCACGATCACACGAATGTTGGCGTCGTCACCCAGTACCGCACGCAGTCGCGCGGGCATCTCGGTCGCGGTCTCGATCCCGGTGAAACCACCGCCAGCGACCACCACGGTATTGCGGGCTGCACTGGCCGGCAGGTCTTTGAGGGCATTGATATGTGATTCAAGCTCAGTGGCGGATTCGATCTCATCGACATCGAACGCGTGTTCCAGCATGCCTTCGACCGGTGGGCGCATCAGCTTGCTGCCGGCGGCCAGCACCAGGCGGCTGTACGTCAGCTTGCCCTCGGCACCGGTGGCGGTGGCGTAGCTCACGTGTTTGTTTTTCTCGTCGATGACTTGCGCCGAACCCTGAACGAATTTCACGCCCACGGCATCGAACAGTTCGTTGAGCGGCGCCTTCATGTTGTGGACATTGGGTTCGTAAAAACGCGGGCGGATTCGCAGCTCAGCCTGGGGGGCCAATACGGTGATCTCGATGTCATTGCGATCATGCTTGTCCAGCAGGCGGGCAGCACTCAATGCACTCCATACCCCACCGAACCCTGCACCGATAATCAAAATCTGCTGTTTCATTGGTTAGCTCCTGAAGAAGTTGCAGTCATTGCGCACGGGAGCAGATGCTATTCGAGGGCGATAGTGGTGACACTGCTACATAGGGTCAGCCGATACATGACTAAGTTTTAATCCGCTATACCAAGGTATTAGTTGGAGTCACTTATCAGTCGAAAAGGGCTTTGGAAAAAAAGCGATCGGTTGCAAGGTTTGAAGGCAAGTGGGCGCCGGCTTGGGCCGAGATCATTTCGGCCATGCGCACCAGATCGGCAAATGATCGCGCGCCCATTTTGCGCATGGCCTGACCGCGATGGATCTTCACCGTGATTTCGCTCAGGCCGATTTCCCCTGCAATCTGCTTGTTCATCAAACCCGACGTCGCCAAGGCCATGACCGTTTGCTCCCGAGCACTCAACGTTGCGTGACGAGCGTGCAACTCGTCGGCATGCCGCTCGGATTCGCGGCGTTGCCTGTCCTGCGCGTGGGCAGTGCACACGGCGTCGATCAGGTCCTGCTCGCGAAACGGCTTGGTCAGGAAATCCACCGCGCCGGCCTTCATCGCCCGTACCGTCATGGCGATGTCACCGTAGCCAGTGATGAACACGATTGGCACCTTGATGCCGGCGGCGGCCAACTCACATTGGAAATCCAGGCCACTGCTGCCTTGCAGCCTGACGTCCAGCACCAGGCAACTGGCCGTGTCCAGGCGCGGGAACTTCATGAACTCGGCCACCGAGCCGAACAACTCGACGCGCAGACCGATGGAGCGCAACAGGCTGCCCAGGGATTCACGCAGCGGCGCATCGTCGTCAACGATGAACACCATGGATTCATTTTGAGTGGTTTTGTTGAGGGGACGTTGTTCGTTCATTACCTGTTTCCAAGGGGTGGAACTGCAACCGCCCGGCGCTGTGCACCATGCGATGGGCGCTACATTAGGGGGATGCCGGACGCGAGGCATTCATACCTGAGTATTAAATGGCTGCTGCGTATCCCGGGTCATTGGCAACCCGTATCGGCAGGGCAAACAGAAACGAGCTGCCCTGTCCGTTTGCACGGGTGGCCCAGATGCGTCCTTCGTGGAAGTCGATGATCGAACGGCAAATGGACAGCCCCATCCCCAGGCCATTTTCCTTGGTGGTGAAAAACGGCGTGAACAGCTGCGGCAATACATCGACAGGGATGCCCGGCCCTTGATCGGTCACTTCCAGCACGGCCTCATTGTCCTTGACCCAGGTGCGAATCAACAGCGTGCGCTGTGAGGCGTAGACCGCGTCCATGGCCTGACAGGCGTTGATGATCAGATTGATGATGACTTGCTGCAGTTGCACGCGATCGGCACTGACCAGGTCGTCGAACACGGCGAGTTCGATTTCCGGGCTGATCTGATGCTGGGCCAGTTCACAGCGGACCAGGCTCAGTGCTTCGCTGACGATGTCATTGAGCGATTCGTCCCGACGCAGCGGATCGCACTTGTGCGACAGCGCCCGGACGCGGCGGGTGATTTCGCTGGCACGATTGGCGCTGGCGATGATCCTCTCCAGTGACTGGTGTACCTCGATCAGATCGGGTTCCTCGCGAGTCAGCCAATTGCGGCAGGCTTGCGCGCTGCTGGTGATCGCTGCCAGCGGTTGGTTGACCTCATGGGCGATGGACGCCGCCAGCTCACCCAAGGACGTCACGCGGGTGACATGGGCTAACTGGGCCTGGACGCGGCACAGGGCTTCTTCGGTCTGTTTGCAGCGCAACGCCAGAAAGGTAATCGCTGCAAGTAAGGTCAAGCAGCACAGGAGTTCCGAGGTCGACTCCCAACGATTAAATCCGCCCTGGTAAAGGAACAGCGTCGTCATCAACAACATGCAAAACAACGCGACCACGATCACCGCGTTGCGTGCATGGGCAGGCTTTTTTACAGGACTGTCGGTCATGCGCGTCTCGGGGTTCGATCGGGCTGGGAGCGAAGAATCGGTTCAGTATCCTAGAAGCCGGGAGGCTCATTGCGTTAGGACAAAAAACCCGAGAAAGCTGCCAAGGCATCGGCGCATGCGCAGTGAAGAAGGGTGAGCCGGCATCGCTGAAACTGCCGGCCCAGGTATTTCGATGGTCTATCGCGCCACGGCGCTCGAGGATCAGGCTTTGCTGGCGGCCAGATAAGCGCCAAGGCGTCGGCCCATTTCTTCTCCCAGTGCCTGCAAGCCGCTGAGTGGACGGACCATCACTTCGAACTCAACGATTTTCCCCTGTTCGTTGAAGCGGATCATGTCGATGCCCTTGAGCTGCTTCTCGCCGACCTTCGCACTGAATTCAAGGATGACATTCAAGCCGTCGGCGGTCGCCAGTTCGCGGTGGTAGGTGAAGTCTTCGAACACCTTGGACACCGTGTTGAGGATCATCGACACCACCGGCGCACCCGGATAGGGCGTGTGTGCCATTGGCGAGCGGAAGACCGCTTGCGGGTCGAGCAGTTCGGGAAGGGCATTCAAGTCGCCGCTGCGAATCATCGCGTGCCACTGGCTCAAGGCCTCGGCGACTTTGGGGTGCAGTTGCAGTTCAGACATAGTCAACTCCTGTTTTTTGTTGTTGTTCAAAGCTTGCCTGATGCGGTGTTGCGAAAGCGCCGGGCAATGGCGATAGCGGCATCGTCGGCCCATGCACTGTAGATCAGTGGCCCCGGATGGAAACCATCGCGCGCCATCGAACCTGCCACGGGGGCCAATCGGATTGTCAGCAACGTACAGTGATCTTCGCTTCCCGCCAGCTTCGCGAGGTGCGCATTGAAACGCTTTGCCCGGTTGCCCAGATACCAGCGTAGAGGCTGCGGCAGTGCAGGAAACAGGTGCATGGGCGGGAGAGGGGAGATCACAACCTGCCTGACCCCAAACGTGCCGCACAGCGTGGCCAGCAACTGCTGTTGGCGGGCGATCCATTGATCAACCGTCAGCGTGCTGGTGACATCGTTGACGCCAATGGACAGCAGCACCACATCGAAAGATTCCGCTGTTTTTTGTTCGAGCAGTTCCAGCAAGGATTGCGAATCCAGGCCCGAGCGTGCCCAGAGCTTCCACATCACTTGATGATCCCTGGCCAACCGGCTGACCAGTTGACCGCTCAAGGCATCGGTCTGAGTCAACGCCCCGACACCTGCTGCGGCGCTGTCGCCCAGAATCAGCAGGCGCAGCACCTCGCCACTGCCTGCCACACCTTCACGCTCGCCCTCGGCTTCCGGTAATTTCGGCGTGACTCGGCGGGTGTACAGGCCCTGCAAAAGCAACACGGGGCCGAGCATGATTTTGGCCAACGCTTCGGTCTTGCTCATGGAGGAGATCCTGGGAAGGGGGATACAGATTCGCTTAAAAATTGCCCGTGAAAAAGTCCCACTGTCGCAGCGCGCCCCTGTAGGAGCTGTCGAGTGCAACGAGGCTGCGATCTTTTGATTTTATAAAAGGCAAGATCAAAAGATCGCAGCCTGCGGCAGCTCCTACAGAAATCTGAGACGTTCGCAAAATTTGGGCTAATCGCAATACCTGTGGGAGCTGGCTTGCCAGCGATGAGGCCAGCACATTCACCACCGCTATCGCCAGGAATCCCGCTCCTGCGGATTTGTGTCGCGTGAAACGAGGACAGCGCACTTCTCCCCATCATTGATCGGTAACGCACAACTCCCCGGTCGCACGTATCAGTGCCTGGCCATGCAATGCATCCTTGATCAGGTTGGCGCGCTCTTGCGCCAGCCAGGTCGGGCATTGCGGGTCGACGCGATAGGGGGTGAAGTCGGCGTATTGCTGCAACAGGCGGGTTTGCAGTTCATCCAGTTTTGGCCGGATCTGGTTAAGGTCCGGTCGTGGCTGGTCAGGCGCCTTGTGCGCCGCCTGCCATACGGCGAGCAGTCCGTATTGCACCAGTTTGTTGGCTTCGATCTGGGCGGCAATGAAATCGGCGACTTCGTCGGGGTCGAGCTTGTGGGCAACCGCTTGTTTGCGGGCGTTGGTGATGATCTGGACTTCCCGGGCCGTATCCTGAATGGGTTTGCCGCTGTCCCACTTGATCAGCGCGACTTCATCGGCAATGTTCAGGCGTTCATTGATGGTTGCCAGCAACGGCTGCAACGAATCGGGGGCCGCCGTCTCGGCGGCATGGGCGCCGCTGGAGAGCAGGCCGAGCAGGGCACAGCTCAGCAAAAGCGGCAGGCGTGGGCAATGGAACATAAGCAAACCTCTCGGGCACGGGATGCACATCAGGTCTTATGTAACACAGCTGAGCCGCTGGCATGAAACCCCACTTGGTATTCAACCCGATACAGACGCGGCTAACAGGCGCTCAATCTGCGCCAGCTCCCACGTGCTGAGCAGGCTGACCGGGTCGGTACCGAAACGTTGTCCGCCGTCGAACACTCGACCGTCTGCGCTCTGGCAGCGCAGGCAATTGCGCAGGTGAACACCGTCGATGTCCAGGCTCAAGCGCCAGCCTTCGATGTCGATTGACGTCGCGCCAGTCTCGTATTGTTCATCGAGACGCTTGAGCGGGCGAAGGCCGAGGGCGGCGTCGCGCAATTGCTGGTAGACCTCGCGGGCGGTCAGAGGCGGCACAGGTGGCTCCAATGTTGGTGGAATAGTAGGAAGAGTCGGGGGCGCACAGAATAAACCATCAAGGGTCAGGAACAGCGCCCACGAAAAAGCCCGGCTGATCAGGCCGGGCTTTTCGGTGTTGCGGTGTAGCGATTTGTTCAGGCGACGGTGTTGCCATGCAAGCGGTCGGAGCCATCAGCGGCGACGGTGTTGCCTTGCAGGCGGTCGGCCCCATCAGCGGCAACTTCGTTGCCTTTAAGGCGATCTGAACCATCGGCAGCGACCTCGTTGCCTTTCAAACGATCCGAACCATCAGCAGCTACAGCACGTTTTTCCAGCAGGCGATCAGAACCGCCTTCAGCCACACGATTCTGGATCAGACGATCCGAACCACCTTCAGCCACACGGCTTTCAATCAGTCGATCCGAGCCGCCTTCAGCGACGACAGGTTGAACAGAAGTGGCGGCAAAAGCGTTAACTGCGAAAACCGAGAAAACAATGCTGAGGATGGTTTGGCGTTTCATGATCGTGTGCTCCGGGGTGTTGTTGGTTGGTATGGAGCAGATGTTACGCCGTGGATTTTTTAAGAGAACTTCATTGATGTGATGGTAAACATTGATGTTATTGATAGCGCCGGCGGCTTGCCCACGGTCGGCCTGATGATGCAGTCGTCGGACGGCCACGGCGTTATCGGTGGCGGCTTCTACACTGGAAAACTGGCGCGAGCGCTCGCAAGGAGATGTGTATGTATCAGCTCTACGGTTATCCAAATTCTGGCGCTGCGGCGATCGAGGCGGCGCTGGTGCTGTGTGGGGTTGCCTTTCGCTTCATCGATGTCGAGGCGTCTGCCGAGGCTGCCCAGGAGCTAGGTCAGCTCAACCCGCTCAAGCAGATTCCGACGCTGCGCTTGCCTGATGGCAGCGTCCTGACCGAAAGCGCGGCGATCCTGATTCACCTCGGGCTGACGTTTCCCGGCTCGAAACTGTTGCCGGACAATCCCGTCGACCGCGATCAGGCCATACGAGGCATGGTCTTTATCGTGACCAACAGCTATGCCGCCATTGGCGTCATCGATTATCCGGAACGCTGGTTGGTACAAGCGGATGAAGCAACGCGGCAAAATTTGGTCGCTGGCGGCCGCGCCCGCTTGCATCGGAGTTGGGAGGTGTTTGCCGATGAGTTTTCGGCAGAGCTGTATCTGGACGACGAGAAGCCGGGCGCGCTGGATGTGCTGGCGGCAGTGATCACGCGGTGGGCGGGGACTCGGGAGCATCTGCGCCATACCCGCCCGGGTTTTTTCGCCTGGCTGGAACGCATTGACCGGCATCCGACACTGGCACCGGTGTTCGCACGGCATTGGCCTGCCTGAAAGGCTCGCAGCCTGCGGCAGCTCCTACAGGGAAACACATAGTCCTGTAGGAACTGCCGCAGGCTGCGATCTTTTTATTCCCCGCGAATGTACTGCTCCAATTGTTGAATCAGCGCGGCCTGTTCGGCGAGGGCTTCCTTGACCAGGTCGCCGATCGACAGCAAGCCAATCAGCTTGCCGTTTTCCACCACTGGCAGGTGACGCAGGCGTTTGTCGGACATGATGCTCAGGCACTTGTCCACAGTCTGGTGCGTGTCCACGGTGATCACCGGCGAGACCATGATGTCGCGTACCGGCGTCCCCACCGACGAGCGCCCATGCAGCACCAGTTTGCGTGCATAGTCGCGCTCACTGATGATGCCTTGCACCTGGTCATCCTTCACCACCAGCAAGGCGCCGACATTCTTCTCGGCCATCTTCATCAGCGCTTCGAGCACCATGTGATCAGGATCGATCTGGTGCAATGTCTGGTTTTTCTGATCTTTCAACTTCAGCAGCTGCGCGACGGTTTTCATGGCGGTTTCCCGGGAGGGTTATCGTTGTTCATGAAGAATCGTAGACCCGGGCGCTCAGGGCAAGGGCGAAAGCGGCAGATAAGACTCAAAAAACGTCATTTGACGAATTTTCTTCGGTTGACCTCAAAAGATCGCAGCCTTCGTCAGCTCCTACCGGGCCGCGCTCTTATGTAGGAGCTGCCGAAGGCTGCGATCTTTTCGGGGGCCGGACGCGTAGAATCACCCCCCTGAATCAACTCCGAGGTTTGCAGTGGTGGATTTACCCCAGGGCTTCGTCCTGACCCGGCATTGGCGCGATACCCCAGCGGGGACAGAGGTCGAGTTCTGGCTGGCGACCGATGGCGGTCCTCGGCGCATTCGCTTGCCTTATCAGCCGTCGGTGGCGTTTCTTGCGGCCAGTCAGCGTGAGCAGGCCGAGGCGCTGTTGCACGACGAAAAAAATGTCGAGCTCAAACCCCTGGCCTTGCTGGATTTCGAACACCGCCCGGTGCTCGGCCTGTATTGCCGGCAGCACGGGCAGTTGATGCGCCTGGAAACCGCATTGCGCAGGGCCGGTGTCGAGGTGTTCGAGGCCGACGTGCGCCCGCCGGAGCGCTACATGATGGAGCGGTTCATCACCGCGCCGGTGCGTTTTAGCGGTACGCGGAGCGTCGATGGCCTGCTGACCGACGCGCAGATGAAGCCCGATCCAACTTACCGGCCCACTCTCAAGCTGGTCTCCCTGGACATCGAAACCACCGCCCAGGGCGAGTTGTATTCCATCGCGCTGCAAGGTTGCGGCGAGCGTCAGGTCTACATGCTTGGCCCGCCGAATGGCGACCACAGTGAAGTGGATTTCCAGCTCGAATACTGCGACTCGCGAACCCTGCTGCTGAAGAAGCTCAACGACTGGTTCGCCCGCTTCGATCCCGACGCGATCATCGGCTGGAACGTCGTGCAATTCGACATGCGGGTGCTGCATGAACACGCGCGGCGCTTGGGAGTGCCGTTGAGGCTGGGGCGAGACGGCGAAGAAATGCAGTGGCGCGAACATGGCAGCGGCAACCATTACTTCGCCTCGGCTGCCGGCCGCCTGATCATCGATGGTATTGAAGCCTTGCGCTCGGCGACCTGGAGCTTCCCCTCGTTCAGCCTGGAAAACGTCGCGCAAACCTTGCTGGGCGAAGGTAAATCCATCGACAACCCCTACCAGCGCATGGACGAAATCAACCGCATGTTCGCCGAGGACAAACCGGCGCTGGCCAAGTACAACCTCAAGGATTGCGAGCTGGTCACA
The DNA here is from genome assembly GCF_050739655.1 of Pseudomonas sp. GTDB lineage: Bacteria > Pseudomonadota > Gammaproteobacteria > Pseudomonadales > Pseudomonadaceae > Aquipseudomonas. The sequence continues at coordinate 8,247 of NZ_JBOIBY010000117.1, read as the reverse complement.
CGGATCTTCGCCAAGACCGAACTTCTGACGTTCCTGCTTGAACGTGCGAGTGTCACCGGTCTGCCGGCCGATCGCATGGGCGGGTCAGTGGCGGCGTTCACCCATCTCTACATGCCATTGATGCATCGCCAGGGCTTTGTGGCGCCCAACCTCGGTAGCAAGCCACCCCAGGCCAGCCCTGGCGGTTTCGTCATGGACTCGCGGCCAGGGTTGTACGAGTCAGTGCTGGTGTTCGACTACAAAAGCCTATATCCCTCGATCATCCGCACGTTCCTCATCGACCCGGTGGGCCTGATCGAAGGACTCAAACATCCTGACGATGCCGACTCGGTGCCGGGTTTTCGCGGAGCGCGGTTTTCCCGCACTCGGCATTGCTTGCCGGCCATTGTCGCGAGGGTCGCCGAAGGCCGGGAAACCGCCAAGCGCGAGCACAATGCGCCGCTGTCCCAGGCGCTTAAGATCATCATGAACGCGTTCTACGGCGTGCTCGGTTCCAGCGGTTGTCGCTTCTTCGATACGCGCCTGGCGTCATCCATCACCTTGCGTGGCCACGAGATCATGCTGCGCACGCGTCAATTGATCGAAGAGCAGGGCCATGCGGTGATTTACGGTGACACTGACTCAACGTTCGTCTGGCTGCGTCGAGCCCATGGTCAGCAAGAGGCCGCGCAGATCGGCCGGGCGCTGGTGGATCACGTCAACCAGTGGTGGCGCGAGCATGTGCGGCAGGAGTATGGACTGGACAGTGCGCTGGAATTGCAATTCGAGACTCACTACAAGCGTTTCCTCATGCCAACCATTCGCGGGGCGGAGGAGGGTAGCAAGAAGCGCTATGCCGGCCTGGTCACCCGTGCCGACGGCACAGACGAGATGGTCTACAAGGGCCTGGAAACCGTGCGCACCGACTGGTCATTGCTGGCCCGGCAGTTCCAGCAAGAGCTGTATTCGCTGATTTTCCATCGCAAGCCTTATCAGGACTACGTGCGCGAGTACGTGCGCAAGACCCTGATCGGTGAGTTCGACGACCGCTTGATTTACCGCAAGCGCCTGCGTCGCACCCTCGACGACTATCAGCGCAACGTACCGCCCCATGTACGCGCAGCGCGCATCGCCGACGACTACAACGACAAACAGGGCCGTCCACGGCAGTATCAGAGCGGTGGCTGGATCAGCTATGTCATCACCGTCGCCGGCCCCGAACCGCTGGAGATCCGCAGCGCACCCATCGATTACGATCACTACATCACCCGGCAACTGCAACCGGTGGCGGATGCGATCCTGCCGTTTGTCGACGATGACTTCTCAACCTTGATTGGTGGGCAACTGGGCCTGTTTTGAGTCCATCAGCGACAACGTCCAGTCATCCACAATGCCGTGGAAGTACTGGTTCAAGGCCTGATGAAACGGGCTGCCGTCTGCGGCGATCTGGGCGAACAAAGTCATCGAAGAGCGAAATTTCAAGTCGTCGGGATGGCCGAAAATCGCTGCCACCGAACGTTGCTGGATGTTCATTACCTGCTCGGTGCAAGTAAGCAAGCGCGAACCCAGCAAGGGGTGCTCAAGGTAGGCCTGTGCTTCTTCCCGGGAGCGAATCGCGAAACGACGCGACATCTCGCTGCCACCCAGCCCGGCGAATTGCGGAAAGATGAACCACATCCAGTGACTGCGTTTATGACCGGCGTTCAACTCGGCCAGGACCCGGTCGAACACCGGTTTCTGCGCCTGGATGAAGCGTTGCAGATTGAAGGCATCTTGCTGGTCGGTGCTTCTCATGGAAAAGCCCTCTGACACGCCGCGATGGCTCAGACCATGGCCAACCGCTGTTTGCGTTGTGGCGCTTGAAACGCTTGGTCCAGCGCCTCCAGATCCCTAGCATCAAGCTTCAATTGCGCCGCTTGCGCATTGAGTTGCACGTGTTCGGGGCGGACCGCCTTGGGAATGGCGATCACAGTCTCCTGGCGCAACAGCCACGCCAGCGATACCTGTGCTGGCGTCACCCCGTGGCGGGCTGCCACTTGTTTGAGGGTGGCATTGGCGAGCATTTTGCCGCCCTGGCCGATGGGGCAATACGCCATGATCGGCATCGTGTTCTGTTGGCACCAGGGTAGTAGATCAAATTCTATGCCACGTTCCTCCAGGTTGTAGAGCACCTGATTGGTGGCGCAGGTCGGTGCTGCCAGCTCTTGCAAGTCATCGACGTCGAAATTGGACACGCCCCAACGGCCGATCTTGCCCGATTCGCGTAAGCGTTCGAAGGCTTCGACGGTTTCCTCCAGCGGGTATTGGCCGCGCCAGTGCAACAGGTATAGATCGATGTGGTCGGTCTTGAGTCTGCGCAGGCTGCGCTCGCACGCCAGGGGGACGCCTTTGTGGCTGGCGTTGTGTGGGTAGACCTTGCTGACGAGGAAGACTTTGTCGCGTTGGCCTGAGATGGCTTCGCCCACGACTTGTTCTGCGCCGCCTTCGGCGTACATTTCGGCGGTGTCGATAAGGGTCATGCCCAGGTCGATGCCCAAGCGTAGGGCGCTGACTTCTTCTTTGTGGCGGGAGGGGTTTTCGCCCATTTGCCAGGTGCCTTGGCCGATGATGGGTACCTGGGTGCCTGCCAGTTGCAGGGTGCGCATGGGGTTTTCCTTTTGCTCTGTATTCGGGTTGGCATCAAGGATAGCCTTTGGGGGGTGACTTGGCGGCCTTTGGGCCGACCATGCTGGTGTTGTTTTGGGTACATATCCGTTGCTGCGGTAACGGCGGCTTATGGTTTCGCCCTTACGGCGAGTCCCTTTGGCAAACGCCCCAAAGGAACCAAAGGTCTGGCCCCTTTCGTACGGCCTCTCGCTAAAGCTCGGGGTTCCTTCGCTCCGGCATCCATCCGGGGGCATCGCCTCCGGTTGGCTTCGCTGGCACCTACATGCGATGAGTTCGACTGCGTCGAACGGCGCTGCGCGCCAATCCCCGGATGAATACCTCCACTCAGCCTGCCGAGGGGGCGGGTGGATCAAGATCAAAAGCTGCAGGCGAGCTGACACTCGGCCTGTTGAGTGGTGAAAAGCATTGATGTACGCAAGCCGGCTCCTACGGATTCGTGCCGAACCCAACTATCACCACACACCCGAAAACCTGTGGGAGCGGGCTTGCACGCGAAGGCGGCCTGACAGTCGACCTGAATTTCGCGGTTCTCCACAATCCCTGTGGGAGCGAGCCTGCTCGCGATGGCGTCATCTCAGTCGACGAAGAAAAAACGGTTCCCCCTCACTCCTTGACGCTCATGAACTCCTCGGCCCAGCGAATGTATTCCTCAGGCTGGGTATAGGTGTGAGTCAGTTCGGTTGCACTCAAGTCCGCGGCCTGGGTGAAAATCTGGCGTTGTTCGCGCAGGCTGTCGTAGGTCGCCTTGATCGCGGCGAAGTAGGCGCCGTGACCGTCGATGGTGACGCGTACACCGAGTTCGGCCAGGCGTTTGTCGTCGCGCAGCAGCGGGTTGCCGTAGGTCACCAGCATCAGCGGCACGCTCAGGTGTTCGGCGATCTGCTCCAGATGATCGAAATCCTTTACCCCCACCATGCAAATGCCATCGGCGCCGGCCCGCTGGTATTGCTTGGTGCGGCTGATGATTTCCTGGACGGGCAGGATTCCCGCGTGGGTGCGGGCGATGATTGCCATTTCCGAGTCGCAACGGGCTTCCAGTGCGGCGCGGATCTTGCCGACGCCTTCGGCGACGGTGATCAGGTCGGTTGATTTGCGGCCGAATTGCGCTGGCAGCAGGGTGTCCTCGATGGTCAGGGCGGCGATGCCGGCACGTTCCAGTTCGACAATGGTCCGCATCACGTTGAGCGCGTTACCGTAGCCATGATCGGCGTCGGCAATCACGGGTAATTGGGCGACACGACCAATTCGGGTGGCCTGTTCGGCGAACTCGCTGAGGGTGATCAACGCAAAGTCTGGGGCGCCCAGTACCTGCAACGATGCAACCGAACCACCCAGAATCCCTACCTCAAACCCCAGATCAGCAGCGATGCGTGCCGACATCGGATCGAAGACCGATGCGGTGTGATAGCAAGCGTTGGACGCGAACAGTTGGCGAAAATTGCGGCGCAAATCTTGATGAGAAAGCCTGGACATATGAGTTCCACCAATGGAAATGGAAAGGCTTGAGCAAAAGTGTCAACGCCGAAGATGTAAAAGGCTATCACGTGGGCGGGCCGGGAATGATGACGAATTTACCCGGATTGCTGCCATTTGTTCGGTTACGCCGCCACCGCCTGAAGCTGTTGATTGCACAACGGCACGCCACGTACCGAGTCACCGGGTTGCAATTGCAGGCGCTTGGCAGTGAGGCGGTCGACGATCAGGCTGTTGCCCACCCGTCGTGCTTTACAGGTGGTAATACGGCAGTTTTCCAGGCGACGGTTGTGAATCATCCATAACGGAGCCTGTTCATCCGGGGTGCCGATGGCCAATTCCAGTACCTGACTGTCGCGCACGGTGCGGATGTTTGAGAGCGGAGCCTCGATGACCGGGCCTGCATCGAAGATGTCGATATAACCCTTGTGGGCAAAACCCTCGGCACTGAGGATCTTCAGCGCCGCTTCGCTATTCGCGTGGGGCTTGCCGATGACGGCCTGGGCCTGTTCGGTGAGCAGGCAGGTGTAAATGGGTTGGCGTGGCATGAGCTCGGCGATAAACGATTTGTTGCCCAGCGCCGCCAAATGATCAGCCTGGCTGAAGTCCATCTTGAAAAAGTGTCGGCCCACGCTGTCCCAGAAAGGGGAACAGCCTTTTTCATCGGCACTGCCGCGCAGCTCGGCGATGAGTTTGTCGCCGAACAGGTGTGGGAACTCGGCTACAAACAACAAACGACTCAATGACAACAATCGACCGTGACTTCCCAGGCGTTGATCGGGGCGCAGGAATAATGAGCAGAGCTCTGATTGCCCGGTCATTTCGTTGCTCAGGAACAAGGTCGGTATTTGCCGCTGGATGCCCAGGCCCTGTGACGAACTGACCGTCAAACCGACCCGGTAGTTGTACCAGGGCTCGCGCAAGCCTACCGCTCCAGCCACGGCACTGACGCCCACCACTTGCTGGTCATCGTCTTCGAGCACGAACAGGTAATCGGCATCAGCGCGTTCGACCTGTTCGGCGAATGTTCTTTTCGCCCAGCGCAAGCGGTAGTTCAGCCGTTCTTCGTCGGCGGGCAGGATGGCCAGGCCGCGGGCTTGGCGCACAAGCGCGAGCAGGGCGGGCAGGTCGGTCACTTGAGCCGGTCGAACAATCATGATGTCGCTCCTGCTTCAGGCTTGCCTGGTTGTTGTCGGGCACCGCGCGTCTTGAGATTCACAAGGCGATCAACCGAACCTGATTGCCTTCGGCCACCCCGAGGGCTGCACACATCCCGGCGTCCAGAACAAGAGGTTGTCCCGTCAGGTAGTCGAGCTCGGCGACGATAGCGCGAAAGTTGCCCAGCGAATCGTTGCTCACCAGATACCGTCCTCGGGCGTCGATGGACGCACCGGGTTTGACTTGGGCCGTCTGGCTCTGGGCGATGGAGCGGATGTTGCCGGTGCGGGCAAACAGTGTCGGGCCGCCGTCGAAGAGGTCGACGTAACTGTTGGTTTCGAATCCTTCGCGCTCAAGGATATCGAAGGCATCCTGGCCGTCGGGGTGGATGCGGCCGATGCAGTCCTGCGCAGCCTGGGGCAGCATTGGCACGTAGATCGGGTATTGCGGCATCAGTTCGGCGAGGAATGTTCGGCTTTCAAGGCCGCAGAGTCGCTCTGCCTCGGCATAGGGCAGATCGAAGAAATGCTTGCCCACGGCGTCCCAGAAGGGCGAGTGGCCTTCATCGCTGCTGTAGCCGACGATCTCGGTGATCACCGTGTCTGAAAACCGCTGGGCATGGGCTGCGATGAACAACAGTCGCGCCCGTGACAGCAGTTCTGACGATGCTGTTTTCGCCAATCGGGGATCGATGTGAAAGCCGCGCAGCAACGTGTGGCCGCTGAGGTCATGGCATAGCGACAACGCCGGAACGCCGTGCTCGATGTTCAGTTCCCGCGAGGCACTGTTGAAGTGTCGATTGCGCAGGCTGTAGAACGGTTCGTCGAACCCGGCAGTGGCGAGTATTTCGCAACACCCCACCAGACTTTGGTGCGTCGAATCCTCGAGTACGAAGCAATAATTCTCCGGGCCGGGATTGCGCACGTTTTGCTCGAACGACACGCAGGAGTTGAGGATTTTATCGCGCAAGCGTTCGCTGTCGTCCGGCAAGGACGTAACGCCCACCAGGCTTTCACGGGCAAGGCGCTGCAATTGGGGCAGGTCGGTTAACTGCACTGGACGCAAGACCAGCATGGATGCACTCCTGTATCAATGGGTTCGGTGGCGGGCACCAAACCTGACAATCACTGTCGGTTTCCACGCATTTCAAGTCTGTTGAAAGCAGTATTTATTTAAGGCGCACTACATGTCTAGTTAATTTTCGCGGGGCTTTTCAACGCACAGTTTGGGTGCGGAACGCCCGTGGAATGGGGCTACAGCGAAGCCGGCAGCTCTTGTAGGTCATTGCCTACTTGCCGTTCGGATTAACCTGTTTTTTGAGAAAAGTGCTTTGGTGTCGCTGTGGTAAGAGCCAGAACGAAACGCACTTTGTTTACTTTTCTTACGGCACAATTACGCGGCGTCTGGCGGTCAGGCGCTGTTTGTCCTTTCCATCGACAGAGAAATTTCCCGTGCAGGCGATCCGTTTGACCCTGATGTGCCACGCGCGAACCGTCGCACAAAAATTGTCGCGTTTTCCCACAGACGAGCCATTGGAGATGGATTGGCAATTGGCGCGAGGTTCGCGCAGTGCTCAATTCAAGGGGACGCCGTTGCTTTTATGCGGTCCGGAGCTGCGAACCCGGCAAACCGCCGAGCTTTTCGGCAGTAAGGTGCAAGTCGTCGCAGCGCTCAAGGATTGCGATTTGGGGCGTTGGCAGGGTGCAAGCATCAAAGCCCTGCAAACATCTGAACCCGAACAACTTCAGAACTGGATCGCCAACCCCGATTCGGCGCCCCACGGTGGCGAGTCGGTGGCCCAGGTTCATGAGCGAGTGGCCGCATGGCTGACGACGCTGGAAACTGCACCCGGACAGGTCATCGCCGTGACCCATCCGTTCATCATTCGTGCCGCGCTGGCGCATGTACTGCAAAGCCCGGCGTTTAATCTGATTGATGTTGAACCGTTATCGGCAATCGAGCTGCGGTTCAATGGCTGCTGGCGGTTACGTCTGCCGGGCACGGATTGTGAGGAAACACCTTGATGAAAAAACTACTGGTCATCGGCATCGGTGCCGGCAACCCCGACTACATCACGATGCAGGCCGTGAAGGCGCTCAATCGGGTCGACGTGTTTTTCCTCATGGACAAGGGACAGAGCAAGGACAAGCTGATCGACCTGCGCCGCGAAATCTGCGAGCGCTACATCGACCATCGCAATTACCGCTTTGTCGAAGCCCAAAGTCCGGAACGCGAGCGTGGCGATGTGGACTACAGGTCCAGTGTCGATGAGCTGAACCTGGCCAAGCAGCGAACCTTCGAGCGGTTGATCAATGAGCAAATGACTGACGGCCAGTGCGCCGGTTTCCTGGTGTGGGGTGACCCGGCGTTGTACGACAGCACCATCCGGATCTTGCAGTCGATTCTTGCGTCAGGCACTTGTGCGTTTGAGTTCGAGGTGATTCCCGGTATCACCAGCGTCCAGGCGCTCGCGGCGCAGCACAAGGTGCCGCTCAATCAAATTGGTCGTTCGGTTGAAATCACCACCGGCCGGCGACTGGCGGCGGGCCAGGTGAGCGATGCCGACAGCCTGGTGGTGATGCTCGATGCGCAGGATGCGTACCGTCAGGTGGCGGATCCGCAGACAGAGATTTTTTGGGGGGCGTACCTGGGGACTGCGGACGAAATCCTGATCAGCGGCAAGCTCAAGGATGTGGCGGATGAGATCGAGCGGGTACGCAAGGCGGCTCGTTTGGCCAATGGCTGGATCATGGATACCTACCTTTTGCGAAAGCCTTGAGTTGTCCGGGCTGACGCCATCGCGAGCAAGCCCGCTCCCACAGTTTTTGTGTTGACTGCAATGTTTGTGAACGACGCAAACCCTGTAGGAGCGAGGCTTGCCCTAATGCCGGTCAGTTAAGGCATTTGTAGGAGCGAGCTTGCTCGCGAAAAACTTCAGGACGCCGCGTTCATTCAGAATTTCCGCGTTAT
>NZ_JBOIBY010000116.1:0-4145 GCF_050739655.1 Pseudomonas sp. | reverse complement strand
CTTTTGATCTTGATCTTTAAAAGCAAAGTCAAAAGATCGCAGCCTTCGGCAGCTCCTACAGGTGATTCGTCGTCTATGAGCGGTGGTCCGGCGGTTACTTTTTAAGCTATACTCGCCGCCCTTTTTTTGATCACCGCCAGGCGATTTCCCATGACCCACCAGGCCGCCGAAGTCGCGAAACGCCGCACTTTCGCCATTATTTCCCACCCCGACGCCGGTAAAACCACCATCACCGAGAAGCTCTTGCTGATGGGCAAGGCGATTGCGGTGGCCGGTACGGTGAAATCCCGTAAGTCCGACCGCCATGCCACCTCCGACTGGATGGAAATGGAAAAGCAGCGGGGTATCTCGATTACCACGTCGGTCATGCAGTTCCCGTATCGCGAGCACATGATCAACCTGCTCGACACCCCGGGTCACGAAGACTTCTCCGAAGATACCTACCGCACCCTGACCGCAGTGGACTCGGCGTTGATGGTGCTCGACGGCGGTAAGGGCGTTGAGCCACGGACCATCGCCCTGATGGACGTCTGCCGTCTGCGTGATACGCCGATCGTCAGCTTCATCAACAAACTCGACCGTGACATCCGCGACCCGATCGAACTGCTCGACGAAATCGAAGCCGTCCTGAAGATCAAGGCGGCGCCGATCACCTGGCCGATTGGTTGCTATCGGGACTTCAAAGGCGTGTATCACCTCGCTGATGACTACATCATCGTGTACACCGCCGGTCACGGTCATGAACGCACCGAAACCAAGATCATCGAGAAACTCGATTCCGACGAAGCCCGCGCCCACCTCGGTGACGAATACGAGCGCTTCCTGGAGCAACTGGAACTGGTTCAGGGGGCCTGCCACGAGTTCAATCAGCAGGAATTCCTCGACGGTCAACTGACCCCGGTATTCTTCGGTACCGCATTGGGCAACTTCGGTGTCGACCATGTTCTCGACGCCGTGGTCGATTGGGCACCACGTCCTCTGGCGCGCGTCGCCAACGAGCGGACCGTGGAGCCGGTGGAAGAGAAGTTCTCGGGCTTCATCTTCAAGATCCAGGCGAACATGGACCCCAAACACCGCGACCGCATCGCCTTCATGCGCATCTGCTCCGGCAAGTACGAAAAAGGCATGAAGATGCGTCATGTGCGTACCGGCAAGGACGTGCGCATCGGTGACGCCCTGACGTTCTTCTCCTCCGAGCGTGAGCAACTGGAAGAAGCCTTCGCTGGCGACATCATTGGTCTGCACAACCACGGCACCATCCAGATCGGCGACACCTTCAGCGAAGGCGAAGTCCTGGGCTTCACCGGCATCCCGCACTTCGCCCCGGAACTGTTCCGCCGCGTGCGTCTGCGCGATCCGCTGAAATCCAAGCAACTGCGCCAAGGCCTGCAACAGCTGGCAGAAGAAGGCGCGACCCAGGTGTTCTTCCCGGAACGCAGCAACGACATCATCCTCGGCGCCGTGGGTGTGCTGCAGTTTGATGTGGTCGCCAGCCGCCTGAAGGAGGAATACAAGGTCGAGTGCTCCTACGAGCCGATCACCGTTTACTCCGCTCGCTGGATCGAATGCAGCGACAAGAAGAAGCTCGAGGAATTCTCCAACAAGGCTGTGGAAAACCTGGCACTGGACGGCGGCGGTCACCTGACCTACCTGGCGCCGACCCGGGTTAACCTGGCATTGATGGAAGAACGCTGGCCGGATGTGAAATTCCGTGCGACGCGTGAGCATCACTAAGCGCTGAGTTGCAGAAAACAAAAAGCCCCGATGCGAAAGCCCCGATGCGAAAGCCTCGGGGCTTTTTGTTAAGGGTCAAAAGATCGCAGCCTGCGGCAGCTCCTACAGGGGGATCGCGGGTTGAATGCAGGAGCTGCCGCAGGCTGCGATCTTTTGATCTTTTTGGCATAACGATTATTCGAAACAAGTCTGCCAAACACTGGCATTTTCCCTTGTCCATCGGCGTCCTATCTGGGAGAACCAAGCTGTTCGAGACTAAATTTTAATAACCGCCAGACAGGCACTTTTTAAAAGGATGGATTCGGCCATGAACAGATTGTTACGCGTTTTGTTGATGATAAAGGTATTGGTCATGCTGACCCTCGGCAGCTCGGCGGTCTGGGCCGAGTGTGAGAACCACGAGACTCAGGCTTCGAGCGGGCTGGCGGGGCATGGTGAGTTGATGATCGCTGCGTCCGACTCCGAACCTGGGGATAAAGGACAGGGTGGAGCCGAGGGCGACGATGATTCGACTACCGATGAGCCGGAGTCCGATGATCCGGACGAAGGCGATAGCCAGACGTAGATCGCAGACAAAATAAAACCCCTTCTGCCTCGATTGATGCTCAGCGAGGTAGAAGGGGTCTGGTGTACACCAAACTACTGTGGGAGCGGGCTTGCTCGCGAAGGTGGTGTGTCCGACGACAAATGAATCGACTGACACGACGCCTTCGCGAGCAAGCCCGCTCCCATATTTGTTACGCCGCGCCGTCGAGGAACTGCTCGGCGTAGTGGCACGCTACCTGGCGGGTGTCCAGCTGGCGCAAGGCCGGCTCTTCAGCGCTGCAACGCTCGGTGGCATATGGGCAACGCTTGTGGAACGCGCAGCCCGGTGGCGGGTTCAGCGGGTTGGGCAACTCGCCGACGATCTTGATTTTCGGCTTGGACGGATCCGGGTGGATGGTCGGTGTCGCCGACAGCAGGGCCTGGGTATACGGGTGCAGCGGACGGGCGTAGATGTCCTCTTTCGGACCGATTTCCACCGGGCGACCGAGGTACATCACCATCACGTCATCGGCCACGTGTTGCACCACGGCCAGGTTGTGGGAGATGAACACGTAACCGGTGTTGAACTCCTGCTGCATGTCCATGAACAGGTTCAGCACCTGCGCCTGGATCGATACGTCCAGTGCCGAGGTCGGTTCGTCCGCCACCAGCACCTTCGGTTGCAACATCATGGCGCGGGCCAGGGCGATCCGCTGGCGCTGACCGCCGGAGAACATGTGCGGATAACGCTGGTAGTGCTCGGGACGCAAGCCGACCTGCTTCATCATCGCCTGCACTTTCTCGCGACGTTCCGCAGCACTCAGGTTGGTGTTGATCAGCAGCGGCTCGGCCAACTGATCACCGATCTTCTGCCGAGGGTTGAGCGAGGCGTACGGGCTCTGGAACACCATCTGCACGTCTTTGCGCAGTTGCTTACGCTGGGCCTTGTCGGCGCCGGCGACTTCCTGGCCGGCGATTTTCAGGGAACCCGAGGACGGCTCTTCGATCAGGGTCAGGGCACGGGCCAGGGTGGATTTGCCGCAACCCGACTCGCCTACGACAGCGAGGGTCTTGCCGGCTTCCAGTTCGAACGATACGCCGTTGAGGGCGCGCACGGTGGCGTGACCCTTGAACAGGCCTCGGGACACCTCGTAGTGACGGGTCAGGTCGCGGGCGGTAAGAACGACGGCCATTACGCCACCTCCTGGTTCAGCGGGTAGAAGCAGCGAGCGAGGCTGTTGCTTTTCTGGTCAAGTGTCGGACGTTGTTGACGGCAGTTGTCTTTCACATAAGGGCAGCGTGGCGACAGCAGGCAACCCTGCGGACGGTCGTAGCGACCGGGAACGATACCCGGCAGGGTCGACAGGCGCGAGGCACCCAGGCTGTGTTCCGGAATCGCCTTGAGCAGCGCTTCGCTGTACGGGTGTGCCGGAATGTCGAACAGTTGCGGCACCTGACCGACTTCGACCGCCTGGCCGGCGTACATCACGCACACGCGCTGGGCAGTTTCGGCCACGACGGCGAGGTCGTGGGTGATCAGCACCAGACCCATGTTCTGCTCTTTCTGCAACGCCAACAGCAGGTCCATGATTTGCGCCTGAATCGTCACGTCCAGCGCTGTGGTCGGTTCGTCGGCGATCAGCAGTTTCGGCTCGCCGGCAATCGCCATGGCAATCGCGACACGCTGGCTCATACCGCCGGACAGTTGATGCGGGTAGGCGTCCATACGGCTGGCGGCACCCGGGATTTCAACTTTTTCCAGCAATTCGATGGCACGCTTGCGGGCAGCCTTGCCGGACATTTTCAGGTGCAGGCGCAGCACTTCTTCGATCTGGAAACCGACGGTGTAGCTCGGGTTCAGCGCGGTCATCGGGTCCTGGAAGACC
>NZ_JBOIBY010000115.1:0-12100 GCF_050739655.1 Pseudomonas sp. | reverse complement strand
GGATGCGCTGGAAGTAGAAACGCGCAGTCTGCAGCTTGGCGGTGTAGAACGCCTCTTCGGTGGTACCGGCAGCCAGTTTCTCGGCAGCCAGGCGCGCCATGTCAGCCCAGAAGTAGGCCAGGCAGGCGTAACCCGAGTACATCAGGTAGTCCACCGAGGCCGCGCCGACTTCTTCGCGGTCTTTCATGGCAGCCATACCGACCTTCATGGTCAGCTCGCCCCATTCCTTGTTCAGTGCAGCCAGCGGAGCGACGAACTCTTGAACCGCTTCGTTGCCTTCGTTGGTCTGGCAGAACTTGTGGACGATCTTGGTGAAACCCTTGAGGGCTTCGCCTTGAGTCATCAGCACTTTACGGCCCAGCAGGTCGAGTGCCTGGATACCGGTGGTGCCTTCGTACAGCATCGAAATGCGGCTGTCGCGAACGTTCTGCTCCATGCCCCACTCGGCGATGAAGCCGTGGCCGCCGTAGATCTGAACGCCGTGGTTAGCCGACTCGAAACCAACTTCGGTCATGAAGGCCTTGGCGATTGGGGTCATGAAAGCCAGCAGTGCGTCGGCTTTCTTCTTCTCTTCTTCGTCCACGCCGTACTTGACGATGTCGACCTGCTTGGCGGTGAAGTAAACCATTGCACGGTTGCCTTCGGCGAACGCCTTCATGGTCAACAGCATGCGACGTACATCCGGGTGCACGATGATCGGGTCAGCGGCTTTGTCCGGTGCTTTCGGGCCAGTCAGCGAGCGCATTTGCAGGCGATCGCGAGCGTATTTCAGGCCGCCCTGGAAACCGACTTCAGCGTGGGCCAGGCCTTGCAGCGCAGTACCCAGACGTGCGGTGTTCATGAAGGTGAACATGCAGTTCAGGCCTTTGTTCGCCGGGCCGATCAGGTAACCGGTGGCCGCGTCGAAGTTCATCACGCAAGTGGCGTTGCCGTGGATGCCCATCTTGTGTTCCAGGGAACCACAGGACACGGCGTTACGCGCGCCAACCGAACCATCGGCGTTCGGCAGGAACTTCGGCACGATGAACAGGGAGATGCCTTTGGTGCCAGCCGGTGCGTCCGGCAGGCGGGCCAGCACGATGTGGACGATGTTGTCGGCCATGTCGTGTTCACCGGCCGAGATGAAGATCTTGGTGCCGGAAACCTTGTAGGAACCGTCGGCCTGAGGCTCGGCCTTGGTGCGCAGCATGCCCAGGTCGGTGCCACAGTGCGGTTCGGTCAGGCACATGGTGCCGGTCCACTCACCGGAAACCAGCTTGGTCAGGTAAGCCTCTTGCTGCTCAGGGGTGCCGTGCTCGGAGATGGTGTTCATCGCACCGTGCGACAAGCCAGGGTACATGCCCCACGACCAGTTGGACTCGCCAACCATTTCGCTGATGGCCAGACCCAGGGATTCTGGCAGGCCTTGGCCGCCGTGCTCCACGTCGTGCGCCAGGCTTGGCCAGCCGCCTTCAACGAATTGTTTGTAGGCTTCTTTGAAACCAGTCGGAGTCTTAACGCCGGACTCGCTCCAGGTGCAACCTTCAAGGTCACCCACGCGGTTCAGCGGAGCCAGCACCTGCTCACAAAACTTGGCGCCCTCTTCGAGAATGGCGTCAACCATGTCTGGAGTTGCGTCCGCGCAAGCCGGAAGGCTCTGATAATGCGCCTCGTAGCCGAGCAGTTCGTCACGTACGAAGCGAATATCACGCAAGGGGGCCTTGTAGTCAGGCATAGCGATAAACCTCTGCTGATGTAACCGGGAATGAGCGACCGTGTTAGATTGTTATGACGGTCAAACAGTTGTTTGAAACATACGTTTACGACCAAATCTTGTCAAGCGTCGATCTTTGGCCGCTTGTCATCGCGTGCTTGCCATACAGAGCGCACGGCGACGCAACGTCGTTGCTCAAGCAACACGCCATTAGGAAAAGAATAGTTTGCAAATAAGGACTTACGATGAAAAACGCCGCGAAGTTTCGCGGCGTCAGTGATGCGGGTTCAGTGAGGATCAGGCAAAGGTATCGATCAGCGTACCGAGCAGTTCATCGGAAGCCTTGGCGACCTTGGCCCCCAGTTCCACCTGAAATTTGCCTTGGGCCATATCCACTATGTTGCTGGTCACGTCCGATTGCTGGCTGCGATCGACCGAACGCAGGCGATCGGCCTGAACCTCGGTGGACTGGCTGGTAACCGAACGTTCGATGGTGTTGTTGGCGATCTGGCCAGCGGCTTGATCGACACGGTTCTGCCCTGTCTGAATGGTGCTCAGACCGGCATAAAAAGCGGTGCTTCCTGAGATTTCCATGGGAGAACTCGTCCTTGCAAAGGATAACCAGCGCTCATTGAAGCAGACCTTCCCGTAAAACGCCCGACAAAAACACTAATGGCACAGTGCCTTGTCATAGGCAAACGCTAGTCCAGAAGGTCCAGTTGAAGATGCTCCGCCACCGCTTCGGCCGTGACCTGCTTGAGCTTTGGTACCCGCCCCAGGCACGGCGCCGGGAGGCGTTCAGCCAGGGTGGCGAGGTTTTCTTCCAGGCGCGAAGTCTTCGGATCGATGATGTTGGCCACCCAACCCGCCAGCTGCAAACCATCCCGGGCAATCGCCTCAGCCGTCAGCAATGCATGACTGATGCAGCCCAACCGCACACCAACCACCAGAATCACCGGCAGATCCAGCGCGATTGCCAGGTCTGAAAGATTGTCCTGATCGGCCAACGGCACGCGCCAGCCACCGGCGCCTTCAATCAAGGTGAAATCGGCCTGCAGATCCAGAATCTGCTGCATCGGCGTGACCAGCGATTGCACGGTCAGCGCGATGCCAGCCTCCCGCGCGGCCAGGTGCGGCGCAATCGCCGGCTCCAGTGCCACCGGATTGACCTGTGGGTAAGTCAATGGCAACGAACATTCCGCCAACAGCGCCAGGGCATCGGCGTTGCGTAAGCCCTTGGGCGTCACGTCACAACCCGAGGCGACGGGTTTACCCGCTGCCGTGCTCAGGCCTGCCGATCGCGCGGCATGCAGCAATCCGGCGGCTATGGTGGTTTTGCCGACATCGGTATCGGTGCCCGTGACGAAATAGGCTGCGCTCATAGGGGTTTCTCCAAAACCGCGTACACCACTTGGTAAGTCGCCGGCAGGCCCTGGGGCTGACGAAACTGCTCATAAGCCTCGATCAAACCCAGAATCCGCGCCCGCCCGGTCAATCCACCCGGCCGACCGGGATTGAGATTATGCGCACCCAGGGCCTTGAGTTCATGGGTCAGGTTGCGTACGTCCGGGTAATGCAACACGTGAGGACGGGTTTCCAGTTTGAGCACCTGCAAGCCGCTGGCCGCACACAGTTGTTGGTAAACGGCAAACTCGCGAAAGCGATTGACGTGCACCATGCCATCCACCTGACGCCAGCTGTCGCGCAGCTCGTACAACGTGCCAACGCACAGACTGGCAAATGCAAAAACACCACCTGGCTTGAGCACGCGCCAGGCTTCGCTGAGTACCGAACCAAAGTCGGCGCACCACTGCACAGCGAGGCTGGAAAAGACCAGGTCACAGGTCGAATCGCGCAATGGTAAACGCTCGGCATCGCCCGCGATGAAATGGGTAGCGCCGCCCGATGGTCGGGCGTGATTGAGCATGCCTTCGGCGATGTCCAGCGCCAGCCCTTGCCCCTCGGGGAACCGCTCAGCCAGCGCACGACTGAAATGCCCGGTGCCGCAGCCCAAGTCGAGCCAGCGTCCTGGTACGAAATCAGCGGGCAGGCGACTCAGCAATTGGCTGCCGACATCTCGCTGCAACTCGGCGACGCTGTCGTAGCTCTGCGCTGCGCGGGAGAAGGAGGCTGCTACCTGGCGTTTGTCGGGCAAACCGCCTGGCAGGTTGGGAAGGGATAAATCAGTCATCGCCGGACTCATGCAAGAAAGCGTGGATCGCCCCCGCCACACCGTGGGGGTCTTCCAGCAGGAACGCGTGGCTGGCCTGTTCAATCAGGCCGACTTCTACATCCGGCAGCAGCGACAGCAGGTCGCCGGCTGCTTCGGCGGGCACCAGACCATCAAGGCCGGCGAAAAGATGTAACTGAGGGCCGCGAAAGGCCTGCAAGGCTTGTCGGCTATCCAGCTGCGCAAGCACTTCAAGCCCGCTCATCAAGACCGCGTTCGGACAGTTGGGCGCACCGCCGAGCATCAACCGCGATAACCCGCGCGGGTCTTCGGCGCCTTGTGCGCACAGTAGCGAAAAGCGTTTCAAGGTCGTACGCGGGTCGGCCGCGCAGCCGGCCAGAAACGCATCGAAGGTTTCGCCGGGCATCGCACTCGGCCACTGTTCATGGCTGACGAAAGACGCATTGCTCGCCAGGGTCAGCAAGCCGCAGCAACGATCGCCACGACGGGCCGCCAATTGCGTGGCAAGCATGCCGCCCAGGGACCAGCCGCCCAGCCATGCATCCTGCGGGATGGTCGAATCAAGTTCATCAAGCCACTCTTCAGGATCGCTCGACGCCAGCTCCGGCAAAGGCTCGATTTCCACCCGCAGGTGTTCGTCCAGGCCTTGCAAGGCCGCCGCCAGTGGCTCCAGCGGGGAAATTCCGAGCCCCCAGCCGGGCAGCAGAATCAGTCGATCACGCATGGCTTGTTTCCGGTCCCAGTTGTTGAAAACAATCGGCCAATCCTTCTAACAATAGCTGGACCTGCGCCTCGCTGTGGGCGGCGCTCAGGGTCACACGCAGACGGGCGCTGCCGGCGGGCACGGTTGGCGGACGGATCGCGGTCACCATCAGGCCGCGCTCACGCAACATCTGCGACAACCGAACCGCGCGACCGGCGTCGCCGATCATGATCGGCTGGATCGGGGTGAAGCTGTCCATCAGCTCCAGGCCAATCTGTTCGGCGCCTTGGCGGAACTGGCGGATCAACGTCTGCAAATGCTCCCGGCGCCAGTGCTCGCTGCGCAGCAGCTCCAGGCTTTTCAGCGTGGCGCAAGCCAAGGCCGGTGGCTGACTAGTGGTGTAGATGTACGGGCGGGCGAACTGGATCAGGGTTTCGATCAACTCTTCACTGCCGGCGACAAAAGCACCCGCCGTACCGAATGCCTTGCCCAAAGTACCGACCAGTACCGGCACCTCTTCCTGACTCAAACCGAAGTGCTCGACGACACCGCCCCCGTTGGCACCCAAGGGACCAAAACCATGGGCGTCATCGACCATCAGCCACGCACCCTTAGCCTTGGCTGCCCGGGCCAGCGCGGGCAGATCGGCGATGTCACCGTCCATGCTGAACACGCCGTCGGTGACCACCAGTGTATTGCCGGTGGCTTTTTCCAGACGCTTGGCCAGGCTCGCAGCATCGTTATGCAGATAGCGATTGAACCGCGCGCCGGACAACAGTCCCGCATCGAGCAGCGACGCATGGTTGAGTCGGTCTTCGAGCACGGTATCGCCCTGCCCGACCAACGCGGTCACCGCGCCGAGGTTGGCCATGTAGCCGGTGGTAAACAGTAAGGCACGTGGACGACCAGTCAGATCGGCCAGGGCTTCTTCCAAAGCGTGATGCGGGCCGGCATGGCCGATGACCAAATGCGAAGCCCCACCACCCACGCCCCACTTCGAAGCGCCGGCACGCCAGGCTTCGATCACTTGCGGGTGATTGGCCAGGCCCAGGTAGTCGTTATTACAGAACGCCAGCAACGGCTGACCATCGACCACCACTTGCGGGCCTTGGGGGCTTTCGAGCAGCGGGCGTTGGCGATAGAGGTTTTCGGCACGACGGGCAGACAGGCGTGCGGCGAGATCGAAAGACATGCAGGCCTCGGACAGTCAGATCACATGAATCGATGTAGACACAGACCCTGTGGGAGCGGGCTTGCCCGCGATAGCGATTTAACAGTCGACATTTATGTTGAATGTGACGACGTCATCGCGGGCAAGCCCGCTCCCACAGGGTTTTGCATTCCGTCAGGGGAATGCATGCATGTTTCAGACTGCAGCGTTATAAAACTGCTCGCTGCTCTTCTGCTCCACCAACGCCTGCTCAATGGCGGCCTGATGCACTTCATCGGCATGCTCTTCCCGGGCTTCCGGCTGGATACCCAGACGCGAGAACAGTTGCATGTCCTTGTCGGCCTGCGGGTTGGCGGTGGTCAGCAGTTTCTCGCCGTAGAAAATCGAGTTGGCGCCAGCGAAGAACGCCAGGGCTTGCATCTGTTCGTTCATGGCTTCGCGGCCGGCGGACAGGCGCACGTGGGATTGCGGCATCAGGATGCGAGCAACGGCGAGCATACGAATGAAATCGAACGGATCGACGTCTTCGGCATTTTCCAGTGGCGTGCCAGCGACCTTCACCAGCATGTTGATCGGCACCGACTCCGGATGCTCCGGCAGGTTGGCCAACTGGATCAGCAGGTTGGCGCGGTCGTCGAGGGACTCGCCCATGCCGAGGATACCGCCGGAGCAGATCTTCATCCCCGAGTCACGCACGTAGGCCAGGGTTTGCAGGCGCTCGCTGTAGGTACGGGTGGTGATGATGCTGCCGTAGAACTCCGGCGACGTATCGAGGTTGTGGTTGTAGTAGTCGAGGCCGGCCTTGGCCAGCGCTTCGGTCTGGTCCTGATCCAGGCGACCGAGGGTCATGCAGGTTTCCAGGCCCAGCGCTTTCACGCCTTCGACCATCTTCAGTACATAAGGCATGTCTTTGGCCGACGGATGTTTCCATGCCGCGCCCATGCAGAAACGGGTCGAACCGATGGCCTTGGCACGAGCGGCCTCTTCGAGGACCTTCTGCACTTCCATCAGCTTTTCTTTTTCCAGGCCGGTGTTGTAGTGACCGGACTGCGGACAATATTTGCAATCTTCCGGGCAGGCGCCGGTTTTGATCGACAGCAGGGTCGACACCTGGACGCGGTTGGCGTCGAAATGCGCGCGGTGCACCGTCTGCGCCTGGAACAGCAGGTCATTGAATGGCTGAACGAAGAGAGCTTTGACTTCGGCCAAAGACCAGTCATGACGCAGGGTTGCAGTGGTGCTGGCGCTCATGGGCGTTTCCTTTGTTTTATGCTTGGCACGCGGCTGGGTAATGGAATGCCCACAGTCGCTTCACAGTGTTTCGGCATATTTAAGGAAGAGAGATGCGCTGTCAACCGCGATACGATGGACCGGTTTACATCTGGTTAAAAAACAAACAACACTGTTTGCTCTGCGATGAAGCGGCCGATGGCGCCACGCCCCTGTGCATGCCTTGCGAAACCGATTTGCCGTGGCTCGGCGATCATTGCCAGACCTGCGCCCTTCCACTCCCCGCAGCAGGCCTGACGTGTGGTCAATGTTTGAAGCAGCCGCCGGCCTTCGAACAGGTCATCACTCCCTGGACTTACAGCTTTCCGATCGACAGCCTGATTACTCGCTTCAAACACAACGCGAAGTGGCCGTTTGGCCACCTGCTCGCCGAGCTTCTCGCCCAGGCGCTGCACCATCGCTACGAAGAGGATCTGCCGCGACCGGCCTTGCTGGTTCCAGTACCGCTGGCGACCCGACGGCTGCGCCAACGGGGGTTCAATCAGGCCGCGATGCTGGCGCGCTGGCTCAGCGCAAGCCTCGACATTCCTTGCGACGAACGGCTGGTATCGAGGACTCATGACACCGATGCGCAACAGGACCTCAATGCCCAGGCGCGTAAAAAGAACCTGCGCAACGCCTTCGCCCTCGCACCTGATGCTTCGATCAAAGGCCGTCACCTGGCCTTGGTCGACGATGTGCTGACCACGGGCGCCACCGCCCAGGCATTGGCTCGCCTGCTGATGGACGCAGGCGCGGCACGGGTCGATGTCTATTGCCTCGCCCGTACACCCAAACCAGGTGACGGAAATTGACCTGAAAACATAAAACCCTGTGGGAGCGAGCCTGCTCGCGATGAGGTCATCACATTCAATAAGGATGTTGACTGACACCCCGCCATCGCGAGCAGGCTCGCTCCCACAGTGAGTGTGGGGGCACAGCTTGACTCCTACGCCATCAGCCGCCAACGTCCCCACTATCGTCTCAACCAAAGCCTGCCGCCATGTCCCTGCCCACCCTGTTGTCCCAGCACATTGTCCGCCGCCCGCAACGCATTGCCCTGCTGCAGCACATCGCCGAACAGGGCTCGATCACCCGCGCCGCGAAGAGCGCAGGCTTGAGTTACAAAGCGGCGTGGGATGCCATCGATGAGCTGAACAACCTCGCGCAGAAACCGCTGGTGGAGCGCGTTGTCGGCGGCAAGGGCGGTGGTGGCGCGAAGCTGTCCAGCGAGGGCGAGCGGGTATTGCGCCTCTATCAAAAGCTGCAGGCGTTGCAGGCTCAGGTGCTGGAAGCCGCTGAAGAGGCCAGCGATCTGGATCTGCTCGGTCGCTTGATGTTGCGCACCAGCGCCCGCAATCAGCTGCACGGCAAAGTCGTGGCGATCGAGTCGCAGGGACGCAACGATATTGTTCGCCTGGAAATGGCCGAAGACCTGATCGTGAACGCGCAAATCACCCACGACAGCACCGAGCGACTGGAACTGCAAATCGGCACCGACGTCGTGGCATTGATCAAGGCGGGCTGGCTTGAGGTGCTGGGTGCGGAAGACAACACAACATCCGGATACAACTTTCTGAACGGCATCATCGAAGACATTCTCGAGGCCGAGGATGGCCCAAGCGAAGTGCGCATCAGCCTGCCCAGCGGCCAGACACTCTGTGCACTGGCCGAGCCCCATCACCTGCAAGCCCGCACGCTGACCGTTGGCAAACCGGTGCGCGCACAGTTCTCGCCCACCAACGTTCTGCTCGGCACACCACTGTAAGGACGCTGCAACAAATCCTTCATCACCCATCGTTAAGGTGACTGCAAAAATCGCAGGGAGCCTGATGTGAGCCTATTAGAAGACAACCAATCCACCGACCTCGAACAAATGGTCGGCCTCAGCCGCCGTGGTTTCATCAGCGCCGGCGCACTGTGCGGGGCCGCGATGTTTCTGGGCGGCAATCTGTTGAGCCGCAGCGTGATGGCCGCCAGTGTAAACGCCGGCACCAGCACATTGCTGGGTTTCCCCAGCATTCCCGCTGCCACCACCGACAGCATCAGCCTGCCGCCCGGCTACAAATCGTCGGTGCTGATCAGTTGGGGCCAGCCCTTGCACAAGAATGGCCCGGCCTTCGATCCGAGCGGCAATGGCAGCGCCGAACATCAGGAAGTGCAGTTCGGCGACCACAACGACGGCATGAGCCTGTTCGCTTTCCCCGGTGATAAAAACCGCGCACTGATGGCGATCAACAACGAATACACCAACTACCGCTACCTCTACCCTCACGGCGGCATGCCGCAATCGGCCGAAGAAGTACGCAAGGCCTTGGCCGCCGAAGGCGTGACGGTGCTCGAAGTCCAGCGCAAAGACGGCCACTGGCAGTTCGTCCAGGACTCGCGCTACAACCGACGCATCCACGGCAACTCGCCGATCGCCTTCAGCGGCCCGGCCGCCGGTCACGAGCTGTTGAAAACCAGCGCCGATCCACAGGGCAAAAAAGTGCTGGGCACCTTCCAGAATTGCGCCAATGGCAAGACGCCGTGGGGCACTTACCTGACCTGCGAAGAAAACTTCACCGACTGTTTCGGCAGCAGCAATGCAGAACAGAAGTTCGACGCCGCACAGAAACGCTACGGCGCCGTGGCGACCAGCAAAGAGATCAACTGGCACCCGCACGATGCGCGCTTCGATCTGGCCAAGAACCCCAACGAATTTAATCGCCACGGCTGGGTGGTGGAGATCGATCCGTTCGATCCGCAATCGACCCCGGTCAAGCGCACCGCGCTGGGTCGCTTCAAGCATGAAAATGCCGCCCTGGCCGAAACCCGCGACGGCCATGCCGTGGTGTACATGGGCGACGATGAGCGTGGCGAATTCATCTACAAATTCGTCAGTCGCGACAAGATCAACCACCAGAACCCCAAGGCCAACCGCGACCTGCTGGACCACGGCACCCTGTACGTGGCGCGCTTCGACGCGGGCGACGGCAATACCGATCACCCAAAGGGCCAGGGTGAATGGGTCGAACTGACCCACGGCAAAAACGGCATCGACGCCAGCAGCGGGTTTGCCGATCAGGCCGAGGTACTGATTCACGCACGCCTGGCCGCCAGCGTGGTCAAGGCCACGCGCATGGATCGCCCGGAATGGATCGTGGTCAGTCCCAAGGACGGCCAGGTCTACTGCACCCTGACCAACAACGCCAAGCGTGGCGAAGAAGGGCAGCCGGTGGGTGGGCCGAATCCTCGGGAGAAGAACGTCTACGGGCAGATCCTGCGCTGGCGCACCGACCGCGATGATCACGGTTCCCACACTTTTGCCTGGGACCTGTTCGTAGTCGCGGGCAACCCGGATGTGCATGCCGGCACGCCGAAGGGTGGCTCGTCGAACATCACCCCGCAGAACATGTTCAACAGCCCCGATGGCCTGGCGTTCGACGATGCCGGTCGACTGTGGATTCAGACTGATGGCGACATGAGCAACGCTGGTGATTTCGCCGGCATGGGCAATAACCAGATGCTCTGCGCCGACCCGGTAACCGGAGAAATCCGCCGATTCATGGTCGGACCCATTGGTTGCGAGGTGACAGGCATCAGCTTCTCGCCCGATCAGAAAACCTTGTTCGTCGGGATCCAGCATCCTGGCGAAAACGGCGGCTCGACCTTCCCCGAGCATTTGCCCAACGGCAAGCCGCGGTCTTCGGTGATTGTCATTACCCGTGAGGATGGCGGGATCGTCGGCGCCTGATCCGGCCTCATCGCGGGCAAGCCCGCTCCCACAGGGTTCTCGGTTGTTCACAATTGTTGCGTTCACACCGGCCCACTGTGGGAGCGGGCTTGCCCGCGAAGAGGGAGTGTCAGTCGACATCGATGGCGCCTGACCGTACGCATTCGTCGGAACGCCGCCCGGAGCAAGCCCGCTCCCACAGGATCACCACGAGCCCTGTAGCAGCTGGCTTGCCGGCGATGACGTCGGCCAGGACAACACTCACCTCAAGCCACGCCGTCTGCGCTACCATGCCTGGCCGGACGCAGCAGCCTGCTGCGCGCAGGAGTCAGCATGGCCCACCCGTTTGATACGCTCACCCCAGACCTCGTGCTCGATGCCGTCGAAAGCATCGGCTTTCTCAGCGACGCGCGCATCCTGGCGCTCAACAGCTACGAAAACCGTGTCTATCAAGTCGGTATCGAAGACGCCGAACCGCTGATCGCCAAGTTCTATCGCCCGCAGCGCTGGACCAACGAAGCGATTCTGGAAGAGCACCAATTCACGTTCGAGCTTGCCGACTGCGACGTGCCGGTCGTCGCGCCGTTGATCCACAACGGTGAATCCCTGCACGAGCACAACGGTTTCCGTTTCACCCTGTTTCCCCGCCGTGGCGGACGTGCTCCAGAGCCGGGCAATCTCGATCAGCTGTATCGCCTGGGTCAACTGCTCGGTCGGGCGCACGCAGTCGGTTCAATCAAGCCGTTCGACCATCGTGAAGCGCTCGGTGTGAAGAACTTTGGTCATGACTCGCTGACTACCTTGCTCGAAGGCAATTTCATTCCCAAAAGCCTGCTGCCGGCCTACGAGTCAGTGGCCCGGGATCTGCTCAAGCGCGTGGAAGATGCCTACAGCAACACGCCCCATCAGAACATCCGCATGCACGGCGATTGCCACCCCGGCAACATGATGTGCCGCGACGAGATGTTCCACATCGTCGATCTCGACGACTGCCGCATGGGCCCGGCTGTTCAGGACATCTGGATGATGCTCGCCGGTGATCGTCAGGAATGCCTGGGCCAACTGTCGGAACTGATGGACGGCTACAACGAGTTTCACGACTTCGATCCCAGGGAACTGGCATTGATCGAGCCCCTGCGCGCGCTGCGCCTGATGCACTACAGCGCCTGGCTCGCCCGCCGCTGGGACGACCCGGCCTTCCCGCGCAGCTTTCCGTGGTTCGGTACGGAACGGTATTGGGGGGATCAGGTGCTGGCGTTGCGTGAACAATTGGCGGCGCTCAATGAAGAGCCACTGAAGCTCTTCTAACCCGCACAAATACAATGTGGGAGCGAGCCTGCTCGCGATTACGGTAGGTC
>NZ_JBOIBY010000114.1:0-1349 GCF_050739655.1 Pseudomonas sp. | reverse complement strand
CGCATGTCACGGGCAGAGCGGGATTTTTTGTTCTGCTGAACAGCCATAATTGATTAACTCCTAAACGTTTGGGTCACGCTTTAACTGCGCCAATACACTGAACGGGTTGGACCGCGTTACCTCGTCCTCGCTCGGTTCGGGTTCATCTGCTCCCGCCGGCTGCTGGCATTCTTCCGGATGATGAGCAGGCACAATGGGCAAGGCGAGCAGAAGCTCCTCCTCGATCAGTGACTGCAGATCCAAAGGATCTTCGCCCAGTTCCAGCACGTCATAACCTTTCGGCAACGACTGGGTATTCGCACCCTCCTTCACCACAGCGTAACTGCATTCGCTATGGATCGGCAGGGTGACCAGCTCAAGACAACGCTGGCAAACCATTTTGACTTCAGTGTCGATAAAGCTGTGGATGACCACAGATTTACGTTCATCTCGTTCAAAAACGAATTTAGCCTGCACCGTACCGACATTGTCGGAAAGCGGGTCGCAGAGTCTCTCCAAATCGGCCAGCAGCATTTCACCTTGAAGGGTGGTGCCACGATCAGCCAATTTGCGCGGGTCAACGTGAGGTGGAATCGGGTCATTCAACATAGGCGCAGCATTATAGGGATGCACCCGCCCATGTCAAAGGAAATTCAGCCCTGTCCGTCACTTGGAAGCCCCGCTAGAATTCATGCCTGTCATTTGGAGTTGCGCATGCTGCCATTATTACTCGCTTCCAGCTCGGTCTATCGCCGGGATTTGCTGGCCCGCCTGCGATTGCCATTCACTTGCAGCTCGCCGGATATCGACGAAAGCCATCGACCGAACGAGTCCGCCATCGATCTGGTAAAACGCCTCGCCGAACAGAAAGCCCGCGCACTGGCCCACAGCCATAGCGCTCACCTGATCATCGGCTCCGACCAGGTCGCCGTGCTCGGCGACAAGATCATCGGCAAGCCCCACACCTTCGAAAAGGCTCGCGAACAGCTGCTGGCCTCGAGCGGCGCGAGCGTGACCTTCCTGACAGGCCTGGCGCTGCTGAACAGCCAGACCGGCCAATGCCAGGTCGACTGCATCCCCTTCACCGTTCACATGCGCACCCTCGACAGCGCACGCATCGAACGCTACCTGCGCGCCGAACAGCCCTACGACTGCGCTGGCAGCTTCAAGGCCGAAGGCTTGGGTGTAAGCCTGTTCCAGAGCACCAAAGGACCTGACGCCACCAGCCTCGTCGGCCTGCCGCTGATACGACTGGTGGATATGCTGCTGGCCGAAGGCGTACAAATACCCTGAATAGCAAAAGAACGCAGCCTGCGGCAGCTCCTACACAATCTCTGTAGGAGCTGCCGCAGGCTGCGATCTTTTAATCC
>NZ_JBOIBY010000113.1:0-16185 GCF_050739655.1 Pseudomonas sp. | reverse complement strand
CAACTCGACGTTGCAGCTCCTACCTTTCCAGTGAAGGGTTTGCGCGCTTAAGGCAAGCCATTGCAGCAATGTTTCAGAAACCCCGGTTGTGGCGCCAGACGCTTGAAATACTCATCAATCGCCGGGTAGTCAGGCCGTTCCATGGGGGTCATCAACCAACGATTGACCGACAGTCCAATGACAATGTCGGCCAGGGTAAACCGAGGCCCGGCGACATAGGCCTTGGTGGTCGCCAGTTGTTGTTCGAGGATAGCCATCTTCTGGTTCCATCCACGCAGGCCCACATCGATGCGATGGGCGTCCTGGTATTCCGGATCCTTGCGCACCAGCGCCATGAACGCATAGCTCCATGCCCCATTGAGATCGGTGGCCTGCCAATCCATCCATTGCTCTACACGGGCGCGTGCAGCCGGCTCGCCGGGCAACAGCTCGTGGTGGTGTTGGTGTTTGCCGGCGAGGTAACGGCAGATGGTATTGGATTCCCACAACACGCCGGCGTCATCGATGATCACCGGTACTTGTGCATTGGGGTTGAAGCGCAGGAACTCGGGGCTGTGGGTCGAGGCAAAACCGCTGCCCCAATCCTCGCGCACGTAATTCAGGCCGAGCTCCTCACAGGTCCACAGCACCTTGCGTACGTTGATCGACGAGGCTTTGCCGAGGATTTTCAGTGCATGTTCCATGACGCGACTCCATTGCAAATGGCACACATGCCTTTAATTGTAGGAGCTGACGAAGGCTGCGATCTTTTGATTTTGTCTTTGAAAACTTGAGCCAAAAGATCGAAGCTCTACCGGAGAAGTTATGACGAAGTTTCGTCTGTCGCTGAACGAATCAAGTCATCGATAACTGTCGACCGATTTGACTTTCGCGTTGCCAATCCGAGTATCGCCTTGGGCCACTCCACTTGAAGCGCTCTGTAACGTAGTCCACCCCCTTGAATTCGCTGCATTGATGCGGGCACTACTGTTATGCCCATCCCGGCTGCTACCAGATTTACCGCGGATGACAATTGAGGAGCCTGCTGACGGATCATTGGATTGAAGCCCGATTGCCGGCATGCAGCCACGATATCCGCACTCAGTCCGTAACCGGATTTACGCGAGTACAGAATGAAATTCTCTTGTCGTAAATCGGCAAGCGATAGGCGCTTGCGTGAGGTTAATGGGTGGCCATCAGGCAAAACTACGGTTAGTGGTTCTTCTGATAAGGTGATGAATTTGATGTCACCGAGCATAGCAAACGGTGGCCTGACAAATGCGGCGTCAATTTCTCCTCGGACGAGCCTGGCAATGAGCGATTCGCTGTCATTCTCCTCCAGGCTCACCTCTACTTTGGGATGCTGACGCTGATAGCGTCGAATCAGACCCGTGACGGTATCGTTGAACGAGGCGGACTCTGTAAATCCCAGATTCAACAATCCGACTTCTCCGCGAGCGGCACGGAGAGCAATACTCTGAGCATCTTGCGCGCGCGCGAGAATTTCTTGAGCTGATACCAGAAATACTTTGCCCGCATCACTGAGTATGACGCCTCGTCCCACCCGATGGAAAAGCGGCGTACCAATCTCCTCTTCCAAAGCACGTATCTGCTGCCCGAGTGGGGGTTGGGCGATTCCAAGTTCTTCGGCTGCTCGTGTGAAGTTTTCCGCCAAAGCCGTTGCTACAAAATATCGTAGATGCCTAAGTTCCAATTGATACTCCAGAGGTACTAATTCGGTATTTTCAAAATATTAGACATATTGGTCATATATCGCCATTCTGTCCGATATCAGGAACACAGGGTAAGTGATTAACCACGATGTTTATGAAGGCGCATGAGACGGAAAAACAATATGGATGTGCAATTGGTTTTAGTGTCGGGGCTAGTAGCGGTGACCATTGGGCTATGGGCAACACGTAAACTTCCAGAATACCTGACAGCCCTATTGTTCTTTGCGTTCGCGATGACTCTTCATGTCGCACCCGCATCTTTGATTTTCTCAGGGTTTACCTCTCCCGCATTCTGGCTCGTCATTAGTGGCTACGTCATTGGAATTGCTATTCGCAAAACAGGGCTTGCTACCAGATTCGCAAGTGTGCTCGCGTCATATCTCTCCAGGTCATATCTGCAGATGGTCGCTGGGGTGATTGGCCTTACTTACGCGCTTGCTTTTGTTATGCCCTCCAACATGGGGCGCATTGCACTTCTGATGCCGATTGCCCTTGCACTGGCTACTCGAGTGGGCTTTGAGGGAAATCGCTCAGGACGTATCGGTCTATCACTTGCTGTCGGCTTTGGAACCTTTCAGCTATCAGCATCCATTCTACCTGCGAATGTTCCTAACCTTGTCATGGCGGGGGCCATAGATACTACTTACGGGCTGCAACTATCCTATCTCCCTTATCTATTACTGCACGCTCCCGTACTTGGAATTTTGAAGGGGGTTGCACTATGCGCATGCATCGTTTGGTTATTTCCAGATAAACCCGAAAAAATCCTGGAGGCGGAATCTGCCGGCCCAATGAGTCCTGAAGAGAAGAAGTTGAGCTTACTTCTTCTGGTGACCCTGGCCCTCTGGCTTACCGATGCCTTGCACGGCGTATCGCCTGCGTGGGTTGGCTTGGTAGCAGCTTGTTTATGCTTGCTTCCCCGCATCGGTTTTGTATCCGGTGAAGAATTTGGTCAAGAGGTTAATCATCGTACGGCCTTATATGTCGCAGCGATCCTGGGGCTCGCCGCGCTTGTTGGGCAGAGCGGACTCGGAGCATTAATTGGTAACGAGGTGCTCGCTCTCGCACCATTGTCTCCAGACTCACCCATTCGTAGCTACGCCTCAATCTTGGGTCTTTCCACGATTCTCAACTTTGTAGTTACAGCGAACGGAGTTCCCGCGATTTTTACGCCCTTGGCGCAGTCATTAGCTGACGCGTCCGGTTTTCCTGTGCTCAGTGTTCTGATGATTCAGGTTATCGGTTTCTCCACTCCACTTTTACCTTATCAGGCCTCTCCGATTGTTCTCGCTATGGAAATGGGGAAAATTCCTTTTGCAGCAGTGTTGCGATTAAGCTTGGCGATCGCATTCATCACGTTCGTTGTACTGGTTCCTATAAATTACGAATGGTTTGTTTTCCTGGGATGGTTACCTTGATTCAGTAAATAGTTTGAAACAATCAAATGTTAATCGAGTAGCCAAAATCGATTTCGTTGGCGGGAACACCACCTCGCATACCCCAATTTTTTGCATCATGCTCATCCAGAATAATGAGTACTGAGGATGGAGCGATAGAGAGCAGTTCTGCCAGCGAGGTGCTCAACTCGCCATAGAGATTTCTTTTTGCTTTTAGTGTGCGCCCTCTGAATAAAGTGATGTTTACTTGCAGGTACTCTGATTGGTCGCCAGGTGCCCGAAAGTCGGTTTCACTGTAGTGTATGTACCGGGCTTGCAGTTCTTGATCACTAACTCCAAAGATTTTTTTTATACACCGATAGACTGTTTCGATGATTTCATGTCGCATGCGTTGCGGACGGTCGATCGGGTCTTCAATTCTTACGATTGGCATTTGAATTCTCATGAAAATTAAGGGCTGAAACAAAGTCGAAAAGCTGTTTATGGTTAATTGTTTGCTGTTTAATTAACCAGTTCAATGCAGAGCTTTGATCTTCCGATGGTTTGTCCTGAGACAACTTGAAGCGTCCTTCGATGTTTTCGGGGCGTATGAGGAGACCAAAAATATGTGGCAGGTTACGTATGACTCTCGGATCTCTAGAATCAACGCGCTCATCACAATTTATCGGCGCAAACCGTCGCGAACTTTGGAGTAGAAGATCAAAATTTATATTTTCGTTATCGATCACGTCGATGCTGGCTTGCATGTGGACAGCTAGATAGTTCCACGTGGGTAGCTGGGTATTTTGATAAGCTTCCGGAGGAATGTAACCAGACGGACCAACAAAGGCGATGTGGCACTTGAGAGATTCAGCGTTCATGAATTGGGGGTTGCGTCGATCTACATGGCCAAATAGGGTGCCATCGGGGTTGAGTAACAAAGGGATATGACTGCAGTGAAAGTTGCCGTCACGCTCCGACGTAATCAGCGCCAATGGAAATGTGTCGATGAAGCGGTTGATCAGAGATTGATCCTTGCAACGATACTCTCGGTAATGGAAAGAACACAGACTCATCGTGAGACTCCTGGCGGGGTAGGGCGAGTAACTCGAGCTGATGCAAAATGACGCTGTTTGTAACGATCCATGGCAATAAGCGTATGTGCTAACCATCCAAGGGCGTCGTACTTATGCCGGTAACGAGAAGAGGGGAAGGCGAGCCTGTGCCCATCTTGGCCAAGGAGCCGATCTACTAGCGTACGACCCATTAAAGTCGATAGCGCCAAGCCACGGCCATTGCATCCGCTCCAGCTAATGATGCGTTTATCCAGGCAATTGACCACAGGCGTCGCGCTACAGGTAAGCCCTACCCTGCCTGCCCATATGTGTTCCAGTTCGAGGGGAAGGCTTGCGTAAATAGTATGAAGTCGCTCTGTAAGTAGGGAACAATATTGATCCGTTGACTGAGTCAAAGGCGTTGCAAAGCAACCAGTTAGAACTCGGGATTTTTCAAGCTTTCGAAAAAACCACATGTCTATTCGATTGTCCGAAAATGGCATCGCACCAAGTTCGAGCCAATCCTCCGGCATCGCAAACGTAGCAAGGATTAGTGTCATTTGGCTTACGGCCTGGCGAGTCATACGACTTGCGTGAGTGCCATAGGCATTGCCGGCAACTAAAACTCGATTTCCTTTAAGTTCCCCCAGCGGAGTAAAAATTCCTACGTAAGTGGCATATGGATTGACCTGTAGAACTGGACAACCTTCCACAATCACTCCTCCACGACTGGTAACTTGGTTTGCCATTGCTTGCACTAAAGCAAAAGGGTTGATTACGCCCCCCTCGGGAAAGCACAGGCCTCCGCGATAGTGCAAAGTCCCCAAGTCGTTCTGCATCCGTTCGCAATCTGCTACTTCTACTGTAATTCCGAGGTTTCTCCAGCCATTGGCTACGGCGAGCATTTTTTGCTCGCAGTGGTTTGCATACGGTTGCATCCAGCCACTTTGGTTTGGCATCGCAATTGAGCAGGAGAGGAGATCTCCGCAGGCATGCTGAAGCGCGCGAGTGAAGTGTCCAGTGCCATCTCCGAGATACTTGCTCAAAGAGTTCGGTGTTTGTCGAGAAGGGATCGGGACCACGAAGCCCGAGTTACGCCCGCTGGCTCCAGCCCCTATCTGCTGTGCCTCAAGCACTGTCACCGAGCATCCATAGTTCAAAGCATGTAATGCAGCAGAAAGCCCCCCGAGACCTGCTCCGATCACAACTACATCGCTTTCGAATGGGAGCTGGGTCGAGTGCACGGTTTTACATTGCCACTCTGCTTGCCATACGGAGGGGGCGGCCAGTAATCGAGAAAGGCTTTTCTCAGGCATGGCGCTGGTTCTCGACCCGAGTGGGCAGAAGGGCGACAAGCGATTCAACAATGGCTTTAGAGCGCAGGGCCAGCAGGCTGAACGATCCCGCATCGCCCATCCCGTGAGAGGATTCGCATAGCCCATTGAGGTAGGTTGGCAAATGACCGTCCAGTTCAAGCCTGTAATCGCGAGCTATTTGCATACCGTCATGGTTGCTTGCCAGAGCGGCCAGAAGAGGTGGGTAGGGCTCTTGACGCTCACCAGAGCCCAAATCGAGGAACCCCGTAGCCAGAATTACAAGGTCAAAGGTTTTTCGAGAGGTCTTGCCCTCTAGAAATTGTCGGCTCTTTACTTCGATGCCATCTGTCCTCGCATCGCATGCGGTAACTTCATGACAGTTTTTGATCTCAAGCCCTTGTTCATTGCGCAAGTACTGCTCGTACCGTTTTATATATAGCCGATCAAGTACATCGATATCAGAGGCTGAATAGTTGGTATGGAGCAGCTCCCGACGAAGCCTGCTTTTATGTTCAGGATTTGCTCGGTGAAACGTATCAACGAATTCAGGGAAGTAAACCTCATCCGAAAAAGGGCTCGTGTCTTTTTGCCGGTAACCGAAGTTTCGGGTGTACCCAACGACTTCCTTTACGCCCGCGTGCTCACTGGCGTGCAGCAATATCTCGACAGCGCTTTGGCTTCCACCGATCACAGCCACACGGCATTCACCGGCGGTGCTTTCGATGGCTTCCTGCAGAGCTGGAAGATAATTATTCAGATGTTGTATTCGTGCATCGATGATTTTCGTAAAAGGATCCGGGATGTACGGTGTTCTTCCTGGAGCCAGGACTAGGCTGCGAGTGCGATAAACCTGACCATCGGCTGAGTAGACCCGGTAGTGATTCGTACCTTCTTCAGATCCGCCTTTCACTAACTCGATTGATACGGCTTCGCTGCTGTAATTGACTTGGTCTTCAAAGAATCTGGCTACCCAGGATACGTACTGTGCGTACTCCAGTCGCAAGGGGTAGTGCAGTGGCAAATTCAGGTGTTCGTAAAGTCGTTGGTTTTCATATAAAAAGTTAGTGAAGGAATAGCGGCTGCGAGGATTGCGAGGTGTTACCAGATCACGTAGAGGATGATTTTGAATGTCTGACCCAGGCAGCAGCATATTCGGCTGCCAAAGAGGATCGGATCGCTTCTCCATAAAGCGCGTAGTCAACGTTGGCGCCAGCTCCTCAAGAGCGATAGCCAAGGCAATGTTTGCGGGGCCGAAGCCGATGCCAAGTACGTCCAGTATTTGCGTGGAGGAGATCATGACTTTGCCTCCACGTGAACTTGGAATTTACGGTTCAAAGACTTGGCAGGCGCGTGACGATTCAATGCTCGACTCAGACGTTCGACAATTTTACAAGCTTCTACACGGGTAATTATCAGAGGTGGCAGGAAGCGAAGGACGGCACCCTGCCGACCTCCGCTTTCGATGATCAGGCCCTCTTCCAGGCAGGCTTTTTTAACTTCATTCGCCAACGCCCCCGCTGGTGGGGGATGGCCCAGCGCATCTGGGATTGCGGTCGGCACTATTAATTCCATGCCGAGCATAAGTCCACGCCCACGAACCTCGCCAATGCAAGGAAAGCTTTCTTTCAAATCCAGCAACCCTTCACGAAGTAAGTTACCTACTTCATGGACATGTTCCAGCAGGTGCTCGCGCCGGATAAATTCCAGGGTAGCGGCACCACTGATCAGTGCTATCTGGTTCCCCCGAAAGGTACCTGCATGGGCGCCGGGCTTCCATGTGTCGTACTTTTCCTGATAAACCAGCAGTGAAAGTGGGTAGCCGCCGCCGATGGCTTTGGATAGCAGAATGGCGTCGGGAATGATGCCCGCATGTTCGAAGGCAAACATGTCGCCACTACGACCAATTCCGGATTGAATTTCATCAATTACCAATGGCACTTGATGACGTTCGGTGATCTCCCTGACTTGACGTAGCCAGTTGGCACTGGTTGGGATACACCCTCCCTCGCCCTGTATGGCTTCGAGCAAGACCATTGCTGGCTTACACACGCCGCTTTCAGGATCGCTGAGCACGTTCTCTAGAAACATCAAGCTTAAGCGTTCGGTTTCGAGAGCATTAGTTTGGGCGCCGAAAGGGCTGCGATAGGTATACGGATAGGGCAAAAATTGAATTTCCGATGGCATGCCACTGATCGCTTGTTTTGGCGTCAGATTGCCCATCATCCCCATGGTGCCATGGCTCATTCCATGGTATGCACCTTGAAACACCAAAACTGGGCGGCGACCAGTTGCTGTCTTGAAAAGTTTCAACGCAGCCTCAACCGCATCTGCTCCTGTGGGGCCGCAAAACTGGAGTTTGGCTTGTGAAGCAAAATCCGAGGGTAGAGCTGCAAACAACTCGTTCATAAATTGAAATTTGGCCGGTGTCGCTAGATCCAATGCTTGTTGCAACTGTCCTGACCGCAGGAAGTCGATGACGCGCTCCTGTACGAAAGGGTGGTTGTGACCCAAGGCAAGAGCCCCAGCGCACGAAAGGCAGTCGATGTATTTTCTGCCGTCACTATCCTGTACCTGAGCTAAATTCCCATGGGTGAAAATCCGCTGAATATTCCGCGCATAAGTACGGGCGTTTGATTCACGCCCGCTGAAGAACTCTATCGTGTCAATGCTCATGTTTAGGCTTCCTTGTCATAACGAAACGGGATGGATCATTTGCGTTAAACGACGATCTCTAGAAACCTCTCCAAGATGTTTCAGCCAGCGCCGGTACTCAATTCCCATACGATCGCTACTAACATGCATTTCGGCTTTCGGGTCCAGCGGCAAACGGGCAGGACGCTGCGACTCGACAATGTGTCGGTCCTGTTCAAACACGATGTTCTGGCGAGAGAGAATCTGTTCCAGGCTAAGGTCAGGGCCGAAATTGATGGCTACGATCAGCCAGATATAACACTCGGTTTCATCAACTGGGGTGGCATTGAAAAAAGTGCAGAATCTCTCGGTTTCACCAGTCTTCTTTTTGAAGTAAGCGGTGGTCGGATTGAATACCGAATATTTATAACGTGCGGTCACGGGGATCGCCCGATGATCACCATAGGGTTGGAATACACTTATTTCACTGGAATGTAAGCCTCTGTCATCCAGATTGACGGTGTATTTCTTTAACGGCTCAGGAGCATCTGGCAGCCCGTTGAGATTGGCGTGGACAAATGGGAAATGTGACGCATCAATGAAGTTTTCCAGAGCGCGTAATGCATTTGCTTTGTAGTGATATGGACCAGCAAAAAACTTCCGGTAGCTATTGTCTTCCCACTGAGAGAATTCGGGTAGCGGGCGATCAGGCTGTTTCAGACTCACCCATATAAATCCGAATTTCTCTTGAGCAAAATGACGAAAAATTAGTCGTTCAGATGAAGGTCCGGCGCGATCTGGATGAGCCGGAACAAGTTTGCAGTTGCCATGACGGTCATATCGCCACCCGTGATATGGACATTCGATTTGGCCTTGCTTGATACAACCCAGAGATAATCTAGCCCCGCGGTGACCGCAGTAGTCCTTCCACGCGTGTATGCCTCCGACCTCGTCGCGCCACAGGACCAAATCTTCACCTAATAAGCGGACTGCCTTAGGTTTGCTTGTATCCAGATCATCGCTTAGCGCGACCACATGCCATTGATCGACCAAGGCTTGGTAATCAAGCTCTTCACGGTTCCATTCACCTTTGTAAAACATTGGCTTCTCCTTTTTCAGGCAGCATGAGGCCACTACAGCGTTCGCAGACGATGTACTGGTTTGTAAGGTTCCAGTGATGTGTGGCTTATGAGGGACTGGCTACTATTTGTTGAGAGGCTTTTTCTATCGTTTCCGGAAGTAAGCAACTCAGCCAATCTGGATGCGATCGCCTCTCGCAACGATAAATTCTCGGGGCGGCGAATGCAGCTTCAGGTCCTCGATAGCCAGAAGCTTAATAGCATTCGATAGCATTACTAGATGTCGCCAGAAAAAAGGAAAAGTCTGTAGGACTTAGGAAGAGGCTGCTGATTTTTTAAACACAAAACCTGCGTGTTCCCCGTCACTTTTCAGACGTAATGACGGGGATATCCCAATATTCGGTAAGGGTTAAGAGCCTATTTTGGGGTGGCCCTCAGCTTTAAGTACTCTCGCGCACCTTCAACTCAAACCCCATATCCTGCACGGGCTTGGCCACTGTATTACCGGCCATCAACGTCAACATTTGTTCAGCCGCACGTCGCCCAATGGCCTCCCGCGGTGTACTGATGCTGCTCAGGCGCGGAACCATGTGCGCCGACGCTGGCAGGTCGTTGAAACCGAGAATCGCCACTTGTTCGGGGATTTTGATCCCAGTTCGCATCGCTTCGAGCAATGCGCCCTGGGCCAGGTCGTCGTTGCCGAAGAAGACGGCATCAACATCGGGATGGCTGGCGATCATCTGCAGGAACAATTCGCCTCCCAGGCCGACGGAAGACGGGCGCGGTGTCAGCACTTCCAGGGCCGGGTCATAGCGACCAGCCTTCTGCAGGGCGCGACGGAAACCCTCACCGCGCAGCAATGTGCGTTGATCCAGCTGCGCGCCGATGTAGGCCAGGCGCTTGCGGCCGCGGGACAGCAAATGTTCGGCGGCGGTTTCGCCGGCAGCCAGTTGCGAGAAACCGACGCAATTGAGCCCGGCGGCGCTGTCCAGCTCCATCATGTACACGCACAGAATGTTGCTGGCTTCGATCATTCGCCGAGAGCTTTCCGTACGATCGAAACCGGTGAGCAACAAGCCGCGCGGCTGATAAGCCATGTAGTTGCGCAGCAGGTTTTCTTCTTCATCGCGGGAATAGTGGAAGTTGCCGATCAGCACTTCAAAGCCCTTGGGGCGCAAAACCTGATGAATGGCTTCCAGGGTGTCGATGAACAGCAGGTTGGATAACGACGGCACCAACACAACCACCGAATGGCTCTGAGCCGAGGCCAGCGCGCGGGCAGCAGGGTTGACCACATAGTTGAGTTCAAGCGCCGCTTTCTGGACTTTCTCCACCAGTTCCGTGGCCACCGTGCTGACACCGCGCAGGGCGCGGGAGGCGGTAATCGGGCTGACGCCGGCCAGACGGGCGACTTCATTCAGGGTAGGTCGGCCAGTGGTGCGAGTATTTTTATCGTTTTTAGTTGGATTCATCGACGGCTTGCCAAACAAAATTCAAGGCACTAAGGTAGCGCTGTCTCGATGCAGCTGCAAATGCGTTAGTGGGGGTTCGCCTGATCCTCGCTTTTTGGCATTGGGAACGAACATGCTTCAACCCATAAAATGACAAGAAAGGCGTCGGCAACTTCTGCTTTTGGTCTAGTGTCATAACTGGCAAAGGTAGCGCTGTCTGCGCGCTGAGGTGTTACATGAATCATCCCATCACCGCCCTGGTCATCATGGGTGTCGCCGGTTGCGGCAAAACGTGCGTCAGCGAGGCCCTGTGCCATTTGAGCGGCGCCACTGCCATTGAAGGCGACTCTTTCCACCCTGCCGCCAATATCGAAAAGATGAGCGCGGGTATCCCCCTGAACGATGAAGACCGTGCCGGCTGGCTCGACAGCCTGTGCGATGAGTTGCGCCGTATCGACGCCCTGGGCCAGCGCCCGGTGCTGACCTGCTCGGCCCTCAAGCACATCTACCGCGAACGTCTGCGCAGCGCCTTGCCTGGCCTGGGCTTCGTGTTCCTGGAACTGACCCCGGAAGTTGCCGCCGATCGTGTTTCCCACCGGCCCGGCCACTTCATGCCATCGACGCTGATCGACAGCCAGTTCGCCACCCTCGAATCCCCCGTCGGCGAGCCATTGACCCTGGCCCTCGATGCATCGACCCACAGCGTCGATCAGTTGGCGGTTCAGGCACACCACTGGTGGCTCGAGAACGGCCTGAAACGCGCCGGCTAATTTTTGCTTCACGAGATAGCGCTGTCCTTATGGCTTTCGAATTACCCGCTTTAATAACAACAACAACCAGGAGACACCCCTAATGTTTGGCATGTCCCACGAGACGTTCCTGCTGCTTGATGCAGTGGTTACGGTGATCGGGCTTATCGTCCTGATTACCAAGTTCAAGTTTCACCCCTTTATTGCCCTGATCATTGCCGCAGCCTTCCTCGGGCTGACCTCCGGCATGCCGATTGGCACCATCATCAAGGCGTTCCAGGACGGCTTTGGTGGCGTCCTCGGTTTCGTCGGGATCATCCTGGCGTTGGGCACCATGCTCGGCAAAATGATGGCTGAGTCGGGCGGGGCGGATCAAATCGCCCAGACCCTGATCCGCGCCTTCGGCAAGGACAAAGTGCAGTGGGCAATGATGTTCGCCGCGTTCCTGGTCGGTATCCCGCTGTTCTTTGAAATCGGCTTCGTGCTGCTGATTCCATTGGTGTTCATCGTCGCCCGTCGCACCGGTGTGTCGATCATCAAGATCGGTATCCCGTTGCTGGCCGGTCTGTCCGCAGTCCACGGCCTGGTGCCACCGCACCCGGGTCCGCTGCTGGCGATTGGTGTGTTCGGTGCCGACATCGGTAAAACCATCCTTTATGGTCTGATCGTTGCGCTGCCAACCGCCATCATCGCGGGTCCGATCTTCGGTACGTTCATTGCCAAGCACATTCCCGGTCATCCGAATCAGGAACTGGTGGATCAACTGGCGCGCGAGTCGGATTCGGCCGATCTGCCGAGCTTTGGAATCACTCTGATCACTGTGCTGTCGCCAGTGTTCCTGATGCTGCTCAAGACCTTTGCTGACGTGGTACTGCCAGACGGCAACTTCTTCCGCACCTTCATGGACCTGATCGGTCACCCGATCTCGGCACTGCTGCTGGCGTTGCTGCTGTCGCTGTACACCTTCGGCTACAAGCAGGGCATTGGCTCCCAGCAAATCCTCAAATGGCTGGATGCGAGCCTGGCGCCTACCGCCGCGATCATCCTGATCATCGGTGCCGGTGGTGGCTTCAAGCAGATGCTGGTGACCAGCGGCGTGGGTGACGTGATCGGCCACATGGCGGTTGCCGCGCAGATCTCGCCAATCCTGCTGGCCTGGCTGGTGGCAGCGGTGATCCGTATCGCGACAGGTTCTGCAACCGTGGCGACCATTACTGGCGCGGGCATCGTGGTGCCGGTGGTGGGGATGATGCCGGGTGTGAACCGTGAACTGCTGGTGCTGGCGACCGGTGCCGGTTCGTTGATCCTGTCCCACGTGAACGACGCCGGTTTCTGGCTGGTCAAGCAGTACTTCAACATGACCGTTGCCGAGACCTTCAAGACCTGGACCGCGATGGAGACCATTCTGTCGGTGGTGGGCTTGGGCTTTATTCTGTTGTTGTCGCTGTTCGTTTAAACCGAAACGCAGACACAAAAAAACCGCAGCGATGCGGTTTTTTTGTGGGTGATGTTGTAGGAGCTGCCGAAGGCTGCGATCTTTTGATTTTTAGAAGCAAGATCAAAAGATCGCAGCCTGCGGCAGCTCCTACAGGTGGTTATTTGCTTATTAATCCATCCGCCCGAAACATCCCGCGAATCCCGCGCACAGCCTGGCGAATCCGGTCCTGGTTTTCGATCAGGGCGAAGCGCACGTGGTCATCGCCATACTCACCAAACCCGACACCCGGCGAGACGCAGACCTTGGCCTCGGCCAGCAGCTTCTTGGCGAACTCCAATGAGCCCAGGTGAGCATAAGCGTCGGGAATCTTGGCCCAGACGTACATCGACGCTTTCGGGTTTTCCACCATCCAGCCCAGTTCATGCAGACCCTTGACCAGCACGTTGCGGCGCTGCCGGTATTGCTCGGCGATGTCGCGCACGCATTGCTGATCGCCTTCCAGTGCGGCGATGGCCGCCACTTGCAGCGGGGTGAAGGTGCCGTAGTCGTGGTAGCTCTTGATCCGCGCCAGGGCGTTGACCAGTTCCGGGTTGCCGACCATGAAGCCGATGCGCCAGCCCGCCATGTTGTAGCTCTTGGACAGGGTGAAAAATTCCACCGCAATGTCCTTGGCGCCTGGCACCTGCATGATCGACGGGGCTTTCCAGCCGTCGTAGACGATGTCGGCGTAAGCCAGGTCATGCACCACCAGCACGTCGTATTGCTTGGCGAGGGCGATCACCCGTTCGAAGAAGTCCAGTTCCACGCACTGCGCGGTAGGGTTGGACGGGAAGCCGAGGATCATCATCTTCGGTTTTGGAATCGAGCCACGGATCGCCCGTTCCAGTTCCGCGAAAAAATCCACGCCCGGCACCAGCGGCACCGAGCGCACCTGGGCGCCGGCAATCACGGCACCGTAGATGTGAATCGGGTAGCTGGGGTTCGGCACCAGTACGGTGTCGCCCTGGTCCAGGGTCGCCAGCATCAAATGCGCCAGGCCTTCCTTCGAACCGATGGTCACAATGGCTTCGCTTTCCGGGTCGATGTCGACCTCGTAGCGTTCCTTGTACCAGTTGGAAATCGCCCGGCGCAGACGCGGGATGCCCTTGGACGTCGAGTAGCCGTGGGTGTCTTCGCGCTGGGCGACGGTGACCAGTTTTTCGACGATGTGCGGCGGCGTGGCGCCGTCGGGGTTGCCCATGCTCAAGTCGATGATGTCTTCGCCACGACGACGGGCGGCCATCTTCAGCTCGGCAGTGATGTTGAAAACGTAAGGGGGGAGTCGATCTATGCGCGCAAAGCGGCGCGGCGAACCTTGTTCGGCCATTGTTGCCTCGGATAACGTAAGCGCCCGGAACCGTCCGAGCGACGCTGGTCACTGCGGTGACCTGTGGCGCAATGTAAGGGCAGCTGTGACAGACTGTCCAGCCTCGATGTAAACAAATTTTTCCGAAGGATAGGGTTAGATGGAATTCACCAGCGGCTTTTTGCTGAGCCTTTCGCTGTGCCTGGATATAGGCGTGGCCAACATTGCAATGATCACCCTGGCGATGCAACGCGGCTATTTTCAAGGCTTCGCCCTGGGCTTGGGCACCTGCGTCGGCGACCTGATTTACGCGGTACTGGCGCTGGCCGGCATGACCGTTCTGCTGCAATACGAAACCGTGCGTTGGGTGCTGTGGATCGGTGGTTCGGCGCTGCTGGTGTACTTCGCGGCGAAGATGATTTATTCGGCAATCCATCATGAGGCGCAGTTGGCCCAAACCGCCGAGGTCGGCCATAACTCCCATCGCAAGGAATTCCTGCGTGGGATTTTCCTCGCCATGTCGTCGCCCAGCGCCATCCTCTGGTTTGCTGCGGTGGGCGGCACGCTGATCGCCCGTTCCGGTGGTGGTGGCCCATTGAGTTCAGCCTTGTTCCTCGGCGGCTTCCTCTGCGCCGGCCTGCTGTGGTCCGCCGGCCTGTGCTTTGCCGCAAGCCACGGCGGCAAGCTGCTTGGCGATAAGCTGCTGCGCTACTCCTACATGGCTTCGGCGGCGATCTTCTGCTATTTCGCGGTCTACGTGATCCTATCTGGCTATAACGAGTTTGTTGGTAGCGGCGCCGTCGAGCAGTTGCACGCCCTGTAATTGGGCGAATCGGATTTGGCTTCTATACTCCCTGCCGAACCCACTTTCGCACCAGGAGTCGAGTCATGGATGAGCAAACACGCGTCGAAGTGTCCGAGCCACGTTTTGAGCACGGTCACTTCCGGCTGATTGCAGGGCTTGGCGGAAAATTCACCCAACAAACCGTTCAAGGCATTCCCGCGCTTTGGGAAAAATTCAGCCCACACATCGGCAATGTGCCGGGTCAAAAAGGTGAAGTGACCTACGGCGTCTGCTGTAATTTCGACGGCAAGGGCGGCTTCGATTACATCGCCGGGGTCGAGATCAGCAAACTCGACGACTTGCCGGACACGTACCGTTGGGTCGAGGTTCAGCCCCAGCACTACGTGGTGTTCGAACACAAGGGACCGCTGAGCGCCTTGCCGCAAACCTTCCAGCACATCCATGGCACCTGGCTGCCGCAGTCCGGGCGCGAATTGTTGGATGCCCCGGAATTCGAACGCTATAGCGAAGACTTCAACCCGAAGCTCAACACCGGCAAGCTGGAAATCTGGCTGCCCATCAAGGCGTAAACAGGCATCGAGAGACGGATCAGCCGATTCGTCTCTCGATGTGGCGCAGCCACTGATTTATGATCCCGGCCATTCCCTCGCTGATTTCCGAGCTGCCATGAACACCGTTATTCGCAATGTCACGCCTGCTGACCTTGACCGCTGCTACGCCATCGAAACCGTTGCCTACGAGGGCGACGAAGCCGCCACCCGGGAGAAAATCGCCACCCGCATCGCCACCTGGCCTGAGGGTTTTATCGTCGCTGAAGTGGACGGCGTGGTTGCCGGTTTCATCAATTCCGGTGCGGCGTTCCAGGTGGAGATGTCGGACGAAGCGTTCAAGGAACTGATCGGCCATGACCCGGCCGGTCCCAACGTGGTGATCATGTCGGTGGTGGTGCATCCGGATTATCAGGGGCAGGGTCTGGCGAAGCGCTTGATGGGCGAATTCATTGAGCGTATGCGCGGCATGGACAAGGCGACCATTCATCTGATGTGCAAGGAGCGGCATATTCCGCTGTACGCCGGGTTCGGGTTTGCCTACATCAAACCATCGGCCTCCGACCATGGCGGCATGGTATGGCATGAGATGCTGCTCAACCTCTAAACACGTTCCCCAGGTAGGAGCTGCCGCAGGCTGCGATCTTTTGATTTTGATTTTTAAGAAGCAAGATCAAAAG
>NZ_JBOIBY010000112.1:0-4029 GCF_050739655.1 Pseudomonas sp. | reverse complement strand
AAGGCTATGCAAGCAGCAGTCACAGGTGGTGCGGCACTTGAATGAGTGCAGCACCGAATGCGCAGTACCTAACGAAGACGGTAATAAGCATGAATCTTCACGAGTATCAGGGTAAGCAGCTGTTCGCTGAGTACGGCCTGCCAGTATCCACCGGTTACGCGGTAGACACCCCGGAAGCAGCAGCAGAAGCTTGCGACAAAATCGGCGGCAGCGAGTGGGTTGTCAAAGCCCAGGTCCACGCTGGTGGTCGCGGTAAAGCGGGCGGCGTTAAGCTGGTTCGCAGCAAAGAAGACGCCAAAGCCTTCGCTCAGCAGTGGCTGGGCAAGCGTCTGGTGACTTACCAGACTGACGCCAATGGTCAGCCAGTCACCAAGATCCTGGTTGAATCGTGCACTGATATCGCTAAAGAGCTGTACCTGGGCGCTGTCGTTGACCGTTCGAGCCGTCGTATCGTGTTCATGGCTTCCACCGAAGGTGGCGTGGACATCGAGAAAATCGCTCACGACACTCCAGAAAAAATTCTGAAAGCCACTATCGATCCGCTGGTTGGCGCTCAGCCATTCCAGGGTCGCGAGCTGGCATTCCAGCTGGGTCTGGAAGGCAAGCAAGTTGCCCAGTTCGCCAAGATCTTCGTAGGTCTGGCCAAACTGTTCAAGGATCACGATCTGGCCCTGCTGGAAGTGAACCCGCTGGTGATCAAGGCTGACGGCGATCTGCACTGCCTGGACGCCAAGATCAACATCGACGCCAACGCCATGTACCGTCAGCCTAAGCTGAAGACTTTCCACGATCCGTCGCAAGACGATCCGCGCGAAGCGCACGCTGCCAAGTTCGAACTGAACTACGTAGCGCTGGAAGGCAACATCGGTTGCATGGTCAACGGTGCTGGCCTGGCCATGGGTACCATGGACATCGTCAACCTGCACGGCGGCAAGCCAGCCAACTTCCTGGACGTGGGCGGCGGTGCTACCAAAGAACGCGTTACCGAAGCGTTCAAGATCATTCTGTCCGACACCAACGTCGCTGCAGTACTGGTTAACATCTTCGGCGGCATCGTTCGTTGCGACATGATTGCCGAAGGCATCATCGGCGCTGTGAAAGAAGTCGGCGTGAAAATCCCGGTTGTTGTTCGCCTTGAAGGTAACAACGCTGAGCTGGGCGCTAAAGTACTGGCAGAAAGCGGTTTGAACATCATCGCTGCTACCAGCCTGACCGACGCTGCTCAACAAGTTGTCAAAGCTGCGGAGGGCAAATAATGAGCGTCCTGATCAATAAAGACACCAAAGTTATCTGCCAGGGTATTACCGGTTCGCAAGGTAGTTTCCACACCCAGCAAGCCATCGAGTACGGCACCAAGATGGTTGGTGGTGTAACTCCAGGCAAAGGCGGCACCGAGCACCTGGGTCTGCCAGTGTTCAACACCGTGAAAGACGCTGTAGAAGCCACTGGCGCTACCGCCAGCGTGATCTACGTTCCGGCTCCTTTCTGCAAAGATTCGATCCTGGAAGCTGCTTTCGGCGGCATCAAGCTGATCGTCTGCATCACCGAAGGCATTCCTACCCTGGACATGCTGGACGCTAAAGTTAAGTGCGACGAGCTGGGTGTTATCCTGATCGGCCCTAACTGCCCAGGCGTGATCACTCCAGGCGAGTGCAAGATCGGCATCATGCCAGGTCACATTCACTTGCCAGGCAAGGTCGGTATCGTTTCCCGCTCCGGCACCCTGACCTACGAAGCTGTTAAGCAAACTACTGACGCCGGTTTCGGTCAGTCGACTTGCGTCGGCATCGGTGGTGACCCGATCCCGGGTTCGAACTTCATCGACATCCTGAAGCTGTTCCAGGAAGACCCGAAGACCGAAGCGATCGTAATGATCGGTGAGATCGGCGGTTCGGCTGAAGAAGAAGCGGCTGCCTACATCAAGGCACACGTGACCAAGCCAGTTGTTTCCTACATTGCTGGTGTGACTGCTCCTCCGGGCAAGCGCATGGGCCATGCTGGCGCAATCATCTCTGGCGGCAAAGGCACTGCAGACGAGAAATTCGCTGCTCTGCAAGACGCAGGCGTTAAAACCGTGCGTTCGCTGGCAGACATCGGCAAGGCCCTGGCCGAGCTGACTGGTTGGGCAGTCAAGTAAGCCTCGCGCTTAGCTGACGCTTCACCAAACAAAGGCCACCTTCGGGTGGCCTTTGTGTTTTAGGAGTAGTTGCAAGCCTCAAGCTTCAAGCTGCAAGCGAATCCAGTGCGGCCACGTTCAGTGCTTGGAGCTTGGAGCTTGGAGCTTGAAACTGCCTTTCTGCGACACAAAAATGTCGTAGATCGGAATGTTCGCCCTGCAATAGTGCGTTTTTCACCCAAATTCGTTAGGCTACTCGCCATTTTTGCGTCCGCACGCCCACAAGGCAGCAACGCGCTAAAAGGGTCGGTCTTATACGGACTGACAGCATTTCCCTCACCCATAGGGAAATCCCTCTCTAAATTCCGATTCAGTAGTGTGGTATTTCCTTAATGAAAGTGTTGAAAGGCCAGGACATCCTGGCACTTGGTTTTATGACGTTTGCCCTGTTCGTGGGCGCTGGCAACATCATCTTCCCGCCTATCGTCGGTTTGCAGTCCGGGCCTAATGTCTGGATGGCAGCGCTGG
This sequence comes from Pseudomonas sp., assembly GCF_050739655.1. GTDB lineage: Bacteria > Pseudomonadota > Gammaproteobacteria > Pseudomonadales > Pseudomonadaceae > Aquipseudomonas. Next base: position 1,385 of record NZ_JBOIBY010000112.1, on the reverse strand, counting down.
GCTTTCTGGTTACCGCGGTCGGTTTGCCGGTGATCACCGTTGTGGCCCTGGCCAAGGTCGGTGGCGCCATGGATGCATTGAGCAGCCCGATCGGTAAGGTGGCCGGTGGCCTGTTGGCAGCGGCGTGCTATCTCGCCGTGGGTCCGCTGTTCGCGACTCCGCGTACTGCGACCGTTTCGTTTGAAGTAGGCCTGGCGCCGCTGACCGGTGAGAGCCCGTTGGCACTGTTCCTCTACAGTTCGGTGTATTTCCTGCTGGTGTTCTTCATCTCGCTTTATCCGGGTCGTCTGCTGGATACCGTAGGACGTTTCCTTGCGCCATTGAAGATTATCGCCCTGGCCGTTCTCGGCATCGCGGCATTCGCTTTGCCAGCAGGTGATATTGGCCAGGCAACACCAGAATACGTTGCGGCACCGTTTTCCCAAGGCTTCATCAATGGTTACCTGACCATGGATACCCTCGGCGCGTTGGTGTTCGGCATCGTAATCGTCAATGCCATTCGGTCTCGCGGTGTCGAGTCCCCGGCGCTGATTACCCGTTACGCAATCATCGCCGGGCTGATTGCCGGCGTGGGTCTGGCGTTGGTGTACGTCAGCCTGTTCCGCCTCGGTTCTGGCAGCCATGAAGTGGCCGCCGGCGCGACCAATGGTGCGGCGGTACTTCACGCCTACGTACAGCACACCTTCGGATCTCTGGGCAGCGGTTTCCTCGCGGTGCTGATCTCGTTGGCGTGCCTGGTGACGGCGGTCGGCCTGACCTGCGCCTGCGCCGAGTACTTCAGCCGTGTACTGCCAATGTCATACAAGACACTGGTGATCATCCTCGCAGTGTTCTCGCTGCTGGTGTCCAACCTGGGCCTGACCAAGCTGATTGCGTTCTCGATCCCGGTACTGACCGCGATCTACCCGCCATGCATCGCCCTGGTAGCGCTGAGCTTCTGTAAGGACTTCTGGCATGAGCAGGGTCGTATTGTTGGGCCGGTGATGCTGGTGTCGTTCATTTTTGGCCTGATCGATGCCCTCAAAGGCGCGGGTCTGGCGGACTGGATGCCAACACAACTGGCCCATTTGCCGCTGAGCGAGCAAGGGTTGGCGTGGCTGGTGCCGTCGGTGATGACCTTGGTGGTCGCCGTGGCTTGTGATCGCTTGCTGGGCAAGCGCGAAGAAGCCTTGGCTTAAACTTCATCGGACCGTCACAAGCGGGCCGATCGAGCAAAAAACGAAATGCCCCGTATCAATCGATACGGGGCATTTTTTTATTGGGTGATGCGGTGCCTTTTCTTCTGCGCTAACGTCGAAACACTGCAAAATCCTTGTAGGAGCGAGCTTGCTCGCGAAGAACCTCAAGGCGACGCGTTTATCCTGAAACGCGCGCCATGATTCAAG
>NZ_JBOIBY010000111.1:0-46882 GCF_050739655.1 Pseudomonas sp. | reverse complement strand
AAATCGACAAAGACAGCGATTGCCTGTTCGTTGACCGTTTCATGGCCACCCCAATGTTCTACCCGGCCAACTACGGTTACATCCCGAACACCCTGGCTGACGACGGTGATCCCCTCGACGTGCTGGTAGTGACCCCTTACCCGGTTGCTCCAGGCTCGGTGATCCGCGCGCGTCCAGTCGGCATCCTGAACATGACCGACGACGGCGGCGGCGATGCCAAAGTCATCGCAGTCCCACACGACAAGCTGTCCCAGCTGTACGTCGACGTGAAGGAATACACCGACCTGCCAGCTCTGCTGATTCAGCAGATCGAGCACTTCTTCGCGAACTACAAAGATCTCGAAAAAGGCAAATGGGTCAAGATCGAAGGCTGGGACGGCGCAGACGCCGCCCGTGCTGCGATCACCAAGTCGGTTGCTGCCTACAAAGGCTAAGCGCGACTGCAGGCTTATGCCTGCAAGTGGCAAGAAAAACCCCGGAGATCCGGGGTTTTTTATGGGCGCTTACAAAGCAATTTAAACAACCTGTTTATCAGCGGGTCGCTTTGGTTTTTTTCTGTTTAATTTCCCACAAATACGTCTTACATCCCGTCTTAAATTTCCCGCCAAATTTGAACGGCACGTTGATTCAAAGCCTTATGCAGCGCCAGTAGACTCGCGCTCATGAAAAAGAACACTAGCGGTCCACGACTCAGAAAGCTCCTCGCAGAGGCGAACATTTCGACGACGGCATTCGGCGTATTCCTGAATACGCAAGCGGCACAAAACGTCCACAACTGGTACAAGCGCGGCGTGCCCGCCTACCGCATGGAAGAAGTCGCCAGAATCCTGTCCGTCAACAGCGAATGGCTGAAAACCGGCGAAGGCCCGAAAGACGCCGCGCACCTGCGCCTGGCCGATGAATCCGGCAGCACGTACGACGCCCAGGCCATTCGCGGTGTCTACACCGTGGTCGAACCTACCGACGTAGAACTAGCGTTCTTCAAAGAAGTGGCCACAGCGCCGGGGTCCAACAAAACCCACGTCATCGAAGACCGCGAACACTTCATTCGCTTACCGCGCAGCCACCTCGAAGCCCTGGAAATCAACCCCATCGACGCCATCTGCGCCCATATGATTGGTAACAGCATGGGAGAAAAAATCGAAGACGGCTCCATCCTGGCGATTGACCGTGGGCTGACCGAAATTGTGGATGGCGAAATCTATGCGATCGAACATGACGGCATGCTGCGAATCAAATACCTGCATCGCATGCCAGGAAATTCGCTGCGATTGCGCAGCCATAGCCGCGACGAATATCCGGATGAAACCTTAAGGCCCGCGCAAATGGAGGAACAGAACATTCGGGTACTGGGGTGGGTGTTCTGGTGGTCAACGCTGAACAAACGCAGGCCACTTCTGCCGTTTCTTTGAGCAGACGAAACGCCGCTGCGAGCCCCCAAGGACAGTGGCCAATTGGCTCTGACTGGCACTTCCTGCTGGGAATTCTCGTCAAACCTGCGTATGCTGCGCCCCACATTTGCGCATCGACCCGCCCAGCGGCTCGTATCGCCCCGACAAGGCAGATGATTTTCTCGCCGAGTCCCGCAGCCGGACGCAAGATCCGGATGTACGTTTTGAAGGCTGGCGCGGTTTACCAAAAATGAACCAAGCCAGTCCCCGAGAAGCCGGCCACAAGCCGGCTTTTTAATTGTCCGAAATAATCCTATCCCATCCGATAATCTTCCTGATAGCTTAGCTATTCCGGGGGTTTCAGGCATTATCCTGTCCGATGGCATTCAACGCCACTTGACCTCATCCGACGATGAAGTGGGGGGACAGGTGGGGGGACAAAACGGACGACAGGGGAAATCCAATGGGTAAGCTGAATCCGAAACAAGTCGAAAACCTGACCGAACCTGGCACCTATGAAGATGGTGATGGACTTCGCTTGGTCGTCAAACCTACCGGACGTAAATCCTGGCTACTTCGCTTCCAGCTGGCAGGCCGTCGCAGAGAGATGGGCCTGGGCTCATTCCCTGAGGTCAGTCTCAAGAAAGCCAGACAAGATGCCAGCACCAAACGCACCCAATTGAGTGACGGCATAGACCCATTAGCCGCTCGCGACATAGAGCGCGCCGCTCAACGGGAAGCCCAGCGTGCAAGTGAAGCCAAGCAACTGAAGTTCGAGACACTCGCAACGGAATACCGTGATGCTCACGGCGCGGCATGGTCGGATAAATGGCGTAAAGGCTGGCTGCGAAAGCTGGAGCTGTATGCGTTCGATCACATAGGCAAGCTGTCAGCAGAAGACATCGGAACTCGCGAAGTGCTCAAGGTGTTGCAACCCATCTGGGCTACTAAGACTAGAACCGCCGACGAGGTACGCGGGCAGATCGAACAAGTCCTGGACGCCGCCAAGGCACGCAATCTACGACAAGGTGAGAACCCTGCTCGCTGGCGCGGGCATTTAGACAATCTGTTGAGTCGTGCTGAAAAGAAGAAGGCTCGGAAGCGTGAGCACTTTGAAGCATTGCGGTGGCAGGACGTACCCACTCTGATGGCTAAACTCAGCGCAAACACCACACCAGCGTCCTTGGCCGCTCAACTACTGATCATGACCAGCGCACGCGCCCACATGGTGAGGTTTGCACGTTGGGATGAGTTTGATCTGGAAGCTGGGACATGGTCGTTGCCAGATGAGCGTATGAAAATGCGTATAGCGTTCGTAATCCCGCTTGCCGAGGAAGTCGTAAAGCTGGTGAAGAGCATTCCGCAAGATGAAGGAAGCCCTTTCCTTTTTCCTGGCCAGGGCAAGACTGGGGTCATGCATGCAAACGCGGTAAGAACGCTTCTGCATGGCATGGAATACAAACAAGTCACGCGACACGGTTTTCGATCATCATTTCGAGACTGGGCGGGAGAATGCACTCAATTCCCGCGCGAGGTTTGCGAGATGGCTCTCGCTCACGACGAACGCGACCAGACTGAGGGAGCCTACTCTCGGACTGACTTTCTCGACAAGCGACGCGCCCTAATGGGCAGATGGGCCAATTACTTAACTTCTAAGGATCTGCTGCAAGAGCCCACTCATGAGCAGCACGCAGCCAATGTGTAGGGACGGCGCTTACAGGTAACTACGACGCAGCAGCAGTCCAATAGATACCTGCTCACAAAGAGCATATGCCCATACGAGAAACGTGATTCACCCTCATCTAAACATCGCTGCTACTCTATCGCTTCAATCCAGGATAGGGTGTGCCCGTGTCATTCCGCAATTACAGCCAGACTAGCCCAGAAAGACCGAACGTAGGCACGCTGGCAATGCTGCTCACTCAAGCTGGAAATGTCGTAGAGAGCGTGTTCAATCAGCTAGGCACCCCTCCCCCTGCACGAAATCAACAATTGCAGTCGCTGTATGAAAGGATGGAAAGTTTTGAGATACAACCTCGCCAGGATAAACAGGTCGACCTGACTATCCGGCAGGGCCAAGTCGCGATTGAAGAACAGTTGGTCGAACATGCCGATACTGCGCTGCGTCAAGCAGTCTATGTGCAGTTTATCCACGACAAACACCTGCCACCACAGAGTACGCCGGCCCCAACCGCCGCCTATGAGCATTACTTGCAGGATATGATCACGTCCTTGATGCTGGCCAATCGGCACCTGGCGATGCTAGAAGCACTCAAGAACCTAGAGGGCAAACATTACAGCGTGCGCGGCGCGAAGGGGGGACATGCCAAAAACATGAAGCCCTCCGGCAAGATGGCCTCTCAACTTATTAACACCATGGTCAAGGGTATGCTCCATAACAACCCCGGACTATCGAATAGAAATAAGACAGACGTAGCCGATGCGATGGCGACCCGTATTTACAATGCCAACCGCGAGTTCCAGATACTGGATATCTCTAATCTCGACGACTTGAAGCAAGAGGTGCTCGAACTCCTGATTAGTTTTTCCAATAATGGCAAGCGAGGTAACCAACGTCAGGCAGACCGTCAGAGACTCGGACATATCCTGCGTCACTCGTTTCCCATGCGGGATACGGAAGAAGCGCGCCAGATGAGTCTCGATGCGGCACGTACCTTGGGACGGATTGAGGGCGTGAGAACAGCGTTAGCTCTGCAACTTAAGCAGCGCTTTGGAGCGCTGCCGAGGTCAGCAATTGAAACGTTGGAGACCACTGGCGATATGGATCAACTGCAAATCTACCTAGAGCGGCTAACAGAGGCCCGGTCTGTAGATGACGTCATTCAAAACGCCCAATGAGAGATATTAATCTAAATCGGCATAGGGGACGGCCATTCACTGGCCGCTCCCCTGCCACACCACCCGGCATGCGGGTCCGCACCGGGCGGTTCGAGAGATTGAGGTTAGGAGAGACGCGGTAGACCCATTCTGTCATAGCCAAACGCGCCAAAATATATCCACCAGCTTTCTCCTTAGGCTACACGACACCATTCGGCCCTATGCACCCGCTAAATTGAAGGTTTAAAAGGAGCAAGAACACATCTAGTATTCATGTTGCTCATGGAGCGTTCAGGAAAAAGATTAAGGTATGTGACATTTTCAAATTTACACATCAACACCTTCCCCTGCGCTACGAGTACCTCAATAGCAGGATCTAGACGCTTCACTTTTCGCAAATGACCAGGTCCCTTTTGCAGAACTAAGTTTTTTGCCACAAACTGCTCACCGGACTCACGCTTTAATTGCAACCAATCATCCAATTCCAGAGCATCGGCTTCGTCTTGAGGTGGCAATGAAAACATCCGTAAAAACTCATCGGAGTACCAAAAGCAAACATCGATAGCTGCCTCCAAGGTTTCCACAGCTATGTCTCCATCTTTTTTCTCGAAGAAATGAAATATAGCAGCAACCCTGGCGATATTATCTGCCAACTTGGAAGCATGATCCCCCATACCAAAATATCGCCCTCCCGGCTTAATCTGCGCCTCCACCCCATTAAAAATACTGACCCACCGGTGAATCGCCGCCAGAGAAAACCTAACCACCAACTTCGGCTTCTTGGGGTCAGCTAGAAACTCAACACTGCTTTTAAGGATCTCGCCGACGCGCTCAGAAAACCTGTCACAACAATCCCAGCGCGCGGCGCCTTCCGTAATAAACCGAGTCCCCTGAGTAGACTCTGGACTGCAAACCAAAAACCTAGCCCACAAGCCAGACCCACGTGATTTTTCACCGTTTTTCTCCATATAGCTAAAAAAGGAACTTTCTTGAACCATTAACGATACCGTCAACCGTCCTCTGACCTCATAACTTTCAGCCGACACACGATCAACCGTTATGGTATCCCCGCTCCATAGCGCATTCTGTTTTGAGAGGTCATTGAATGCCTTACCCGTCAGCACGCCACCGCCCTCACTGGAGATAAGTCCAGCTACTGGAATGTTCTGGTGCAACCCAAGAAACAAAGCTTCCGACGTAGCATCTTCGTACAGCAACTTGAAGCGCCTAGGCTTGATCGGCGCACAGGCTTGATGCTCCATGAGTTGTTTATTCGGATCACCCCCCTCCGACTGATCCAATAGTAGAGTTTCTTTCAAGATAGCCTTTCGACGAGCGTCCCAGATCGACTGTTTCGCACGCCAATCAGAGAGCTCTGATTGATAAATCACATCCATCTCATCCTGAAAGCGCCGAACGCCTCCCATAAATACATTCTCTGCGGTCGACTTTCGCTCCCCAGAGTTGGCCACCGTGAGCACCATTATTGATACCGGACCGATTTGGCCATTTGGTTTACAGACATCAATTGAAGCTTGAGCCGCAGTCGCCATGGCTGGCAACGCAGCTGAATAAATAAGTGCCCGAGGGGCCATTATATTGCGCTCAGCTTCATCTACTGCGGCCCCGATAATCGGCAAAGCCATAGACCTTGGAAATGCTCCACCTGGGACAGGAAGCCAACTTGACACACCATTAGAAAAATTCATAAACCACCCCTCTCAAGAATTCACGCTGTAAACATTTCGGCTTTCTGCAATTCGGGACTCAATCCACCGACAAACATCTTCCTCAATCCAACCTACAGCTGACGCCCCCAACTTAATCGGTCTGGGAAAACTGCAGTCGTACCTAGGCGACATTGGATTTAAGCGATCGTAGATGGTCGACGTACTCAGCCCGAGACGCTCTCGCAACTGCCGCATACGCAAAATTCTTAACATTAGTTTATTACTGTTTTCTTTGATCATTTCTACACCCTCTTCGGCTACGGATTCGATGAAAAGGACTCTAAAGCCCCTGCCACCCCCAAGTCGTCGAAGGTGCTAAACGCCACATCCCCCTAAGCAGATCTATAGACATCGCCGTGCATTTTGTGCTTGGCGATTTCACCCCATCGAATCTGCCAGGGTCCACTGCAGCTGCTATTCCTGCTACTAATAGCAAAAATAGCAGCCGCACTCCCCCCTACATCCGCTCAAGCCCCCCTTTCGGCTGCACCCTTCGCTTGAATAATTCAGCAGCCATGAGCCGCCTGCTGGTCAACCCATTGCAGTAGTAAGGCCCTACCAGGTCCGCTTGGCTGTCGGCGCCCCTGCTCCCAGTCCTGCAGGGTGCGAGAGCTGATCCCCAACTGTTTGGCGAGCCCCTGCTGGGTTAGCTTCAGTCGTTGGCGCAAACAACATACTTGCCTGAGGACGTCTGAAGATATCGAGCGGTCCTGCGTGGGAATATGTTGTCTCCTGGGCCCTTGCTGAGGAAGTTGATTCGAGAATTCAGAGTTAGCCGTTGTAAAAGTAGATAAGGGAAATACGAAACTTACAGGCGCAGGCGGCTGCACTGCCTCTTGCGAACTTACCTGTGACTGACTTTCATACTCAGGGTGCCGAGTGAGAAACTCACGGCGCCAATGCTCGCTGTAGCTCATGCGAAAGACTCCTTTTCTGGTGAGGAACAGTGCGGCATTGCCGCACCATACAATAGGCATATTGAACACCTATCTGACCGTACTCAGATTCGGCTGGTGGTAAACACTGCAAAGCCCTGCCTCAGCTCCTGTGACTTGCTGTATTCCTTACACAAGTAGCTCATGGCGTAGACCACCGGCTTGATCGAATCAGGAAAGCGCCGCTCCATGCACTGGTAAACCTGACCACTGAGTTTGTCCTGGCAGGCATGCACCAACCCTGACATGTCGTGTGCAGCACACCCAATTGCCCAGGCCCAAGCGCGCACGATGCGATGAAACAAGTTATCCCTGCTGTAAGTGCCGTCTGCGCTAGGCCCGTAGTTACCTAAGCCTCCAATGGCGTCGTAGTTGAGCAATACCATGAGGTGATAATGGGGCGCCTCGCTGCTGTTGCGCTCCCGACACCAGATGTAGCGAATTTCAGTCGAGTACTTAGTCTCCGCCCAAGCCAACTCTTTATTTAACTGGTAGAAAAAGCGAGTCATTACTTCATTGCTGATGAGCGCATCGGAAGGCATCAACCCAACGGGATAACGTAAATCCACCCGACAGACTAAGGTACGGGACTGTACCGAGAGACAGTGCTGCAAAGTTTCCAAGCCACGCTCTAGGTAGTTCTCAATCAACGGACCATGGGCCAACTGCTGCTGCACGGCAAACCCACGGTATTTATTATCGTAATGTAACTTCAGACTAGTATTGCTGGGATGACGTTTGGGTTGATGCTGAAACATGATCGATTTCCTGTAGGCAGTGCATTAAGGATCCACCGGGAGGAACACAACACCAGGTGCAATTCGGCACCTTGCTTCGGCTTATACGCTGATAACAACTTTCAAAGGGCTTTGACTTGTAGTCACGCCATACGTTATTGCTGCTTATGGCGAGCTAGGCTTGTAGGTATCTATCAGCACACACCCATCAGGTGAGTGCTATGGAAGACTCAACACTCAATGACAACTATGCTGATTATTAGTCATAATTACAGAGCGTGCTAGATACATACTACTTTAACCGTAACAACAGCAATGCCGTACCTGCAAAAAACCCCGAGAAATAGGCTCAGTGAAAATTCAATCCCCAGAACTACAATAAGAATATCCACTTATTCAACTCTAAAAAGATTCCATTTTTCATTCAGAATAAAGCGTATGAGTCGATTGCTGTGTGCCATCAGCGCTTTTAGTTATTTAGACATCCCATACCGCTGACCTGTAAAAACTTACAGCACTGCCGTATTCATGTCGTTGAGGGTTCCAAAAAGCTGGTTTTTCACGGCTTTGCCGTAGCGCAGTCAACCGATATGAGTTCAATCAAAATAATCTCAGACCTATATCACTCCGATGAACGCCCCACGGTATCTAATGCTGTCGGGGATACGCCTGCTTTTGGGCAAACAAGCTCATCACTTTAGAGGATCTGAATATGTATACCCCGTGCCCCAGCTGTAACTCTGGACGTGTCGTTACGAAAAATATTGGCAAACAAGCAGGAGGGTTGATTGGTGCTGCGGGCGGCGCGGCCAGTGGTGCCGCCGGAGCCCTGTCGGGCGCAGAAGTTGGTGCGGTGTTGGGTGTGGTCGGCGGGCCAGTAGGGATCGCCATTGGCAGTATTGCTGGTGCACTTCTCGGGGGACTGTTTGGCGGCGTGGCTGGCGGGATAGCCGGGTCCACGCTGGGCGCACAGATGGACGACAAGGTGCTGAACAACTACCAGTGCCTGCAGTGTGGTTACAGCTTCAGCGTCCACCGTTAAGCCGTTGTGAACAGGCGTCGCTTGTTGATGAAACGACGCTCTTTTCCCTTCATTCGCAAGGAATCATTCCCATGGCTCACCTCATCGAACAAATGGCTTACGTTGGCGCAACGCCCTGGCATGGCCTGGGCAGTTGCCTGTCGCCCCAACAACCGCTCGAAGTCTGGCAGCGTGAAGCAGGCATGGACTGGAAGATTCAAGAATCGCCCGTGCGTTTCATGGCAGATGCTGTCGGTCATCTCGGCACCATTCACTCGTTCCCGGAACAAAAAGTGCTTTATCGCTCCGACACCAAAGCTGCGCTGTCTGTGGTCTCCAACCGCTACCAAATTGTTCAACCGCGTGAAGTCCTGGAGTTCTATCGGGATCTGACCGAAGTCTCCGGCTACGAGCTGGAAACCGCTGGCGTGCTGAAGGGTGGCCGCAAGTTCTGGGCATTGGCCCGCACTGGCCAAGCCACTGCTTTGAAGGGCAACGATCAGGTCAATGGCTACCTGCTATTGGCGACGTCCTGTGATGGGACACTGGCGACTACCGCCACCCCGACCACGGTACGGGTGGTCTGCAATAACACGCTGACCATCGCTCTGGATGGCACCACCCGCGCGATCAAGGTGCCGCACAACACCCGCTTTGATCCGCAAGTGGTGAAGAAGCAGTTAGGTATAGCCGTATCCCAGTGGGACGACTTCATGCACCGCATGCGAATCCTGTCTGAACGCAAGGTTCAATGGCACGAGGCCTTGGGGTTTTTCATGAACGTATTGTGTGATGCCAGCCCCAACAGTCCGTTACCCGCAGTACTTCCTAACGAGCGGGCGCTGCGCAAGGTGCAGAGCCTGTATGAAGGTCAGGGACGTGGCGCCACACTGGTATCGGCTCAAGGAACCGCCTGGGGTTTGCTCAATGCGGTGACCGAATACGTTGATCACGAGCGGCGTGCCCGAAGTACCGAATACCGCATGGACTCGGCCTGGTTTGGCCAAGGGGCTGTCATCAAACAACGCGCCCTGCAGGCTGCATTGCAACTCGCCGCCTAGCTCCACTCACTTACTTAATCATTAAAGCGCCTGGTCAGCTTCTGCTGGCCGGGCGTTTTTTATGCCGCACAGGAAAACATCATGGGCACACAAACTCTGCAACACCCCAGCAGCAAACCCCGTCCTGCCTTACGCCTAGTGGGGACTAAACAACTGCCGCGTGAGGACTGGTTGGCCGTGCGTAAACAAGGTATCGGCAGCTCGGATGCCGCCGCTGCCGTGGGCCTGAATCCTTACAAATCCCAGCTGGAGCTGTGGCTGGAGAAAACCGGGCGTGACAGCGCACTGCCCAAGATCGATCCACAGGATGAAGAAAGCCCAGCTTACTGGGGCAACATCCTGGAGCCGATTGTCGCAACCCATTACACCCGGCGCAGTGGTCACCGGGTCCGCCGGGTCAATGCGGTGCTGCAGCATCCTGATCCCAAGCTGCCCTGGATGCTGGCCAACATCGACCGTGAGGTGATCGGCGCCTCAGACGTGCAGATTCTCGAATGTAAAACCGCTGGCATAAACGGCGCACGCCTCTGGAAAGAAGGTGTGCCCGAGTATGTGCAGTTGCAAGTCATGCACCAGCTCGCCGTCACCGGTAAGCAGGCCGCTGATGTGGCGGTACTGCTCGGTGGTCAGCACCTGGAAATCCATCGTATCGAACGCGACGACTCACTGATTGCTCGGCTGGTCGACTTGGAGCGATTGTTCTGGGATTACGTGGTCAGTGATACCCCGCCACCAGCAGACGGATCTGCCTCGGCGGAGCAAGCGTTGCGCTGCCTGTATCCACAGGACAGTGGGCAGGACGTGGACTTCAGCCAGGACATGCAGCTCTGTACGACCTTTACCGCACTGCAGAGCGTACGTGAGTCGATTGCTCGGAAGGAGAAGCAGGAAGCCCAGCTCAAGCAAACATTGCAACAGGCCATGGGCGAGGCCAGCCGGGCGACCTTCGCCACCGGCTGTATTACCTGGAAGAAAGCCAAAGACAGCATGGCCCTGGATATCCCACGCCTACTGAAAGAAAAACCCTATCTGCAAGTACGCTACGCAACCACAAAAACCGGCAGTCGGCGTTTTCTGCTGGCCTGAACGCTTGCTCGCTTCTCCCTTATTCCCATGCCCTTTCTCTCCAACGCCACCCTGGCCGTTTGCGCCGTCTCGGTGGCGTTTTTATTTCAGATACAGGAGAACTCCCATGCTCAAAGGTCTGGCTATCACCCCGCCCGTGCTCGGGCGCATTTCCATCGGCAAAGTCATCGAGAAAAACGGCAAGCGTCTGCCGGAGAAAGATGATCAGTTCACCCTTACTTCGCAGGTACAAAACCGCGACGGCTGGTTGCTGCATCCTCTTAACGAAGAGCTGCGCCAGGGCCAAGACGGCAAGCTGCGCAGCATTCCGATTCGGCTGCTGTTCAACGAACCGGACCTGAACTTTCGTGCAGACTACAGCTTGTTCGATCGAAACACTGGCAGGCCTTTGTGCGTCGGCAATGGTGAGACCTGCAAGCGTCTGACCAAGGACGGCATGCAATCGTTGCCCTGTCCTTCACCCGATGGCTGTTCACTGGCTCAAGGCAGTGCCTGCAAACCTTACGGACGGCTGAACGTGGTGATTGGCGATGATGATCCACTGGGCAGCTTTGTCTTTCGCACTACCGGCTTTAACAGCATCCGCACTCTGTCGGCACGTATGCATTACCTGCAAGCCGTCTCCGGCAATCGTTTGGCCTGTCTGCCGCTGGAGCTGCGTCTGCGTGGCAAATCCACCCGGCAGAGCCATGGCACGCCGATCTTCTACGTGGACATCACGGTGCGCAGTGGCCTGGGCCTAGAAGACGCTTTGCTGGAAGCCAAGCGATTGGATGAAGCCCGGCAAGCCTCCGGTTTTGACCAGAGCGCCTTGGATCGCGCGGCCCAGCAGGGTTTTAACAATGGGGCCTTTGAGGACAGCGAGGAGGACACCGGTGCCGTCGTCGAGGAGTTCTTTCCCGCCCTGGACGATCATCCCAACCCAGTAGAGCCCCAAGCCCAACTGGCAACGCCTGCAAAACCCTCACTCACCCAAAAGCTGGAGTCGCAAGCCACGCAGCACCACAGCAGAGCTTCGGCCCAATAACGCCCTTTTCAACCTTCCCGGCATGCTCCCTTATTCGTACAGGAATACCGTCATGAAATATCACAAACTCCGGGCTGGAGAGGCATCCGGCACCTACGTAATGGAATCCCCTGTCACCGAAGCTGACATCCTGCGTATGGCGCAACAACTGGCAATGAATCGCCTGTCTAAAGGCCGGGCACTGACAGAGCCGAAGCAGGTCTTCAGCCACCTGCAAACACTGCTGCAGTACCACGAGCAAGAAGTCTTTGCTTTGCTATTGCTCGATACTAAACACCGGGTAATCAGCTTTCGGGAGCTATTCAGAGGCACGCTGGACGGTGCTAGCGTGTACCCGCGGGAAGTGGTCAAGATCGCCCTGGAGCACAATGCCGCAGCCGTGATCTTGGTGCACAACCATCCATCCGGTGACCCCGAGCCTAGCCAAGCCGATCGTACGCTGACGACGACCCTCAAGAACGCTCTTAACATGATCGGCACCCGGATATTGGATCACATCGTTGTAGGTCATGAAGGCTGCGTATCATTGGCTGAGCGGGGTTACCTGTAACGCCTATGCTCACATCGCCCGATAGGCTGCCCTTGGCTGATGCCAGGGCGGTCATCGGCATGTCCCCCAGCACTTATTTTTTTAGCCATCGATTTGCAGCCCTAGACAGGGTCGCCGCGCCGAGAATGGTTAGCTGCAACCGATCATCTTCTTCAGTTCATCGATAGACAGCGGCGGTCGACGCTGATGAAGCATTGAGTGGCAGTTTGGACACACCGGGCGAAGATCCTTCACCGGATCCACCTGGTAATTTTTGCCGATATCAGCAAGCTGCACGAGGTGATGGACGTGAATGTAGCCGCGACCAATCTCACCGTACACCTTGCCAAAATCAAAGCCGCATATGACACACGCGGTGCCGTAATGTGCTTTGCACGCTGAAATTGCCTCAGCGCTCCGCTCGTATGCGTTTACCGAAACCTGTTTTACAGCGCCTTCCCCATAGGTTGCGGCACCCGCGACCTCCTCTGGAAACTGCAATTCGCCTGACGCTTGAGATGCTTGCGGTCGTGTTTCAGCCGCAGCTGTACCTGTGAATCCGTGCTGCGGCGCCCCACCTTGAAATGACCAAGTGATTTGTACGGGCGTCGTCCGTTGAAAGCTAACGGGGGTTGCCTCGCCAGCGTATTTAAAGGGACTCCTATCGTCGGTACGATAGAACACATGAACTTCCCCGTGACGGCTCAGGAGGCTCTTAATAGATTTCTGCCCCACATGCGACGCGGTCTTCCCGTACCAATGAAGAAGACCTTCTTCAAAGCGGTTTGCATAGTCATGACCGGTTCGGCCCGCTGTGCCAATGTTGCAGAAGATGAACCAATCGCCGCTCCATTGGGTAGAGCCCGTGTTCCAGTTACCCTTCTGCTTGTCTGGCGGAACGCGGCAGATTCTATAGATGTCATCCTTTGTATATCGTTGGCCAACGATGAACTTGAAATTTGCCAATGGAATTCTCCAAGTTTGAGGAGCAGCTACCTGGCCGATTGCAGACTGTCACCACTAGCTGCAACCGGCCAGAAGCGCACGGTAGCTACAAGGGTCGCTGGCTTGCTTAGTAGCTAGGCCACCGCTGACATTCCGATCGCCACTTGCGAGTAGTGCTCACTCACGAAACGAGTACTTCTGGGCAACGTATTTGGCCGAATTCTCAATATAGGGGAAGACCGTGCTTTCGTTGATGTTCAGCAGGTCAAGTTGTCGCAGAATGTTCACCTTCTGCGAAACCGTGATTCTCGTCACCACGATCTCAGGTGTGCCCTTCTCATCCAACTGTCGGCATTAATTCATTTCTTTATTTGGCCAATCGAAACCCAAGCTATTTTTCTGGGTGATCTGCCATGCCTCCTTGTTCAGCGCGCCTCGGGAATGTAAGGAGAAATTCCCGAATTGCACTTTCGCTGACGCTAGGGCGAGCACCATGCGAGTTTTTGCTGCTCAGAGCTTCTTTTAGCTAATGAGCTACGCACCAGTCAACGAGCGTGCCTTGTCGCCCCCAAAATAAATACTGTATATAATCACAGCAACCCAACTCATGCATCGCCACCCAAAAACACCTGGATATAACTGCTTACTCTTCATACACTCCCTCAGCTACCGCCCGATTAGGCAAGCATAGGGCTGCGCTGAGGAGAGATTACTCGGGATTCAAACCGGCTGAAGGAGCTCAATATGTGGGTACCACCAAGCGAAGCCCCAGGCTTAGCCGATACAAAATTTCTGGATGAATTCAAAGATATAAATGAATCCTGTAATCTCAAACCAAGCCGGTCGCCGGGCAGCCCAATCCATTGCGTTTGCTTGCGGGGCAATCCATTATCGATCACTATTGCCCCCTCGACGCCTACCGAGCTATCTCTAGCCAGCATGCCGAGTCAGCATCAAGCATCGGTGGCGGAAAAAGACCACCATCCTGCTGCCTATATAGGCGATAGCCAAGGGCTTCGCGAGACGCTCCCTACCCTGAAAACGACCGTGTCCGGGCAGGAGCCCATGAAAAATTTCGAAACTCTCCCCCCGCTACCCGCCCACGGGCAACCTTTGATGTTCGCAGATCTTTTTGCGGGCTGCGGAGGACTATCTCTAGGTCTATCGCTCGCGGGGCTAAACGGCGTTTTTGCCGTCGAACGCGACAAAATGGCTTTTTCCACGCTGTCGGCGAACCTGCTCGAAAGGCGTGACGTGCCCGTCCGCCAGTTCGAATGGCCCTCTTGGCTGAAAAGAAAGGCCTGGGGTATCGACGAAATTCTTGAACAGCACCCACTTGAACTTTCCAAGCTCAAGGGCAAAGTGCATGTACTTGCAGGAGGCCCTCCCTGCCAAGGATTCAGCTTCGCAGGAAAGCGACTAGAGTCCGACCCTCGAAACCAACTGTTTGAAAAGTACGTGGAAATGGTCAAGGCCATCCAACCTGCGGCTATTGTCCTGGAAAACGTACCAGGCATGAAGGTTGCGCATAAAGCCAAATCTTGGAAGGAGCTGGGCATAACACAAGTGAAGCCCCAGTCCTACTATGACAAGCTAGTCGAAAGCTTGGACAGGGTTGGCTATCAGGTATTCGGTCGAATATTGGACTCCTCGCTCTTTGGGGTTCCCCAGAAGCGCCCACGCCTAATCGTAATAGGGATCCGCAAGGATCTTGCTCGCCATCTTCCTGGCGGTGTCACCAGAGCTTTCGAGCTACTAGAGAAAGCAAGGCTGAATCAACTGCAGGAGCTTGGCCTTCCAGAAACAGTCAGCGCTTCGGAAGCCATTTCTGATCTGGAAATAAAGCACGCAGGGACCAGACCATGCACTGATCCCTCATCTCGTACTGGCTTTCAAGAACTCGCATATAAGGGGCCTCGGACACATTACCAAGCCCTCATGCACCAGGGCAGCGACGACTCTATGGACAGCGTACGCTTAGCAAAACACAAACCCGAAATCAGTGAACGGTTCATGAGGATCATTCAGGACCCCGAGTGCATCAGGGGTGGTTTGATGAGCTTGGCCCAAAGAGAGAAATATGGCCTCAAGAAACACCGCATTTGCCTCATGCACGAGGACAATCCCGCACCTACAATAACAACGTTGCCCGACGATGTGCTCCACTATAGCGAGCCCAGAATACTGACTGTCCGGGAGTCTGCACGCCTGCAGTCGTTTCCCGACTGGTTCCAGTTCCGCGGCAAATTCACTACTGGTGGCAGCCGACGAACTAAGGAATGCCCCCGTTACACGCAGGTGGGCAACGCTGTTCCTCCTTATCTTGCAAGAGCCATCGGCCTGGCCATCAGATCAGTGCTTGCAGAAGCCATGACCGCAGCTAGTCAACAAGCAGTCAATGAACCAGAACAAGAAATCTTAGCCATAGCTTGAAAGCATAGGAGTCGAGGGTAATGGAAAGCAGCCAAATGGAAGGGGCGCGCTATCCCGCAGCCCTTGTCGACTGGGCCGGCCATCACTCGGGGGGAGTGAAGCGGCTTTTAGACAACGAAAGCGGCCAGCCCAACAAACTATTGTTAAGGACAAGCCTTCTGGCTCGACTCCAAGACTGGACCGAAAGGCTTCCGGTCAATAGCACGAGCATCCCGAGGATTATTCTTCTGGTTGGCGGACCAGGTAATGGAAAAACCGAAGCGATCGAGTCCACTATTCACTGGCTAGACACGAGCCTAGGCTGCGGGGGACGGCTCATCGAAGAGCTGTCAAAGGCGTTTCATCCATCCGCCGGATTCAAAGTCCCACGAATAGTAAGCGTCGATGCTGGAAGCCTTTCAAGATTCGATAATAGCCTGAGCTTGGATATAGTTCAGGACGCGACTTCGACAGCTGGTCACGAGGGCAGCACTGCACCAGCACTCCTTATCGAGGAGCTCGGCAGGCTTCTGGATGGGCCACCATCCCAAGCTTATCTATGCTGCGTTAACCGGGGCGTCCTCGACGATGCATTGATCCATGCTATCGACAATAATCTGGAAAAACCGCGCGCCATCCTCGAAGCTGTTACGAGGGCTGTAAGCCTGGCGTACGATGCCCCTTCATGCTGGCCACTTGAAGGTTTCCCATCGATTGCAGTCTGGCCAATGGATGCAGAGTCCCTACTAGTCAAGCCTGACGATGAGACTTCGGCGCCAGCGGAAATCCTCATCGGCCAAGCCACTGCTTCCGAAATGTGGCCCGTAAAGGGAGCATGTCCAGCGGGCGAAAAATGCCCCTTCTGTACCAGCCAGGTCATCTTAGCCAGAGACGAGCACCGAACTGCGCTACTAAAGATTCTTCGCTGGTATGAGCTAGCCAGCGGCAAGCGTTGGAGCTTCCGTGACCTCTTCTCCCTGACCTCGTACTTGTTGGCTGGTCACCACCCTGTAGTTCATGATTCAGCAAGGCACACGCACCAATCAACACCTTGCCAATGGGCCGAGAACCTCGTCGAACTTGACCACAAAGCAGCAGGCACAAAAAAGCACAACCGGCAAACACTCACTGCAATTTTCCACCTGGCAACTTCAAGCTACCAACATGCACTGTTCCATCGTTGGGACAAAGACGCAGCGATCTCGCTCCGCCGTGATCTCAGGGACCTAGAGCTCGAGAAGGAGCTAGATGCCGAAGCAGGGCGAACCCTGATGGGGCTTGTGCATTTTCTCGCAGAAAGAAAGACACATTACTTACCGGCTACAATTGCGCCATTGCTGGAAGGCCTCGTCGAGACCTTAGACCCAGCATTCGCAAGTCCCGACAGTCAGGTCGCCGTAAGTAGCCAAAGCATGATTAGCCTCGGCGACCTCGACATTCGCTTTAGTCGCTCCCTCGCCGGCGGAATAGAGTTCATCCGCAAATATAAAGTGTTATCGCGAAACGAGACTGAGCTACTCAAGCGACTTTCCAATGCAGACGAAATGCTTTCTATGCCAATTGTAAGAAGAAGGAGACCCGTCGCAGCCAGTCGTGTTCAACATTTACTTCGCGACTTTGCTTGCCGCCTAGTCCGCAGAAGCATTTGTACCCGAACGGCAGTAGTTGCAGATTTCAAGATCCTGCAGGCTTTCCAGCTGGTCGTCGAAGAGAATGACAAGCACCAGCTTTACGAGGTTGTACAGCAAGTGAAGGGCCTGCTGAATACCGGTCAGGAATTCGAGGTATCGCTAACAACCACATTCGGACAACCACTTCCACCCAAGCAACGTCAGGCGACATTGGTTGTGCCTCTACGCCAGGTCAGGATGCTGCCACAGAACACTCCAGGACGACCTCGCCCCCCAATCTGTTACCTCGGGGTCGGCCATATGCAATCGGCGCAGCCAATCCCTCTTACCTACGACTTGTTTAAGGCAGTAAAGGAGCTAGAGAGAGGGCTATCCCCTGCCTCTCTCCCTCGTACGGTCTTGGCCCTATTGGATACAACAAAAGCTCGTCTTTCTGGCTCCATTGTCCGGGATGAGGAACTTCTTGAGCATGCCAAAATTCGTATCGGGTCAGATGGCACTGTAGTAGCTCGCTCATGGGATGGCTTAGTCGCGAGCAAGGAGGATGTAGTATGAGCCTTATGGAGTTCAAGCAAGCACCTTGGCGCTTCTCCAATAGCATTTATCAGAAGTCGGCTCTAGCTATGAGCCCTGCGCCGGAATACGCAAGTTCAGAGGTCCTGCTGGCCTCGCTCTATCGGACGATAGGCTTTGAATCAGCAAGCGAAGGCAGCGTGCCACAGGCGGGACGTGATTTAGATAGGCGCATACAGAAACTTCGAGAAAAGAGCCAACTGCCGCCAAGTGGAGCGGTGATAGGCGTGGATACCTGGCATACCGTGCTTCACGGGATACTAGAGAGCCCGAAACTTCCTAACCAATCCTCTAAACGCTTTGTGCAGGTTACTCCTCTGGTACCAGGAGCAGCGATTTTCTCCGGCTCCGCTCGTCTAAGTAGCAACTCCTGGCCTGCCGGTAGCTTGATACGCCGCATGGTCTGCCTGGGTTCAAAGGATCAGGAATCAGCGCAGACCCTTTGGAAGCATCTCTTTGACTCTCTAAGTGTCAATGATAAAGACGACTTCTTCGCCCGCTGGCTTGAGCAGGAGACATCGGCGTGGAATCAAGGCGCAGGCACATGGTCTCTAGCGCGGATTCCAGAAGAGGAAGCGACAACACTGGCGACTTCCGACTTTCAGGAAATTCACTTCCTGCCAGCCAGACGATTTGCCAAGGACCTGCAAGCCATCATCCAGGCGAAAGACTCCATGACTCGTCGGCAATGGACTAGTTTATTAGAGGCTGTGTTGCGTCTCGGAGCAGTCTCCCATGTGACATGGTTATGTGACGTCCACGCAAGGATTTGGAGCCGTCTATCCGCAGCACTTACCGAAGGCGCGGCGCCTAACGAGCAAGAGATAAGGATCGCAATTTTCCCTGAGGCTCCGCAATACATGGCTTACGGCGGAAAAGCCCTTCAAGGTATCAAAGACAAGGTTTCCAGCTACCTGAACGCCAGGCTGGGGATCAATACACTCCTTTGGTCACTCAAGCAAATAGGAGCCCCCTACGAGGGAGACTTCTCCTCAAGTAAAGGAATTGCCGCACTTTGCCAGCATATCCAAAACCATAGAAATGCTCTCCTTCGCGCAGGGACTCTCGAAACCATTATCGATGTACGCGAGCAAGAAGCTCGCGCATTGTTATGCAGGAAAGGTATCGGCTCGAACCTGCTGGAGTTCGCCAGGCACGCGCTAGGGCAACGCCAGACTGCAGTCCCGTTGCTCAGGGGATACGACCAGGGATATATCCTCAAGAAGAAAGGAAGCAGTCCATCCAGTCCATGGATCGTATCCCTTGGACCTGTAGCTGTGTTGGCTCTAGTCCATTGCGCCCTCGCCGGGATGGGTGGACCTCGCTCAATCCATAGACTAGGACTACATCTCGAAGCCTACGGAGTTACCGTAGACAAACACGAAATTGCCAGGAATGACTTGGGGCACCAACTAAGGATGCTCGGTCTTGTGCTCGATAGCCCAGATGCCGAGAGCGGCATGCTGCTATTGCCACCGTTCCACACGAGCCAAGTCCTTCAGGAATACGAACATGAATAAACTCGCAAACTGGCTCGCATCAATTGTCCGTGAAAAAGCTTTGGGTGCAACACAGGGGCTTAGCGGCAAGAAATTTGAGTACCGGCTGATTTTCCGCGGCCCCCCCCTCGAGATTCTCGAGCAAGTCTACGAGGAGCTCGCTCGTGAGGGGGGAATTCAAGTCATGTCTGGAATAGATGGCAGTATGGTGACTCTACCAGTACTGCTCCAGTACCCCCCCGACCAGATGAATAGCCATAAGCTTCGTATCGGGGAGTCTGGCAAATGCGATAACGACCACTTGCTGGATGTACGAAATGATCCAAATAATTCCAGCTTCGTAGCCCTAGTTCCTGCGGGCCAGCACAACAACCTTTCGATCGAGTCTTCTAGTGACGTATTCGGCATGAGTGTCGATCTCGAAAAATGGTGGGACGACGGTTTTGTGCAGCAATCCGTAAATGAGGCGTTACTCGTTGCAGGAATCGTAGATTCACAGAGAGACGATGCGAAGCAATTAATCCGTGCAGCAGCAAGTTCCATCGACGAAGTGGATCCAGAACACGCCAACCACACAGCTTCATGGCGCATGCTATCTCGCATATTTTCGATAGACACCACCCACCTAAATCTCTCATCTGGAAATGCGCTTGCCCTGGCATGCGGTCTCCCTCCAATGGCAGACAATGGGATCTCGTCCAAGGCACAGCTCTCCGTCATAGCTAACATTGCAGATGAGCTCGCTGATGGATTCAAGACTGGTATTGAACGCCTAGCCCAGGGCGCCCCTGACGACATCGCTCAAGCTCTTCGAGAGTTGCTCCACCACCTTCAAGCTAACTGTGAGGTCCCTACTGCCTTTGAACGTGCGACCCAGGCTTTTTATTTGCCGGGGAAAGCCCTAGCGCTAACGTCGCCACCCCTTTGGTGGACGCTGCTAACTATAGAGCAATGGACTGATCTGCTTGCCGAAGAGCCCGATGAAGTCATCGGAGAGATCAGCATTCGATGCACGAATAGTATTATTCCCGCAACCAAGGGCTTACCAGCGATCGTGCGTGACAAGGTGGAGCTTGCCATCTCTACGAGCGAAAGCGGTCAACCAGAAGAGTTTCTACTGACAGGGGGCTCCTATGGTAAGGCGCCAACTCCGTTACAAGCATCCTCTAGCGGAATTAACGAACATACAGACTTTCTCCCTCCCGCACATAAGACACCCTTAACTTATAAGGTCACCTCTACGGGGTGCAAGCCTGCAAGTGTCCGGGTCATTTCCTTAATGAACTGGAAGCCAGGGATACTGGTAACCTGCAGGCTAGCGACAAAACTGTCACCGCCTAAGAAACCCAGTAAAAAGACTGCAGCGATGGACTGGGAGACATCCCTTTCGCTGCCTGGTTCGGGACGATATGAACTGCGTCTCCACTTATCGCCAGGAGCAACCATTGGCAACGTGGAGGGCATGCCAGACGATGCTACTGAACTAGAAGGACAGCAACAATCCATCGACGCGCGCCTCGTTGGAGAGGATGAATATCTAGTAGAAGTTGAGGCTGACGGTAAGTATCAGCTAGATATAGCCTTCAACCTCTTGGGCGAGACCTCCCCTCAGACCTGCAGAGTTTACCTTGCTTGCGATGAAGCAAAGGAGGAAGGCTGCCGGAGCGAGTTCGAGCGTCTAATCAAGCTAAACCGCCGACATCTTGAAAAATTCGACACAAAGGCCGTCGTCCATCTGGACCGGAATGCGCGTGCTTCAAGCTTGCAGTCTTGGATACTTGAGGAGCAGAACGTAGCCAAATCGTTCAGACCCCTAGTGATCGCAGATGACTACGTATCTAGTTGGGTTCCACCCAACTGGAATACCGCTAATGGCCCCATTCTCTCGCAAGGTCGCTTTCTGCATGACCCGCGCCCCAATATCCTGAGTTTCCAGCCACCAAAAGGATTCGTGGAAACTCGCCAAGAGATTGCAAAATACATACGAGGCGATGACCAGTCGGGACTCATCGAGTCTGCGACTCTAGGAGCCTGGCTCTCAGAGGATACTGAGTTTCGCGTACTCGCCGAAACTTATCTCGATGCTTACATGTCTTGGCTCGAAACCGATCCGGACATTGCTTGTTGGATAGATACCGTTGCGGTCTGCGCGCTAGAACAAGACGGACGTACCCTGAGTAGAACTCCAGACGCCATCATCCTTTCCCCCCTTCATCCATTGCGACTTGCATGGCATTGTCTTGCCCAGAAAGTCCTACGAGATGAGGTGGAAGGCGACTCACCCTTACCTTGTCCGGCGGCAAGTATCCTTGACCCAGATTGTGTTCCCGACCTTTTGACCATCTCTCTACAGTCTCCAAGTGGCGTAGAGCGTATTGATTTTCTGTCCGTCGAATGTAGCTCGGACTATTGGTCCGTTCTCTGGAACGGCTCTCGTCTTGGACAGTTACCAGCCCGTACCCGTCGCCCCCCATTCGACAATACCTTCGGCATAACTGTCGGTGGTATCTCAAGTGGATTCAGTCCAGCACAGGTTTCGCGCGCACTCGACGATGTAACCAACCTACTTGCAGCAAAGCCCATTATCAGTCTAGTAGTGTCTAGCGCAGGTGGTACCACTGATGCCTGCAACGAAGGTTTGACCAATTGGTGTACAAAGCGGTTCGGTAACGAAGGCGCGAACACACCGATGCAAAGCGTCGGTGCGAAGATTTTGGAAGTTTTCGATACTAGGCTTTCAGGAAGGCCTGACCAGGCCACGATCGCAAACCTCTCCGAAGACACCGATAACCACGTTCGCTGGTATGACAAACAACCTTTAGGCGCCACGCCGGATCTAGGCATCATTGCGCAATTGGATTCGGCAGAACCTGGGTCCAAGGATGTAGCCATGCTCTCACCGATGGGCGTTGGCGGCCTAATCAGGCATAGGGTCAGGCGTCAGCTTCAAGGCTCATTCCTGAGTGAATCCCGTCAAGGCTTGCGGATGCCTCCCTCTGGCGAACGATTCGCCGACAAGGTGTCAGCATGCATGCTTATGGTCGAAAGGATGAGGGACAGTAAAGTAGGCCTGCAGTTCTCGCCCAGCGTCCACGCAGTTTCAGACATGCTTAAGGAAAATAGCGCTGGTTACGTTGCAGTCTCATCTTCTGCAATTGACCCTGCTTGTTTTTTGGGTGGATGGATCGAAGGCACTTACCTATGGGACTACGATCTCCCCTCGTACTCCCATCGCGCAGGCGATACCAGCGGTTACTACCTCTTGTCGCAGGTGAAGCAAGCCGATCGTGATGCCTTACGCCGTGTACTAAAGCCCCTTCCAGGGTGCGACAACTTAGACGACACCAAGGTCGAGCAGATTCTTCTAGAAGTCGCTAAAAGAGGAATCCCCACCGTTCGCGGCCTCTCTGGAGACGATACGGGCGCTACAGGCGACCTAGGACTATTCCTAGCGGCCCGACTCCTTCAAGACCAGTTCCGCGGCGAAAGAAACCTTAATAGCTTATTACCAGTACTTGCGGGCTCGGCAAAAGAAACCACAATCGCAATAATCGTTCCTGTCGACCCATTCAGAGGTTATCTTGCCGACCTTGCGCGCTCCCTCGGAAAGGAGCGCAAAGAAACCTCCCTTTCACGTCCCGACTTGCTTGTCGTCGGCGTGCGAATCAGTAGCGACAAAGTCCACTTACATCTGACACCCATAGAGGTCAAGTGCCGCCAAGGAAGCGTATTCACAGCCATCGATTCCGGCGAAGCCCTTTCTCAAGCCAGAACACTCTCAAAGCTTTTGCAAGCCATCGAAGAGCGCGCCGACAAATCTCTGGCATGGAGCCTGGCCTACCAACATCTACTACTCTCGATGATTGGCTTCGGCTTACGAGTCTACAGTCAGCATCAAGCGGCAGAGGGACAAGCTACCCGCTGGGCTGGATACCACGAACGAATCGCTGCAGCGATCCTCGACCCTAACTCGAGACCTAGCCTAGACTTGCGCGGACGACTTATCGTCGTCGACGGATCAAGCCTGAGCGGCCCACATAATCGTGATGGCGACAATTTCGATGAGACGATTGTCATTTCAAGTAAGGATGCAGGTCGTATCGTACTCGACAATGATCCACAGTCATTCTACGACGCCGTGCGTGCCAAGGTGGGTGATTGGGGACTATTGCCCCCCCTGCTAACCCAGATTACTAGCTCGCCTCCTTTCGAAAGTCCTGCAGCGGAAAGCGAACAGTCAGAAGACCCTTCGATAATTTCAACCAGCTTACCCGTAACGCAGTTAATCGACGAGGAAACACCCTTGGGTAAGTCAAATGGGGAAATCGCTCCTAACGACTCAGGTAGCGGGATAATCCTTTCCGTGGGGAAAACAGTCGATGGTTTCGAGCCAAGACAGCTAAACCTGAACATATCCGATACTCGGCTCAACCAATTGAACATCGGTGTGGCAGGTGATCTCGGCACAGGTAAAACCCAATTTCTCAAATCGCTTATCCTCCAAATATCTCGTGCCAGCGACGCGAACCGTGGGATAAAGCCGCGTTTCTTGATCTTCGACTATAAGAGCGATTTTAGTAGCCCGGATTTCGTAAAGGCCACAGGGGCAAAGGTAGTAAAACCCCATCACCTGCCCCTGAACCTCTTCGATACCACCGGCATGGGGGAATCTTCAGCTCCATGGTTAGATAGGTTCCGGTTTTTCGCAGATGTCCTCGACAAGGTGTATTCGGGCATAGGCCCTGTGCAGCGAGACAAACTCAAAGCAGCTGTCCGTAACGCCTACGAGGCGGCTAATGCTCAAAACCGCCAGCCTACGATCTACGACATCCACGCAGAGTACAGAGAAATACTTGGCGGGAAGTCGGACGCGCCGATGGCAATCATTGACGATCTGGTGGACATGGAGGTATTTGCAAAGACCAAAGGGGAAACAAAACCTTTCGACGAATTCTTCGATGGCGTCGTGGTGATATCCCTGAGCTCCATGGGACAAGATGACCGAAGCAAGAACATGCTCGTCGCCATCTTATTAAACATGTTTTACGAGAACATGCTCAAGGTGCCCAAACGAGCTTTTACAGGCACCGACCCACAGCTCAGAGCGATCGACTCCTACCTATTGGTGGACGAAGCCGACAATATCATGCGCTACGAATTCGACGTTCTACGCAAGCTGTTGCTACAAGGGCGGGAGTTCGGTACTGGCGTGATACTAGCATCGCAATTCCTGAGGCACTTTAAGGTCGGAGCGACCGACTACAGGGAGCCCTTACTTTCCTGGTTCATACACAAGGTACCTAACATCACTCCTGCTGAACTGGGAGTCCTCGGCTTTACATCCGATCTTGCTGAACTATCGGAGCGTGTGAAGACATTACCTAATCATCACTGCCTCTATAAGTCTTTCGACGTTTCAGGGGAGGTAATTCGCGGTTTACCTTTCTATGAACTGGTAAAGGAGGGAAATGAAAGCCCAGCCTAGGAGCTCTCGACATGGAGGTCGGATATGACCGACTTCCTCTCCCCTAAAGAGCGGTCAGAGAGGATGGCCCAAATCAAGGGGAAAAACACACGCCCTGAAATAGCACTGCGCAAGGTGCTCCATAGTCTCGGTCTGCGCTACCGTCTGAATGGGTCGGGCTTGCCGGGCAAGCCCGACCTTGTATTTCCCCGGTACAAGGCAGTGGTTTTTGTCCACGGATGCTTCTGGCACCGGCATTCCAACTGCAGTATCGCCACGACACCGAAAAGCAACACAGCATTTTGGGTTGAAAAATTCGAGAAGAATGTCGCCCGCGATGACCGGGTGACAAAGCTCCTTAAGGCGGCAGGCTGGAAAGTATTCGTCATCTGGGAATGCGAGGTTGGGTCAGCCAAAAAGGCAAACGCAGCAGGAGAGCTGCTAGCAAACCTGATACGCGGGTAATTGCACTGACTTGACCAGCCATTTGCATCGGACTTGACCAGCACGCTTCGTAACCATGACCGGCAGACAACGGCCGATTCTGTTGAAAAAGTCGGTCTGCCCAAACTGCCTGATCATTGATTGGTGAAAATGCCTTTTCTGCACGCTGCCACATGAAATCCGAGTCCGGAAGCCTCTGCCAAAAGTAAAGATTTCAATCTCGGACGCGTACTTTTCTGATGCGTAAACCATGGCCGACTTTTTCAACAGAATCGGCCAAAAGGAGCCAATCGAAGGTGTCTAGGAAATGAGTGGCGATTCAGTCCGCTGCTTCTTTAGCCTCCCCTTTTGGCCTGCTCCGGCAGAGGCACGGGCGGCCCTCACGGCGGCTGAGTCGAGGGGCGAAATGTTTTGCGCGCCTCAAGCTCGCGTTCCTCTAAAATCAAGCTACCAGCGGACGCTTTTGTGCATGTGGAAAGATCCTTCGCTGGGTTTCACCAATAATTGCGCTGAAAACATTTTCCTTCGAATACGGATGCATAAGATGTTTCATAAAATCGCTCAGTCTGGAAATGGATGTACCTCTGTAATAATTGATATACCCGCTGAAAGCTACATAAAGCTTGTGGAAAGAATTTACGAGGATGAGCAGGGTGGACTCCCGGGTCAACGAGCTGCTCTTAAGACAAAAACGGCGAAGATAATTCGTGAAAGGATGGTAGCGGATATATCGAAAGGCGCCTCATTACCACCATTGGTGGTCGGGGTTCTGGTTGAGTCAGAGGATTACGGTGCGCAGACCGGTCGCCTAAACAGTAGGGAGGATATGCTAGCTTTGGTTGATGGCGTAGATCTTTCGAGGTTATCGATTATCGATGGTATGCAGCGAACCACTGCTATCCTAGAGGCCTCGCGAGAATCTGGCTTTGCTGGCGTTAGTGATTTGCGTGTCGAGTTTTGGATCTCGGATAGCGCTAATAATTTGATTTACAGAATGCTGGTACTGAATACGGGACAGGTTCCATGGGATATAGCGCGACAGCTCGAGGCTATCTATAGGCCCCTTCTAGAAAAAGTGGAGAGTTCAGTTGCTGGCACAATTAAATTTCTGTCGAAGGACTCTGGGCGTCGATCAGGACTTTCGGCCAGCGAATACGAATCTGAGGACGTCGTAGAGCTTCTTCTAATTTTTTCTTCGAGGAAGCGGGAGCTCAACCTTAAGGATCGGATCGCCCAGGACTTTGTCCGGTTGGATATGATTGAGTCTTCGTCGCACGTCGATGTGATGCGGTACTTTAGTGAAGCTATTTTACTTCTTAGTAAATTGAACTTTGCCTTCTCTACTTTCGAGGCAGAGTCAGCTCTAAGTGAAACGTTGAAGCGGTACTCAAGCGGCAAAGAGGTTTTCCGAGCGTTCCCGCCAAAAGCGGGGTTCGTCTCAGCGCTCGCAATATATCTTTTCGGTAAGCCTGGTACAGAGACCGATTGGGATGCCGTACCTGAAAAATTTGAATTGGTAAAAATCAATCTTGAGCGTCTTATTGATTCCATTCAAGATGCGACAACGCCGGATGAGAAGGAAGAGGTGCTCTGTCTTGAGGACTTGGAGGAGAGGGTCACTGCACATCGAGTGGCAGCATCTCAGGTTGGGCGTTTCGAACGAGAATATTTTGAAAAAGCTTTCAGTGCTCTTTTTGAAGATGGGGAGGTTCTTCGGAATTTCAAAGCATGCTGGTACGCATATTGATATGGGCATTCAGTGGAATTCTTACATATCTGCTGCTACCAGCAAGCTGTCTCGACTGGCATTTGCAGAAGCGGATATTGAACTTGGTACCACTCCAGTGTCGGCTAAGCGAATGCAAGCGGCAGGTTTGCTTGAGCATTTAAATTTCGACGTTGCTCGCCCGGTTGTTATAGGTGATAGGGGGCTATTGGTCCCTTTGTTCGCGAATAACGAGCGTTACGTTGTTTTGTATCGATTAGATCGCGGCGACGCCTTGGCGCAAAGGATGACTGAGCCCTGCCAAGAGCGCGATGTGGATGCTTGCGAATATGTCGATGCGTTCTTCTTCTTTTTAGTTAAGGAGCTTGATATTCCGTTGCCGCCGAGCGTTACGAAGGATGACGTTGGGGCGCGTATCAGCAAGGGAAAAAATGGTGCGCTAATTGATTTTGATGACGTCGTCAATTTCCATGGTTCTTTCTTTGCATGGAAAATTGGAGAATCTACATCTTACGCAGACTTTGTAAATCTGCTGACGTGGCAGGAAGATGGGCAACATTACATAGGGTTTACTGACGATAACCCAGCGTATGGGATTGATCGCATCAAGAGCGCTATACTTGGTATCGAGGTGCTCGATTTACGACAACTTTGTCGCGCTGTCGTTAGCCCAATCGCTATCGCTACTGATAAAAAAATTCATCAGGCGGCCGTGATTTTGCCGATGCCGGACCAGCTTGGTAAAGCGCTGATGAGTATTTCGCCAAGCAGAGACGAGTTGGTATTCGGTCCGGGTGGCGGGATCTGTTTTAAATTTATGCGGGATGGCAGTGAGTTCTTAGCTTTATCTCTAAGGAATTTCTATGATTTTGAAATTGGATCTGTTTTAAGTGCCTTAACAGAAATAGGGGTCAATGAAGTAGATTTTGAGTATGCGCACTTCTTGTCATTCGTGTTTACTCATGGGCAGTATCTTGATGTTTCTAGGGAGCGCTTGTCTCACCCGGAAGAGCTTGAGAACAGACTCGACGTCAAGGAAACATTCTCTTGTACGCTGGAAGATATAGCCTCGGCGTATGAGGATGTTCGTGTATTTGAACTAAGTCAAGCGTCCGTTTCGTCGCTATTCGCTGTCCTTTGCCATTTGGCGGCGCGGTTCAAAACTGCGCGATCGCCCTTTGTTCCTGTCGAAATAATTGATGTTACTCGGCGTCTACTGCTGCTTCACAACGCTCCGTACGAAAACATATACTTGTCTCTTTCGGCAAGTCATTGGAAGCACGCGTTTATTGAGATATATCGAGTAGTTGAAGGGCTCTACTATTTTGGTTGGATGCACGGGATCAAGCAGACCTTTGGCGGTAATTATGCAGAGTACGATCTTTATTTAACGCTTCAGGATCAGCTTTCTTGGAGATATAAGGAGAGAGCGTCTATTGCTAAGTTGTTTGAAATTGTGCCAAGAGATGTGCTGGCGGCCCATGATCCTGTAGGTATCAAGTCGTTGAGTGGTCGCTTTGAAAAGCAGACGGATATTGCGGTTATGAACAGGTTCGCTCACTTGATTTATTCGATTCGCAACTCTAATGTGCATCAAGGGGAGTCCGAAGATGGCCCGCCTATAGAGGTCAGCGCTGATTGCTGGCCCAAACTGACATACTGCTTATTTTTGATTGTTGAGCATCTTTATTCCGTCCACCAGGCAGGCATGCCAGGGCCTCCCACATCACAAGCGTCAGGTTCGCCTAAGCTTGCTTAAGCGTCGCCCAATTTTTGAAGCTGGTGCCATCCAGTGAAGAGTCGGGCCTCACTTTTTCTTCAGCGTCATGATTTAGGTACTTTTCAGACCGTGGTCACTGTCAGGGGGCGCCTACTTCCTTACGTGCTAACAAGTCAAATCACGTTGATCAGAGAATCTCGACGCTCGCCGTCACAATGTGTTCTAGGTTCTGTAGAGAAATTAAGAAACACCAAATTGGGTAAAATCGCCGCCATCATCGGCAGAAGCCCTTGATGGCCAAGCGATACGAGCTCAGTGATTCATCCCGAAAAATGATCGAGGATCTAATCACTCAGGATCAGAAAACGGAACGTCCACGACACGATGACCGACTGAAGCTCAACGGTATCAGGAGTTAACACGTTTGCTTGCCACCGGCTTAGCCCCGCCCACGATAACGTACTCCGGCCGCCAGCGAATGCGCCATGAAAAAGGCAGTCGCTTACATGTGGCATGCCTCTTTGCTGTTCAGAAAAACAAAGTGCAGCTTGTGCTGCCGATGCGTCTTGTTGTCGTGCTCGATGACGTCGACCATGCGCAGGGCATCCCACACCGGTGCCAGCAAGCGCAACCGGCGCGTTGATCTGCGGGTTTGGACCGAAGACTGCCTGACGCCACCGGCAGCAATGGGCAGCCCTCCACCGTCATGTTTACGAAGCGTGCAGGTAAAAACCGATGGAATTGGTGGTCAGATCGAATGCAAACGCTCGATCAAGTGCAATGCAAACGAGTGGTCAGTACCAATAAAATCAGGTGGCCAAATGGAGTGCAATTTCGCAATACGAGACAAACAAGAGAATATTTGTGGAGTACACCCTGAATAGTAGTGTCTGAAGGCTTCGCTCAAGACGTGCTCAGGGTCCGCTTGATTTGGTCAAGCTGATATATTCCTCTAGACTCGATACTTCGGGTGTCTCTCTCGGCGCCCTCTCAGCATGTTCGCGCATCAACAGTGGGGGGACAACTGGGGGGACAAGGCTGGACACACGTATAAATATCCAAATAAATCAATACATTACTTACAAAACAAAGCCGCCCACAAGCCGGCTTTTTAATGTCTGAATGAACGTGAATTTGCCCAGAAACTGAATTTGCCTCGGCACTCCTCTCACGCCCGCCCCTTCACGGATAACTAAACCCCTTCACCAACGTCAACTCCCCCACCGCCCTCATCGGCACCACAAACGTCTCCATCTTCTCGCTCGGCGTCCCTTCTTCCGTAATCACGGTCACCTGCGCCGTGGTCAGTGGTTGAACTGCATCTTCCTGCCCGTCCTCATCACTGCGATAACCACCGCCGAAATAGTTCACATACACCAAATACTGCCCCTTGAGCGGTGCGGGCATGGCGAAGATTTCCGGGCCGTAGCCGGTGGTGACGTCGACATCGAGTGCCGCTCCGTTGGGTGCAACGCGGTCGCCGTACCAGATGTGAGCGCCGTCTGGGGTGATGAGGTGTAAGTCCAGAT
This sequence comes from Pseudomonas sp., assembly GCF_050739655.1. Classification (GTDB taxonomy): domain Bacteria; phylum Pseudomonadota; class Gammaproteobacteria; order Pseudomonadales; family Pseudomonadaceae; genus Aquipseudomonas. The sequence continues at coordinate 16,584 of NZ_JBOIBY010000111.1, read as the reverse complement.
CGGTGCCGTCGCTGTCCCAGGACAACAGCACCCGCAGCTTGGCCGGAGTGGCGCCGCCGCTGGCGTTGAGGAACTGTGTGCGACGGCGTTGTTGGCCGTCGGGGCTGCGTACTTCGACGCTGTTGCTGCCGTTGGGGAATGAGAAGGGGCGATCGAAATTGCCAGCGGGATCGATTTTCAGCGGCATGCTGACGCCGTTGACGATCAATCGACCGGGCTCAGCAGACTTGGGCGTGGATTTGATCTGGCCACTGATGCGCGCGGTGTTGGCCTGACCTGTCGGTGTGTTTACCGATGAGGCGGGATAGTTGACGGTCTGGCGGAAGCTTTCGCCTTCACCCTCAGGCGCGCCGGTTCGCCAGCCGCCGGCGGGCGTGTCGAGTTTGACGCCTTGCGCCATTGCCAGCGGCAACGCCGACAGCGAACAGAGCAACAGCAAGACCTGTGAATAACGGAGTGTCATGGTCTATTCCAGCAAAAGGTGGCGGGCAAGCCCTTCGATGTAGGTTTCATCCTGGCCGTTGGGGTGAGCTTCAAAGGCCAGGTGCAAATATTCGTGGGTCAGGTCGAGGCGGTCCTGCAAGGACAGCACGCCGCGTACGTAGATGCGCTGGCGCTCACGGTCGACATAGGGGCGGCCGAAGCTTAGGCGGCAGACGGCGAAGGAGCTGACTTCGTTGTAGCCCACTTCGCTTTCCAGACGAGGACGCCAGCCACGACGTTGCTTTTGCAGCCAGTCTTGCGCGGCGGGCAGTGCTTCGCAGGAGGCGACGGGGTTGTCCCAGCGGCTGAGGCTGGCACGCGGGTAGGCGTGCAGCAGGATGGCGTCGTAGCGCTGGCCGGCATTGGCCTGTTCGACGGCTTGTTGCCAGGACAATTTGTCTGGGCCGGGCTGATCGGAATGGTAGGTCACCGGGCTTCCGGCCAGCACCAGGTCGCTGGTCCAGGCGGCAATGTGGCGCGTTTCGGCGGTGGCCGGACGTGGGGCGACACGCTGACGCTGGCTGCTGTCGTCGATGCTCAGACATTCACCACTGCGCGTGGCGTTCTGCAGCAAGTAGGTGCGGATGGCAACGGCCAGGGCTTTGGCGGCCTCGACAGGTTCAGGCGCTGCTTCGCGCTGGAGGACCCGAGCGACGTATTCCTCGCGATCCAGTCGGGCGATAAGCTTTTCTTTGAGCAAAAACAGTTCGCCATCGCTGTGGATATCAAGTTGATTGCCGTTGACGAACTCGACACGGTAATCACCTTGTAGCGGCCCGGAAGACACCGTACTGCCCGCTGACAATACGCGCCGCAGCGGGTAACGGGAAAACAGCTGAACCTCGACACACCTCCCCGCGTCCGCAGGCCAGGACGCGGGCACCACCGAAGACAATGCCTCAACGTAATCGCGCAGCACTCGCTGGCTGGTCCCGCGTCCACCTGCCCAGATTGGCGAGCCGTCGGCTGTCCAACCGGCAAATCCGCCCTGACGTGACGCGGAGTCCCGATCCCCCAGCCAGCTCCAGGTTTTCACCCGCAACCGACTGCCCAGCTCGCCAACGACATTGCCGTCCGCCGCGTTCAGCACCACATCGAGCAGTACCCGCTGCGCCCGATCCTGCGCTGGCATCACGGCCAACGCGCGCAGCAACTCGGCCACGGGAACACGGGTAGCGGGCTGCAATGACGGCAAATCCAGCAACCACTGCGGCGCCTGCCGTACTTGCCAAAACGACCGCCACTCAGCGGCGTTGATACCCAGGCGCGCAGGCTCGAAGTACAAGCCGCAGGACTTCACCAACGCCTGATCACGTTCGATCTTGCCGCCTGCGGTGCAGCAGTAAACCTCTTCCTTCGACTGCCCGCGGCACTCATAAGCCGGCTCACGCGCCCCGGTATCCACCAGCCAGCCATATACGAACAGCTTCCATACGCTGCCCAACGGCGCCTGCAATGACTCCGATAACGGCTCGCGGGACAGCAGTTGCGTCCGGCTCAAGGACAGCAACTCATTCTTGAAGACCAGACGCAGCGGTTCATCCTGCGCCATGGTCAACGCAGGAATAAAACACAGCAGCCAGCAGACCAGTCGAAACATGTCAGTGGACCGTGACCTGACCGAGTGCCGACTGCTTTTCCTGGGCTTGATGCTGCGGCGCGTACACCTGGGTGTAGCGCACCGGTGGCAGGTTGAACTGGCCTTTCTGCGAGAAGCGCACCAAGTGCCGCAAGCGCAATTCGCCGCTCAAGGCATCCACCGGCACCGCATAGACCAGTTGCCCCGGCTCGAACCGGGCCTTTTCCAGCGCGGTCGGTTCGGTACCGGTTTTGCCCATAAGCTTGATGCCCCACGTGGTGCGCTCGACATCGGCACCGGGTGGCAGCGGTACTTCGAGCAAGCCATAGCGCAATGGTTTTGCCGCCTTGCTGGAGAGGATCACTTCATCCAGATACAGGCTGTCGCTGGACAACGGTGTGTTACCAACCGCTTCGAGCTTGAAGGTAAATGCCTCGTCACCCGGCACCAATCGCGACAGGCGACGGGTGATGGTCACGGCCATTGGGTCGATTGCCGGTTGTCGAGTCTGGAAGCTCAAGGCTGCGCGCAATGGACGTTCCTGAACCCCGGACACGGTCAACATCGTCGGCACCGGTGCAGCACCTTGCCACGTCCAATACATTTCACCGGTATCACCGTATTTTTTCTTCCAGCCATCGCCGGGTGCGAGGGCGATAGTGGGCGAAGCCTGCTCGATACTGCGCTGCAGCCAGGTCAACGCCAATGCACGTTCGAGGGTCGATTGCTGCGGCAACAGGCGCTGCAACAAGGCCTGCACGCGGGCCTGATCGAAAGGCTGCAGCGACAGATTCAGCGCTTCGGCAAACGGCTGTGAGCTGACCGAAAGACGCTGTTGGGCGTCGGCCAGTTGTCGATTGAATGGTTCCGGCAAATTGACCTTCGACTGCTTGGCCAACGCGGCAGTCAGAGTGCGGGCCGCCGCCAACCCCAGCGCCGAATCCGGATCGCCCATGACCAGACTGTCTTGGCCATCCTCCAGCACGTTCGCGGCAGTGCCCTCGCCCGCTTTTTGCAGATCCTCCATCAAACCGCTGAGCAAGGTGTTGACCGGCAGTTGCATCTGCCTGGCAAACGACAGGATCAGCGCTCGCTGCAACAGCGGCGTGTTTTTCGCTTGCTTGGAATAGACCTCCAGCACTCGCTGCCAATGCTCTGGCGGCAAGCTCAATTCCAGCGCTTTGCTCGCATGCCAGTCGGCGTAGTAGGCGTACGCGGTGAGGAACGCATCCGGTTCACCTTCCATGCCCCACCAAGTGAAGCTGGCCGACGGCCCGGCCATTTGCACCAGACGCAAACGGCTGTTCTGCATGATCAGGCGCAAGCGATCGCGAATTTGCGGATTCGACGCCAGCGTTGGATAGGCGATGCTCAGCGGCAGCAGACGACTGGCCGTTTGCTCGACGCCACCGTACGGATAACTCAGCAGATCATCGAGTGCCGAGCGGAACAGCGCTTGCGGACTGTCATCCAGACGCAGGCGAATGTCCGTCGCGTCCGCCGGTAAGGTCAGCGCTGTATCGCCGCTGACCACGTCCAGACTTTGGCTTTGCGTGACCTGCCAACCTTCACCGCTCGCGGTCAGTTGCACGGCCAGGGCATCGGCGATTTTGCCGTCCTGAACCAGCTCGGCGGTCCACTCGCCACTGGCCAATGCAAACGCGGGCAGCGCGATGTAATTGATGCCATTGCCCAGCGTCACCGGCACCCGCTGTTCAGTGCCGCCGTAATGAATCACCAGCTCAGCCTTGACCGGTTTCTCTGCCTGACTGAAGGCAAACACACCCAGATCCGGTTTGTCGCCAGCGCGGAATCGGGTCGGCCCGCTCCACTTCAGGTACAGCGGTTTTTCCGAGCGCACGAACTGTTTCTTCTGCCCGACCTGACCGTCATCAGCGATGGCTCGGGCCGTGATGCGCCAGCGGGTCAACGAGTCGGGCATCTTGAAGGTGAAACGGATTTTGCCGTTGGCATCGGTCAGCAGCTCCGGTTGCCAGGCCGCCGTGTCGACGTCTTCGCGACGCGGACGCTCCAGCACCTTCACTCCCCGCTCGCTGCGATTGGCCTTGCCCGGCGCACCAGGGCTGCCCGGCAACGCGACGTCGTAACTGATGAACGACAGGCTGGCGCTGGTGCGCACATTGTTGCGGCGTGGATGGTAGAAAAACTGGTCGATGGTCGGCGCGACTTCCGGTTGCAGTGCATAGACCATTTCGTCCACCACGCTGACCGTCAAATGCGCAGGAATTGGCTTGCCGGCGAACTGGGTTGTCAGGTCGACCGAGACCGTTTCGCCCGGCTGATAGGTTTCCTTGTCCGTGGCGATGGCCACGTCAATCTGCGGTGTGATGACCTTAATGCCAGCGTTCTGGAAGCTGTACTGACCACCCTTGGTGTACAGCACCGAAAAGGTCAGGTTCGGTGCAAAACCGGCCTTCACCGGAATACGCGCGCGGTATTGGGTGTCGCTGAGTTTTTCCATCTTCAGCCAGTCGCCGCCCTTGGACAGCAGCGCCGTGGCCTCGACTTTGTCACGCTCCAGTGACAGCAGCGCATCGCTGATTGGCTCAGGAAAAGTGATCAACGCCAGCGCTTCATCGCCCGCCGAGTATTCGGGTTTATCGAGGACGATTTCCACGGTGCCAGGTACGGCTTTGACGCCTTCCCCCGTGACCGAATGCCCGGTAGCGCCGAGAGTTCGGCCGTGCTCATCCCTGAGCGTCAGGTTGTAGGTGCCGGGACGGTCGAAAGCCAGGCTGAAAGCTTTGTCGGTCGCAGTAAGTTTGCCCTCGCCCGTACTCTGATCTTCCAGGCGCACCCAGCCGTAGCTGCTCGGAATGACCGCTGCACTCTGCTCGCTTTCGTTGATGTAGCTGAATGCAACCTTGTCGCCCACCGCGCTGAAACGCTGTGGCGCACTCAGGCGGAAATTCGCTGCGCCTCGGTCGATGAGAATTTCCTTGGTGGTCTTGACCCGATACGCTGCGCCATCACTGGCAAACACGGTGAGCATGTAGCGGCTCGGCTTGTCAGTAGCGGGCAGATCGAGGGTTGCGTTGCCCTTGGCGTCAGTGGTCAATTCAGTACTGGTCAGCTCCACCGGAAATTGCCCGAGGTATTGCAGTTCGTTGTCGACCATCGACAGTTGCTGGGCATGCAGACTCAGGCTCACCTTGGCGTTGGCCACCGGCTTGCCGTCGGGGTACAGCAGCACAAGATTGCCCTTGACCGGTTCGCCGGTGCGGTAATCCTGCTTGGCCAGGTTCAGCGAGATTTCAAAGTGCGGCTTGATGTATTCGGCGACGCGGAAGGCGCTGCTGTAGGCCTGATCCTTGTAGCTGAAACGCAACTCGTAGCCACCGGCCACGGCGTTGTCCGGTAACTGGAACCGGCCTTGGGTACCAGCCTTGGAGTCGAGCTTCAGGTCCAGGCTTTGCAGTGCCGTACCGGTCGCATCCAGCACGGTCACGTTGACGTCGGCAGCGGTTGGCTGCACCGAATCCCGGGCATTCTTAAACTCGCGACCGACGATTTTCAGCGACACCCAATCCCCCGGCCGATACAGCGGCCGGTCGGTGAAGGCATAGAGTTTGGTGTCGTAGATTTCGCTGTCGTAATAGAAATTTTCCGAGACGAAAACCCCACCTTCTTCGTCCTCGCCAATCACGAACGAACGCTCGGGGCTGACGTGTTTGAGGCGCAACAAACCATCGGCATCAGTGGCACCGCTGCTCATCACGCCCAGGCCATCGGTCCACAGCACATTGACCTTGGGCACCGAACTGCCTTCATGTTTGCGCGCAGCCCACACCAGCAGTTCATCCCCGGCAATCTTGCTGACTGCCACGGTGTTGGAGACGAAGACCATGGTGGTCGCGCGGTACTTGCCGATCAGCGCTTCGACCAGATACAGGCCAGGTTTCAGGTTGCCCAACGGGATGTAGACATTGCCTGGGGCGACTGAGACAAACTCACTGGAAGACCCCGCCAGATTCACGCCCTCTGGCGGCTGGATCGGCTTGGCTTGCCACAGTGGATAACGGAACTGGCTGACCACTGGCAGGCCTGGAATCAATGCAAATTGCGGCTGCGCGTCGTAGGGCGTTGGCGCGGCCATGGCGTTGCCCATTTTCAGTTCCGGCACTTGCTCGGTGACTTGTTTACGCGACTCGTAGGAGAACGCACGCTGCATCACGCGGCGGGATTTGCGATACCAGTTGTCCCACAAATACGCGAGGGTGTTGGACAGCCCTTCGCCCTTGAATTGGCCATCGCTGACCACACGGTGCAGGTTCTTCTGGCGCTTGAGGAAGTCCAGCGGCTTGTCGATGCGATACACGCGAATATCGGCACCACCGTAAGGCTCCATGCGAAAGCGACGGTAGTCCCGACCTGGCGCCTCGAGGCGCACCATCGCCTGCTCGTCACTGGCGAAACTGCTGTCGGCCAGCAGGAAAAAGCTCTCACCGGCCACCGGCGTATAGCCGCTTGGCTCGACCGTGTCTTCGGCATGCACCGCCGAAAACGGCAGCACGAAAACCCACAAAAGAGACAGAAAACGCAACATGCGGGCACCGGTCATTGGGAGAGAAAATTCAGTCGATAGACGCCGATGAAGTTGGGGTTGGCTGCATCGGGTATCCATCGGGTGTCCTTCCATGTCATGAGTTGTTGCAGGCTTGCCGAACGCATGCCGTTATCGGTGGGGGTGCTGGTGCCGGTGTGATAGGCGATGTAGCGGCCCATCCAGATCATCAGGTGCTGGTCGTCGCCCTGATCGAAAAACATCAGGTCGCCGGGCCGCGCTTGCGCAACATCACGGCTGACCAGATGACTGTTGAACTGAATCAGTTTGATCGCGTTGACGTACGGTCCGGCCTTGCCACCGCCCTGCTGCCATTGTTGAGCGAGACCACGCTGGGCGTCGGTCAACTGCAACTCTGGGGGCAGATAGCGATTGGACAGACCATTACTGCGCAGCCATTTGTCGTCATGGACTTTCAGTGCTTCGTTGGCGGCGAAGCGCACCAGCCCGGCGCAGTCCTGCTGATACCAGCGCGGGCTCGGGCCCTGGCTCAATTGCTCCTGGGCGATTCGCACGAACCATGCGCGAAACACCTGGGATTGCTGCGGGTCGAGCGCTGCCGCCTCTGTGGCAAACGCTCGGCTGCCCAGCAACAGCGCCAGCAGGCCGAGGCTTCGAATCAGTGCGCTCACAGGGCTTTCCATTCCAGCGGCAGCCATTGCCAGTGGCCATCCGGCTCGCTGCCTTCGGGCAAGGTCAGGGCATATTTACCGTAGCCGCCGAGTTTGCGCAGTTTGGGAATCAGGTAGGTTTGCGCGGCGTTGTAGAACACCGGTTCCATGTCCTGGGGCAGGCTGTCGAGGGTTTCCTGTTGCATCAGTTGCGCCATGGAATCCGGGCCGAAATACACCGGCATCAGCAGGTCTTTGGGCACCACGTCGGCCATCGGCGGGAAGCGTTTGTCGAGGGTGCCGAGGGCTTTGTCCACCAGCTTGTCGTCGAGGGAGAACAGCAGCGTCGAACCGTGCCGCGCCAGGCTCACGCGCATGAACGCCTTGCCGCTGATCGCGTCTGGATTCTCGGCATCACTGGCCTTGTAGGGACCGAAACTGGAACTGACCTGACGCTGCCATTGGTGGCTTTTGCCTTCCTGCTTCTCAACCACCGGGAACGCGTGCTCCTCGACGTTGCCTTCATAGGCGCCAACCATTGAACCGAACAGTTTGCCCAGATCGCCATCGAGCCTGTCGCTGTCCTCATCCTTGAGGCTGGCTACCAGCAAAGGGGTGTACAACCGCGAATCGGCGTACCAGCACAGGCCTGCGGCACCGGCCATGTGTTCGGTCAGCGCTTGGGCGACGCTTTCTTCGGCGCCGAGTTTTACCAGTAAGGGCTTCTGCTGCTCGGCAGCCAGCGGCAGGGCCACGCAAGCACTGGCGCCCATGGGCATGGCTTGCCACACCGGTTTGAAGTCGAAGTCCGGTTGATTATCCAGTTCATCCATGGCGAGGAAGCTGTGCCAGCCCTTCTCGTCCATGTCGAATCGCAGGCCGGCGAAGTTGGGGATAAAGCGCTGGTAGCCCATGGCAAGAACACTGGCATTGACTGACAGACGCTGCTTCACCTCTGGCGCGCGGGGTGCCAGGCCGAAGGCTTCGGGGAACAGTTTTTCGCCGTTGAGCAAAGCCGCGATGGACTGGGTTGAAACGCTGCCAGGCTCCTGAGTAATGCCACTTTGCGGGTCGTAGAGTTTCGTCGGGTTAGACAGCACCACCAGCTTGTCGCCATGGGACGCAAACAGCAGCGCCTTGCTGGCGTTGTAGGTCAGTTGATAAAGCGCCACCTCGTCGGCACCGACTTTCACGTCGGCGATCTTGCTCAACTGCGAATCATCCAGCGCGACTTTCGCCAACGGTTCCAGCACCTTGGCCAGGCCGCCGCGATCCATCACCAGCAGGAAGTCCTTGAGCCGGCCATCCGCGCCGCGCCATAGCGCCACGTCTGCCGGTTGATCGAACAGTTGCTCGATCAAGGTGTCCTGCAACTTAAGGTCGTGTTCGTAAATGATCCGCCGCAGGCTGCCGATCAGGCCGAGGCGATCGGCGTGGGTTTCGTAGTAGAAGACGAAATCCTCGGTCAGGGTTTCCTTGAGGAACGGCACCGCCAGCAGGTCCTTGGGCAACTGGCTCAGGGAATGGGTTTCCAGCAGGCCATCGGGGCGGCTCATGCCGAGCTTTTCTGCCGCCAGTTGCGGTGCTGGCGCTTTGTGCTTTTGCATGAACCAGCCCATGCCGGCGGCCACACCCGCGATCAGGCACAACCCGACCACAATGGTCGGCCAACGGCGGGACGGTTTGACGTTCGGTGTTTCAGCGGCCGGGGCTGCAGAGTTATCGCTCATGTTCACAAAGCTCAGCAATTCATCCGTGAAGCGGGATGCTTAATAGTTGAAGGTCTTGACCAGCAGCAGGTCGCCGATGGCGCGCAAGGGCACGATGAAGGTCTCGCGTTTTTCGTCGACGGTGTTTTCATTGAGCACCAGATTGATTTGCGAGGTGATCACCTCGTTCTGGTTGCTGGCCTCATCGAAGTTATAGCCGCCGCTGCCGAAGTTGCCCCAATAGTTCACGTAAACCAGATAGGTGCCATGCAGCGGCGCGGTCATGGTGAACATCTCGGGGCCGGGACCGTCGACACCATCCGGATCCAGGCCACCGCCATTGGTCAGTGCCGAGTGAGCCCAGAATGCATGCTGGCCGTCCGGGGTGATGATGTGCAGGTCGAGTTCGGCCTTCGGGTCGTCCCAGCCCAGCACCACACGAATCCGCGCCGGCGTGCGCAGGTTGTTGGCTTCATAGAATTGAACGCGCTTGAGCGACTGACCTTCGGCGCTGCGTACTTCGACGCTGTTGGAGCCGGCACCGAACGCATAAGGCCGGGCAAAGCGCCCTTGATCGTCGGTGTACAGGTTCAGTGGATTGCCGTTGACCGCCAGGGTGTGGGGGCCGCGTTGCGTGCCGAGGGCCTTGAGTTGGCCCTGGATCATCGTTCGATTGCGCTGCACGCCCCGGTCGATGGGCGGCGAGGGATAGGCCACTTGGGGATTTTCCGTGCGATCAAGCAAACCGTTGAAGCGCCAGCCGCCTACCGGCTCCGACAACTCGGCACTCGGCGCGGCCAAGGCCGACGTGCAGGTCAACCCGATCAGCAGCAAAAGAAATGAACGCATGTGATGCCTCCTGCCATGCCTGACGAAACCTTGCGCCTGATCCTCGGCACGTTACAGATGCGGATACTGCGTTTCGTCTGAAAGACCCGCGAGTGTTGGGTCATCAAGGCGCGAAGGTTAGTCATTTGGGTGATTTTTAACAATCGGATACATCTGGCCGTGTGAGAGGAATCACGGTGATGGGTGGACGGTGAGCCGATTAGGCGTCATATTCGGCTCACACAATGAGCCGAATAGCAGATTTATTCGGCTCACGTACCGGAGAGTATTTCGCTCATGGCAACTGACTGGATCTGGCAACAGCCTGACTGGCCGAACTTCAACTGGCAGGCCGAGCGCTTGGCGCCGCTGCTTCGCGAGTGCGTGCATGCCCAGGGCCAGTTGATGGGGATGGCTGGTTCAGTCGGCAATTCCCTGAGCGCGCAAAGTGAACTGGATGCGCTGCTACAGAACATCGTGACCTCCTCGGCGATCGAGGGGGAGCAGTTGAATGTCAGCTCGGTTCGCTCGTCACTGGCACGACGGCTGGGCTTGGAGTTGGCCGATGGCGAAAAAGTCAGCCAGCGTAGCGAGGGGCTGGCGCAGTTGATGCTCGACGCCACCCAGCATTTCGCCGAACCACTGACCCTGGAACGGCTATTGGACTGGCACGAATGGCTATTTCCTGATCAACACACTGACCTCGCTGCCCGCTCGATACGGGTTGGCGCCCTGCGAGGCGATGAGCCCATGCAAGTGGTTTCGGGACGGCTCGACCGGCCGACCATTCACTTCGAAGCGCCATCTCGTCCAGGTCTTGAGCGACAACTCCAGGCCTTTCTCGACTGGTTTGCAGCCAGCCGAAATGTGGCCGAACTCGATCCCTTGCTTAGGGCCGCAATTGCTCATTTCTGGTTCGTCACGCTGCACCCTTTCGACGACGGCAACGGTCGCCTCACACGAACCATTACCGACCTGGCGCTGGCGCAGGGCGAGTCCCAGGCGATCCGCTTCTATGCCATGTCAGCGAGCATCCTCGATGATCGCGCAGGCTACTACCGGGTATTGGAAAACACCCAGAAAGCCACGTTGGATATCACCCAATGGCTGGAGTGGTTTCTTCAGACCCTGTTGCGCAGCTTGCAGCAGGCCATGGTGCGAATCGAGTCAGTACTGGGCAAGGCGCGTTTCTGGCAGGCCCATCGGGAATCCACGCTGACGGCGCAGCAAACCAAAGTGCTGAACCGCTTGTTCGATGGAGGTGAACGAGGATTCGAAGGCGGGATCAGCGCGGCGCAGTATCAGGCGGTGGCGAAAGTCTCCAAAGCGACCGCGACCCGTCACCTTGCAGAGTTGCTGGATAAAGGTTGCCTGAATCGATTGCCGGGCGGCGGACGCAGTACTCGATACGAAATTCGCTATCCCGAAGCATAACGCGGCCCCGTGTAGGAGCTGCCGAAGGCTGCGATCTTTTGATCTTGCCTTTAAAAATCAAAAAATCGCAGCCTGCGGCAGCGCCTACAGGGCAATGTGCTCTGCCATCAAACCCCGCTCATTTGCCCATAAACCCCCTATCTGCTAGTGTCGCGCCGGTTTAACGTCAACCGGAAATCGCCGCCATGGCCCGCAAAAAAGCTGCACTGGATTTCGAACAGTCCCTCGCCGACCTGCAAACGCTGGTGGAGCGTCTGGAGAATGGTGAATTGTCGCTGGAAGACTCGCTGACCGCTTTCGAGCAGGGCATCGGGCTGACTCGCGATTGCCAGGCGGCGCTGGCTCAGGCCGAGCAAAAGGTTCAGGTGCTGCTCGAGCGTGATGGCGAGTTGGCCGAAGAACCCTTCGACGCGGACCAGCCAGAATGATTGCAGCGTATTCGGCGACCAGCCAGGCCCGGGTCAACGCGGCTCTGGAAACCCTGTTCACCGCCCCGAGCCCTGAGCTGGCGCGGCTGTATGAAGCCATGCGCTACAGCGTGATGAACGGTGGCAAGCGCGTGCGCCCATTGCTGGCCTACGCCGCCTGCGAAGCGTTGGGTGGCAAGGCTGAGCAAGCCAACGGTGCGGCCTGCGCAGTGGAGTTGATCCACGCTTACTCGCTGGTGCACGACGATTTGCCGGCCATGGACGATGACGATCTGCGTCGCGGCCAGCCGACCACCCATAAAAAATTCGATGAAGCCTGCGCGATCCTCGCCGGTGACGGTTTGCAAAGCCTGGCGTTCAGCGCCCTGCTCGACCCGCGCCTGAGCGACGCACCGGCCGAAATCCGCCTGCAGATGGTCAGTGCCCTGGCGCTGGCGGCAGGCCCGGCGGGCATGGTGGGTGGTCAAGCCATCGACCTGGGCTCTGTCGGCCTGAAACTCGATCAAAAAGCCCTCGAATACATGCACCGGCACAAGACCGGCGCACTGATCGAAGTCAGCGTCAAACTCGGCGCCCTGGCCAGTGGCCGCGCCGAGAAGGACGAACTGAAATCCCTGAATACTTATGCACAGGCCATCGGTCTGGCATTCCAGGTGCAGGACGACATTCTCGACGTTGAAAGCGATACCCAAACCCTTGGAAAACGCCAGGGCGCGGACATTGCCCGCGACAAGCCGACCTACCCGGCGCTGCTTGGCCTCGACGCCGCCAAGGCCTACGCCCTGGAGCTGCGCGATCAGGCCCTGCATGCGCTGCGACCGTTTGACGCGGCAGCCGAGCCATTGCGCGATCTGGCCCGCTACATCGTCGACCGCCGCAACTGACGGCGTATCGGCCAAAAAAAACCAACGCGTGGGCAGGGGCCGATGCATCAGGTAAACTGCCGCATCTTTTATACCTATAACGATTCGCCTGATGCCCACGACGTTTCATGAGATTCCCCGCAAGCGCCCGACCACGCCCCTGCTCGACCGCGCGAATACGCCGGACGGCCTGCGCCGGTTAGGCGAAGCCGAGCTGGAAACCCTGGCCGATGAGTTGCGCCTGGAACTGCTCTACACGGTCGGCCAGACCGGTGGGCATTTCGGTGCCGGCCTGGGCGTGATCGAGCTGACCATCGCGCTGCATTACGTTTTCGACACCCCGGACGACCGGTTGGTGTGGGACGTGGGTCATCAGGCTTATCCGCACAAGATCCTCACCGGTCGACGCGAGCGCATGGGCACCCTGCGCCAGAAGGACGGCGTCGCCGCTTTCCCGCGTCGCTCCGAGAGCGAGTACGACACCTTTGGCGTCGGCCACTCCAGCACCTCGATCAGCGCCGCGCTGGGCATGGCCATTGCCGCCCGCCTGCAAAACAGTGATCGCAAGGCCATTGCCGTCATCGGCGACGGTGCATTGACTGCCGGCATGGCATTCGAAGCGCTGAACCACGCGCCGGAAGTGGACGCCAACATGCTGGTGATCCTCAACGACAACGACATGTCGATCTCGCGCAACGTCGGCGGTCTGTCGAACTATCTGGCTAAAATCCTTTCCAGCCGCACCTACGCGAGCATGCGCGAAGGCAGCAAGAAAGTGCTGTCGCGCCTGCCCGGTGCCTGGGAAATCGCCCGTCGTACCGAAGAATATGCCAAGGGCATGCTGGTTCCCGGCACGCTGTTCGAAGAGCTGGGCTGGAACTACATCGGCCCGATCGATGGCCACGACCTGCCGACCCTGGTCGCCACGCTGCGCAACATGCGCGACCTGAAAGGCCCGCAGTTCCTGCACGTTGTCACCAAGAAAGGCAAAGGCTTCGCCCCGGCGGAAGTCGACCCGATCGGTTACCACGCCATCACCAAGCTCGAACCGCTGGACGCCCCGGCCGCTGCGCCGAAAAAGGCCAGCGGGCCGAAATATTCCGGCGTGTTCGGCGAATGGCTGTGCGACATGGCGGCTGCCGACCCACGCTTGGTCGGGATCACTCCGGCAATGAAGGAAGGCTCGGACCTTGTGGCCTTCAGCGAGCGCTTCCCGTCGCGTTACTTCGACGTGGCGATTGCCGAGCAACATGCCGTGACACTCGCGGCCGGTATGGCCTGCGAAGGCGCAAAACCGGTCGTGGCGATCTATTCGACCTTCCTGCAACGCGGCTACGACCAGTTGGTGCATGACGTCGCTGTGCAGAACCTCGACGTGCTGTTCGCCATCGACCGTGCAGGTTTGGTGGGCGAAGATGGCCCGACCCATGCCGGCAGCTACGACCTGTCGTTCCTGCGCTGCATCCCCGGCATGCTGGTGATGACTCCGAGCGATGAAAACGAGCTGCGCAAAATGCTCACCACCGGTCACCTCTATGAAGGCCCGGCGGCGGTGCGTTACCCACGCGGCAACGGCCCGAATGCTGTCATCGAAAAAGATCTCGAACCCATCGAAATCGGCAAGGGTGTCATTCGTCGCCAGGGCAGCAAAGTCGCCCTGCTGGTGTTTGGCGTGCAATTGGCCGAAGCGCTGAAAGTCGCCGAGAAACTGGATGCGACCGTGGTCGACATGCGCTTCGTCAAACCGCTGGATGAAGAACTCGTTCGCCAGATCGCCGCCAGCCATGAGCTGCTGGTGACCGTCGAAGAGAACGCCATCATGGGCGGCGCCGGCGGTGCGGTCAGCGAGTTCCTTGCCCGGGAAAACATCCTCAAGTCGGTGCTGCACCTGGGCTTGCCGGATATTTACGTCGAGCATGCCAAGCCTGCGCAGATGCTGGCTGAGTGCGGGCTGGATGAAGCGGGGATCGAAGCTTCGATCCGTGAGCGCCTGGAACTGCTCAACAAGTAACTCTCTGAACACATGCAGAACCCCTTGTGGGAGCTAGCCTGCTAGCGATTGCGATCTGTCAGTCACTTCAATACCGACTGATACACCGCAATCGCCAGCAGGCTAGCTCCCACAGTGGTTTGTATAGATCTGAAAATATCCAACGGACCACCGATGAACCTCTCGCGCTTCGCCCTGCCCCTTTTTCTGCTGCCAGCGGCCAACACCCTGGCCGACACCTTCGAACGCGACCAGGCCCTGAAGTTGCCCGATGTGTTGATCAGCGCCAACCGTCAGGTCGAGGCTCGCAACGACAGCAGCGCCGCCAACACCGTATTCACCCGCGAAGACATCGACCGCCTGCAACCGAACAGCGTCACCGACCTGCTGCGCCGGGTACCGGGTGTGCAAATCGCACAAACCGGTGGTCGCGGCAGCTTGCCGGGTGTCTACATTCGCGGCACGCAATCGGCGCAAAGCCTGGTGCTGGTGGACGGCCAACGCATCGGCACCTCGAGTTCGGGTGACAGCAACCTGCAACACATCAACATCGAACAGGTCGAGCGCGTGGAAGTGCTGCGCGGTTCACGTTCGGTGATTTATGGCAGTGATGCGATTGGTGGCGTGATCCAGATTTTCACCCGGCGCGGCGGTGAACCGGGGTTACGACCACAAATGCATGTGGGCTTTGGCAGCAATCAGACCTGGGAACGCAGCCTTGGCTTATCTGGCGGCGACGAGCAGACTCGTTTCAATCTCGGCGCCAGCCTCGATGAAACCGCCGGGATCAACCGAACCCACGAGTCGTATCCCAGTGACGGCGATCATGATGCGTACCGCAACCAGTCGTTCAGTTTTAGCCTGAGCCATGCCCTGAGCGATGACATCGAGATCGGCGCCAACGTGCTGGATAACCGCGGCAAAAGCGAGTTCGACAACCCGTTCGGCCGCTTCGACCTCAATACCTTCGAGTCCGTCCAGCAACAGCCCTACAGTGAATTCGATGTCAGCAGCGTCAGCAGCTATGTCGATGCGCAAATCAATGATGCGTGGAAGTCGCGCATCGAATTCGGCCACACTGAAAACCGCGAAAAGACGCTCGACAAGCTCAGCGACGAGCGCAGCGTGTTCAACACCTATCGCGATTCAGTGAGCTGGCAGAACGACCTGACGCTTGATGATCGCAACAGCCTGATCCTCGGCGGCGACTGGTATGAAGACCGGCTCAACAGCAGCACGGCCTTCGATGAAGACAGCCGCTGGAACCGTGCGGCCTTCGTTCAGCATCGCTACCGCACCGACAGTTTCTCCACCGAACTGGGCCTGCGCCGGGACCAAAACCAGCAGTTCGGCGGCCAGAACAGCTGGAGCGGCACCTTCACCCTGCCGCTGAATCCGGATAACGATGTGTTGCTGACCTACAGCGAAGGTTTCCGCGCACCGACGTTCAATGACCTGTACTACCCGGATTTCAGCAACCCGGACCTCAAGCCCGAAACCTCGAAAAGCTATGAACTGCAGTGGCGCAGCCAATTGACGGAGAACAGCCGCCTGGAGGCTTCGCTGTACCGGACCGACCTGAAGGACGCGATCATCTTCGGCAGCAACTCGCGCCCGGAAAACGTCGCCTCCGCGCGGATCAACGGTTTCGAGGCCGCGCTGAAGCAGGAACTGTTCGGCTGGCAGAGCAACCTTGGCGTGGCGATCATCGACCCACGGGACCGTGACACCGGCCATACCCTAGCCCGTCGTGCGCGGCGCACCTTGAGCCTGGATGTGGATCGGCAGTTCGATCGCCTGGGCCTTGGTGCCAGCTGGCAAGCCGTAAGCAGCAGCTATGACGACCTGAACAACCAGCATCCATTGGGCGGCTATGGGTTAGTGGGATTGCGCAGCAGCTGGGAACTCAATCGCGAGGTCAAGCTGGAGATGAAGGTGGAAAACCTGCTGGACAAGGGTTACAGCCGGGTGCTGTACAGCCATGAAGGCAACCAGTATGGGTATCGAGAGGAAGGTCGGGCTTGGATGTTTGGGGTGACCTGGACGCCTGAAATCAACTGAAATCACCTGTAGG
>NZ_JBOIBY010000110.1:0-34887 GCF_050739655.1 Pseudomonas sp. | reverse complement strand
GGCGTAGTGTCAATCAACATTGATGTCGACTGACACTACGCCTTCGCGGGCAAGCCTCGCTCCTACAGGGGATGATGGCGATTTAAACCTTACTTCAGGTTACCGCTGAGGAATTGCTGCAAGCGCTCGCTCTTGGGATTGCCCAACACATCCTCGGGCGCGCCCTGCTCTTCTACGCGCCCCTGGTGCAGGAACAGCACCTGATTAGACACCTTGCGGGCAAAGCTCATCTCGTGGGTGACCATGATCATGGTGCGGCCCTCCTCGGCCAGCCCCTGAATCACCTTGAGCACCTCCCCCACCAGCTCCGGGTCCAGGGCCGAGGTCGGCTCATCGAACAGCATGATCTCCGGCTCCATGCTCAAGGCTCGGGCGATGGCGACGCGCTGCTGTTGGCCGCCGGAGAGAAACGCCGGGTATTGCTCTGCCACCCGGGCCGGCAAACCAACCTTGTCCAGATAGCGCCGGGCGCGCTCCTCGGCGTCCTTTTTGCTGACCCCCAGCACCCGGCGCGGGGCCATGGTGATGTTCTCCAGCACGGTCATGTGGCTCCACAGGTTGAAGTGCTGGAACACCATGGCCAGTCGCGTGCGCAGGCGTTGCAGTTCATCGGCGTCGGCCACGCGCATGCCGTGGCGGTCATGGACCATGCGGATCGGCTGGTTATCCAGGCTCATCGCCCCGTCGTTGGGGGTTTCCAGGAAATTGATGCAGCGCAGGAAGGTGCTTTTGCCCGAGCCACTGGCGCCGATCAGGCTGATCACATCGCCGGTCTTGGCGTTCAGCGAAACGCCCTTGAGCACTTCGTGGTTGCCGTAGCTTTTGTGCAGGTTTTCAACGGTCAGTTTGTACATGTGCAAGCCTCCTGAATTAATGAGCCGGGCCAAGGAAAGACAACCAGCGACGTTCAGCCAGACGGAACAGGCCGACCAGAGAAAACGTGACGGCCAGGTAGATCGCAGCCGCGATACCGAAAGACTGGAAGGTCAGGAAGGTGGCCGAGTTGGCATCCCGCGCGACCTTGAGGATATCCGGCACGGTGGCGGTGAAGGCCACGGTGGTCGAGTGCAGCATCAGGATCACTTCGTTGCTGTAGTACGGCAACGAGCGGCGCAAGGCCGACGGCATGATCACGTAGGCATACAGCTTCCAGCCGCGCAGGCCATAGGCCTTGGCGGCCTCCACTTCACCGTGGTTCATGCTGCGGATCGCCCCGGCGAAAATCTCCGTGGTGTAGGCGCAGGTGTTCAGGGCGAAGGCCAGGATGGTGCAGTTCATCGCGTCGCGAAAGAATGCATCAAGCACTGGCTGGGCGCGGACCGCGGCGATGCTGTAGATCCCGGTGTAGCAGATCAACAGCTGTATATACAGCGGAGTGCCGCGAAACAAGTAGGTGTAGAACTGTACCGGCCAGCGCACCCAGACATTGCTTGAGACACGGGCAATCGACAACGGTATCGACATGAAGAAGCCGATGAAGATCGACGCGCTGAGCAGCCAGAGTGTCATGGCCAAGCCGGTGATGTTCTGGCCGTCGTTGAACAGGAAGGGTTTCCAGTATTCCTGCAGTAGCTCGATCATCGTACGGCCTCCCGGGTGCCTGCGGCGTAAAAGACTTCCAGCCGGCGCAAGACGTAATTCGAAACGGTGGTGACCGCCAGATAGATCAGGGCCGCCAGCACCAGAAAGAAGAACAGTTGATAGGAGCTTTTACCGGCGTCCTGGGCGACCTTGACCAGATCGGCCAGGCCGATGATCGACACCAGCGCGGTGGCCTTGAGGATGACCATCCAGTTATTGCCGATGCCCGGCAGGGCGAAACGCATCATTTGTGGAAACACCACCAGTCGGAAACGCTGAAACCGGGTCAGGCCGTAGGCCGTGGCCGCTTCCATCTGCCCCTTCGGCACGGCGAGGATGGCGCCACGGAAAGTTTCGGTGAAATAGGCCCCGTAGATGAAGCCCAAGGTAATGACCCCGGCGCTGAACGGGTCGATCTCGATGTATTCCCAGCCCATGGCTTCGGTGAGGTTGGTCAGCCAGGTTTGCAGGCTGTAGAAAATCAGCAGCATCAGCACCAGGTCCGGCACGCCACGGATCAACGTGGTGTAGACCTGGGCTGGCATGCGCAACAGCGACGACCTGGACAGCTTGGCACTGGCGCCGATCAGCCCCAGGCCCACGGCCACCAGCAAGCACATGAAGGATAACTTGACGGTCATCCACGAGCCTTCCAGTAACAGCGGGCCAAAGCCCTTCAGGCTGAAGCCGGACAGCCCCAGAATCTGCAAGAGATCATCGGTCATGGAGCACCCCCTTGTCGGTGGTGGCAGACACGCAGGGAGCCGATGCAGAAAGGGTCAGAAAGGTTTTTTTCATTGTTTTTTTCCTGAAGACCAACATGAGCGCTTGCGGCGCACGGGTATCGAACCTCACAAGCCCCGGACCCAGGTCGTGAACAGACCGATGAGTCCAGATGCCGGCCGACTCTAATGCAGCTATCTCTACTTGTACAGACAGGCATAAGCATTTGGTCGGACGGCCTCAATATCCGTACGCCGGTCGGCTACCCGTTGTTGATATCGAAATCGAAATACTTGGCCTGGATCTTTTCGTAAATACCGTTGCGGTGAATCTCAGCCAGGGCCTCGTTGATGGCCTGTTTCAATTCGGTGTCTTCCTTGCGCAAGCCGATGGACGCCCCGACACCGAGAATTTTCGGGTCATGCACGGCCTCGCCGGCAAATGCGAAGTCACGGCCCTGCTCGGTTTTCAGGAAGCCCATGTCCGCTTGCACCGTATCCTGAAGTGCGGCGTCCAGGCGCCCGGACAGCAGGTCCTGGTAGACCAGATCCTGATTCTGGTACGACATGACGGTCACCCCATTCGCCGCCCAGTGAGTCTTGGCGAAGACTTCCTGGGTCGACCCCATCTCCACGCCGATCCGCCGGGCCTTGAGCGATTCGACCACGGGCAGGATGTCCGTGCCCTTCTTCGCGACCAGAGCGGATGGGGTGTGGTAGATCTTGTCCGAGAAGTCGATCTGCTTCAGACGCTTTTCGGTCACGCTCATGGACGACAGAATGCCGTCGAACTTCTTCGCTTTCAGGCCCGGGATGACGCTGTCCCAAGGGCTCTCCACCCATACGCATTTGGCCTTTAGCTGGGCACAGATGGCGTTGCCGATGTCGATGTCGAAGCCCACCAGCGTACCGTCGGCAGCCCGGGATTCGAACGGCGCATAGCTAGGGTCGACACCGAAACGGATCACCGTCCAATCCTTGGCATGGGCGGCGCTGGCAGCCAGAAGCAGGGCGAGCGAAATCACGAGTTTGTTCATTGGAAACTCCGTAGACAGGTTCATTCAAGGCAGCCAGCCGTGGTGTTGTTCTGTTTGAGTGAGGCTGGCCGAGGGGTAAATCGAAGTCGCGGTTCTATTCGATTACGGCTGCGCCAGATAACGCTCCACCAGACGCGCCCAGTAGGCGGCGCCGATCGGCAGGTTGCTGTCGTTGAAGTCGTAGCCGGGGTTATGCACCATGCAGCCGTCTTCACCGTCGCCATTGCCCAGACGCAGGAAGCAACCGGGACGGGCCTGCAGCATGTAGGCGAAGTCTTCACTGCCCATCAGCAGGTCGGTATGGGGCACCACCTTGTCGGCGCCGATCAGCTCCTGGGCCACCGCGATCGCAAAGTCGGTTTCGCGGTCGCTGTTGATCACCACCGGGTAGCCCATCAGGTAATCAATCTCCACTTGGGCGCCGTAGCTGGCAGCCTGTTGCTGCACCAGCTCGGTGATCCGCGACTTGAGCAAGGCACGCACCTCGGCACTGAACGAACGCACGCTCAATTCAAGCCTGGCGCTGCCGGGAATGACATTGTTCGCGGTACCGGCCTGCAAGACGCCGACCGTCACTACAGCGGGCTGGGTGGGCTCGACGTTGCGCGCCACGACGGTTTGCAACGCCATCACGATGCTTGAGGCCACCACCACCGGATCGATCGTCAGGTGTGGCCGCGCCGCATGGCCGCCGTTGCCCTTGATGGTGATGTAGACGTTATCGCCCGCCGCCTGCAGCGGACCGCGGCGAAACAGCATGTTGCCCGCCGGCGCGCCCGGATGGTTGTGCAGCCCGAACACCGCGTCGCAGGGAAAACGCTCGAACAGGCCGTCCTTGATCATGCTCAGCGCACCGCTGTTGATGCCGTGTTCTTCGGCCGGCTGAAAGTACAGATGCACGGTGCCGGAGAAATTGCGCGTTCGGGCCAGATAACGGGCCGCTCCCAGCAACATGGTGGTGTGACCATCGTGACCGCACGCATGCATCTTGCCGGCATGGCGGCTGGCGTATGGCAAGCCGGTTTGTTCAAGAATCGGCAAGGCATCCATGTCGGCGCGGATGCCGATGCTGCGTGGGCCATCACCGACGGTCAGCGAGCCGACCACGCCGGTCTGCCCAACGCCGGTGGTCACGGCATAACCCCACTCCTCCAGTTTGCTTGCCACCAACCCTGCCGTCTCCAGCTCTTGGTAGGCCAGCTCGGGATGCTGATGCAGGTGGTGGCGTATCGCGCGCAAATCTTCGGTCGACTCGGCGAGGTCCGCGACCTCACAGTAACGTTGAGTAGTGTCCATATTGCTTGGCTTCTCTTTGTTGTGATGCCCCGCCGGGCGGGGTGTGAAGCCACAGTAGAGATTGCCGCATGCCCTGAAAAGATGTAATTTTTTTGAGTGTGATCAGTTTTATTTATCATTAAACAGCCGTGCAGAAGCCATGAAAATCAACCAGCTACAGGTGTTCGTGACCGTCGCCGAAGAAAAGAGCCTGCGTGCCGCCGCCCGCTGCTTGAACCTGACGCAGCCCGCAGTCACTCGCAGTGTCCAGGAGCTGGAAAGTGACCTGGGCGTCGTGCTGATGACCCGCAACGTGCAGGGCATCGAACTGACCGAGTTTGGCATCGCCCTGCAAACCCGGGCTCACCAGATACTCGAAGATGTGCGACGTGCGCGGGAAGAACTCGCTCAGATCAAAAACGATCTGCGCGGCAAGGTCAGGGTCAGTACCACCTCGACCATTGCCTTGAGCCTGCTGCCAAAAGCGCTGGAGCAATTCCAGAACACCGCCCCGGATGCCGAGTTGACCTTCCTCGAAGTCAAATTCCCGCAAGCGGTCCAGCATCTGCGCGATGGCTCGCTGGATTTTGTCGTCTCCCACGTGCTGCCTGACATGCTTGGCGAAGACCTGATCAGCATGCCGCTGTTCTCGACGGATTTTGTGGTAATGGCGCGGGCAGGACATCCGCTGGCCGAGGCTCGCCAGCTCACAGAACTGGCGGACGCCCAGTGGTTAAGCACGGTCCCCTCAGGCGGGTTCCAGCACAGCGTGATGGAGGCGATGTTCGAGCATGCCGGGCTGCCTCTGCCACGTCGGATCATCCAATGCTCATCATTCGCCATCGCGCTGGGCCTGGTCACCGGCACCGATTCTTTGGTGCTGTTCTCGCGACTGTTGGCCGGCAGCATTGCCGGTCTAGGGTTGCAGCAGATCCCGTTAGAGCAGACACAGCCCGCACTTGAAATGAGCATCATCAAGCGTAAGGGCACGCTGCTTACGCCGGTGGCCCAGCGGTTTGTGGAGTGTTTGCGGGCAGCGGTAAAAAACAGTTGACGCGCTATGCACTCCTACAGTTTTTTGCGTCGATTACAAATCCTGCATTCCACGCAGACCCTGTAGGAGCAAGCTTGCTCGCGATGGTCGTTTACGATGACGTTGGCTGCCTGACACCCCGCGGTGCCTGGACTTCCTTCGCGAGCATGCTCGCTCCTACAGGGGGCGTGTCGGCTGACCACTGCCACGGAGCGTCCTGGCAGCGACTAAGCTCTTGTGATGACTCCTTGTTTTCAAAGAAGACCTATCCATGAGCGATTCGCTGTCGGAACTTGATGCCGCCCTGCCCGTTCTCGCCCGCAAGATCCGTGTGCTTGAGGCCCTGGCCTGGCCGGATGGCGTCGAGGAAGACTTTCTCGACCGCTGGCGCAGCGGACATGCACGACTGCCCGAGGTCGAGGTGCATACGCGAGAACTCAGTTCAGAGATTGCCGCCCTGGAATCTTTCATTGGCCGTTGCGACAAGGGGCACCCGGCGGGGAATTTCCTCGCCGTGACTGCCCAGAGTTACGCCACGGCCGGGCGCATGCTCGGAGCGATCGGCACGCCCGCGTTCACACAGTATTCATCGGCACTCTATCGGCGTCCGGATTTCCCCTATGCGCGATTGAAACTGAGCATGCTCGACGCCGCCCGATTCTTCCTCAAGACCACCGATGCGCTGCTGGGCGGAACCCGTATTCCACCGAGCCATGCGGACATTCCGGCCGATACCTTCGCCGATTGGATGCGGCCGGAACTGGACCGGTTCTTCGGCGTCGGAAAAATTTCGGTGGTGCTCGATCCGTCCCTTGCGGCCAAGGCGATTGCCGGGTCGAGCCG
This sequence comes from Pseudomonas sp., assembly GCF_050739655.1. GTDB lineage: Bacteria > Pseudomonadota > Gammaproteobacteria > Pseudomonadales > Pseudomonadaceae > Aquipseudomonas. The sequence continues at coordinate 28,396 of NZ_JBOIBY010000110.1, read as the reverse complement.
CATCCGTCTGCGCTCCAGTGCCCTGTTCTCGGAACTGGACAAACAGCAACTGCTGCAACACGAGGCCTTCGTGCATGTAGCGACCGCGCAAAACGGCGCGCTGCAACCCAATCTCAAAAGCCTTGCCCTGGGGGCGCCACGCACGACCCAGACCCAGGAAGGCATAGCCACACTGGCTGAGTTGTTCACCGCCAGCATGGACATCAATCGCCTGCGGCGCCTGGCCCTGCGAGTGCTTGCGGTCCAGCAGGCGCTGGACGGTGCCGATTTCATTCAGGTCTTCGAGGGTTTTCTGGCGGCGGGTCAGTCAGAGGAGGAGTCGTTCCGTTCGACCCAGCGGATCTTCCGTGGAGCGGACTTGCGCGGCGGCTCGGCCTTTACCAAGGATGCCGCGTACCTGACCGGGCTGCTGGGCGTGCATACCCTGTTGCGCCTGGCGATCCGTGATAACCGTCCGGAATTGGTCGCTCGTTTATTCGCCGGTCGCCTCCACTTGGGGGACACGGTGCGCCTGGGACCATTGTTCGAGTCTGGCTGGCTACAAGGGCCTGTGCACGTCCCAGACTGGGCGAGCGATTTGCGGCGCTTGGCCGCCAATCTGGCGTTCTCGGCCTTTATCAACCAAATCGATCTGAACCTGTTGGATATGGAGTTGTTCATGGCGTTTGCGGACGAACACGAAGCCGATGCCAGTGCCAGTGCACTGTGATGTTGTTGGGGCTTGGATGGCGTCGTGCCTTGGTTTTCTGCAAGGTTTAGGAAGGCGCTTCTTGCAGATTGCACGCCCTGTTTTTTGCACGGCCCTTTCAAGTCGCTGATTTGCGGGGTGTTGGCAACATGATGCGGTTGGCACAGGAAATGCGAAAGGTTCTAAGGACAAATTCCGTACAGCCTGAGGCAGCCAACATGAACGCGATTGATCTTCTGAAAGCCGACCACGAGAAAGTGAAAACCATCCTGGGCCAATTGAGCGAATCGACTGATAGAGCGACTAAAAAACGCGTCGAACTCCTGGATAAGCTGGAGATGGAGATCTCCATCCACACCAAACTGGAAGAGGAAATCCTTTACCCTGCCTTCAAGGAGGCGGGCAGCAAGGAAGAGGACGTCATGTACTTCGAAGCCAAGGAAGAGCACCGCACTGTGGATTCGCTGGTGTTGCCTGATCTCAAGCAAACCGACCCAGGCACGCCAGAATTCGCCGGACGGGTAAAAGTCGTCAAAGAGTTGTTGGAGCATCACATCGAAGAGGAAGAAACCGAAATGTTTCCTCAGGCGAAGAAGTTGCTGGGTAAAGCCAAGCTCGATGAGCTTGGGGAGCAGATGGAAATGATGAAAAGCAGTTTTAGAAAGGAATGGGCCGCCAGCCACATGGCCGCGTGACCTGTAGGAGCTGGCGCAGGCTGCGATCTTTATAAAATCAAAAGATCGCAGCCTCGTTGCACTCGTCAGCTCCTACAGGTATCCGCGTCGAGCACAAATTCTGTGCACACCCCTGATACCTGTGGGAGCGGGCTTGCCCGCGATGGGGCCAGCACCTTCAAAATCATCGTCGCCTGACACACCGCCATCGCCAGCAAGCCGGCTCCTACAGTTGAACTGCATCGAGCACAAATTCTGTGCACACCCCTGATACCTGTGGGAGCGGGCTTGCCCGCGATGGGGCCGGCACATTCAACATCATTGTCGCCTGACACACCGCCATCGCCAGCAAGCCGGCTCCTACAGTTGAATTTCGCGTGGCTACTCAGCCTTAGTCGATATCCGTCGCAACCAACCTGTTCGAGCGCGAAACAGGCAGTGGCGGAAACTGCTCATTGAGCAGCGCAATGTGCTCCAGAGCCTCACGAAACATCGCTTCAGCTTTAGCTCGCAGCTGCAAATATTGAAGGAGTTTCTCACTGTCGAAATCCGGTTGATCAAGCATGTCCAATGCGCAGCGGCTAAGCGCATTGGCTTCCTCGAACAGTTTTTTATTTTGCTGCATCGCAAAGCGTCGGCAGGCTCTGAGCTGTGCAGGTGAATATTGAGCATACATGGAGCGCTTTCCTCTCGGAGGCGGCTCATCTTCTTGAGAATGGCTCGGGCGAGCCGAACCCGTTGCCGAAACTCGACAAGCTTTTACCTGCCGATGAGGCTGTGACCTCAGGAGTTCAATGGAAGATCAATGAATTTGAATCTCGCCGGGCGGAAAGATCCAACGCTGCGAAACCCGTGAAAATTGGATGCGCTACCACTGGTAAACCGGAAGGAATTTATTGCAAAGGCTGCCTCTCTGACTTTTACACCAGGGACAATCAGTGGGTACGACGATGACCGCCTTGCACAGCATTACCGATCTATCCTCGAGGGCGCCTACTTGCACAAATGACACAGCGTCCATCTATCACGTGGCGCTCAATTGTGACGTCAATGCTCACACAACCCTGCTGACGGATGTTTTAAATAATCAACTCGATTGCGTAAGTCATCTGCCCTGTCCTCTACCCGACGACGTCAAGGACTGGCCAGCCAGTTTGACTTGATTGTCGCCAACCCACCCTACATGCAGGACACTCAGCAGCGAGCCTATCGCCACGGCGGTGAAAACCTTGGCTCGGATCTTTCGGTGAGAATCGTCGCGCAAGCGATCGAAAGTCTCACACCCGGTGGAACCCTGTTGCTGTATACGGGGGCGCCTTCAGTCGAAGAGGTCGATATTTTCCTGGAGCATGCCCACCCGTTGCTCGATAGAGCTGATTTGAGCTGGTCTTACAAAGAAATGGACCCGGACGTTTTTGGCGAAAAACTGGAAACCACGACCTACGCCAAGGCAGAACGGATCGCCGCCGTCGTATTGACCGTCACGCGGTTGGTTTCCACCAACAACTAATCGACTACAGCGGAAAGTGACGCTTGAGTGCCTTTTCCGCTGTTCATCATTCCCTGATAAACATGACGTTGTCTCAATACTCCGCTGCTTGCGGCAAACTCGTGAAAACAGGCGATGCGATTTCAATCTGTGCCTGGAACATCTCGTACGCAAAACTCTCGCCTAACGCCGCTTCACCCCACAACCGACCGAAGGCGCTGAATCGGGCATCTTCAGTGCTTGGCCTTTCTTGGCCTAAAGACGCAGACAGCGACACTCGGCGTATCGATGAAACCATTTCCCCCTCTTCCACCCGAACCAAAGAACAGGAGGTCGAGGCGCTCAATCGAAAAACGGCCGAGATCGAACGCAAGGTGGCGGATGGTAATTAGTATCGAGAGTGTTTGCTCGTGACGACGGCGGGAGGCATTGCGCCTCCCGCCGTTTTTATTGCGTCTTAACCCGGCAAAACGATCATTGATTGATCATGGCACTGCATACAACTTCAATCGTTTCCACCAGTTCTTCGTATTGGACTGGTGTGGTCAAGCGTGGGAACGATATCGCTGAGTTGCACGCGCTAGTGCACTACGGCCATATGTCCGGGAACACTCTAACCCGGCAGGATTTGAACCATAATTCGGTAAACGCAGCCAGGAAAGCCTCTTTCAGGGAGCCTGTATGTCAGCCAATGATGACTTGATTGAATGGAATACCCACTGGCGTCTCGCCGCAGGCATCGTGTCGTGCAAGGCATGCAAGGCTCAGCAACGGGAAATTGACCGCTCGGCACCGTTTTCCCATCATCCTGGCTGTGGACAGGCCGCCAAGAGCGGGCTGCCGTGGGATCAGCTTGACCTGATCTGCCATACATTCAAGCACGCCACATAACCCGTTTTAACGACTTGAAAAGGCTGCCAATGCCGGGTTGCCTGACTTGAAACGACACTCTGATTCTTTATATCGATCCCCTGAAACTCCCTGTTTTTTTGGACTAGGCTTACTCCGCGACCCAGACTTGCAATGCCTTATGTTTTATAGAACAAGACTCCTATAGATCAAGGGGATAAGGAGAAGTAACGTGCGGCTTTCACAGTTCATATTCGCGAACATTGAATCGATTTTGAAGGAGTGGGAAAACTTCGCCCGGACTGTAGATACCCCCTATCCGGTCCTGGACACGAAGGGACTGAGAAACCACGCTCGTCAAATCTTGACGGCCGTCGCCCTGGATATCCGCACATCGCAAACGGATCAGGAGCAATTCGATAAATCCCAGGGGCTTGGCCCTGTCAGCGAAACCGAAACACCTGCCCAATCCCATGCGGTGCTGCGCCTGGTCGATGGGTACAGCCTGGATCAGATGGTCTCGGAATATCGCGCGCTGCGCTCAAGCGTACTCAGACTTTGGCTGACCCAAGCCTTTGTTGGCGATGAGCATCAACTTCAGGACATGATCCGTTTTAATGAAGCGGTCGATCAGGCGTTGGTGGAGTCTATTGCGTCCTACGGCAGTGCCGTGGAGACCACGCGAAAACTGGTGTTGGGTGTTCTGGCCCACGATCTGCGTTCCCCGCTGGGCGCCATCATGATGTCGGCGGATCTGCTGCAACGCTCCGAACGGCGACTGGACCCCAGCCGCCAAGCGAACCTGACGTCGCAGATCAGTGCGAGCGTGCGGCGTGCCAACTCGATCGTCAACGACCTGACCGACCTGGCACGCTTCAACCTCAGTAACGGGATACCGGTTAGCAAGCAAACAATCGACCTTGGCCCTCTTTGCCAATCCGTTTTGGAAGAGGTCACCGCCTGTAACCCGCAAAGTCAAATACTCTTCAATATCAAGGATGCGGTCGCGGGCAGGTTTGACCCGTTGCGCATGGGGCAAGTCTTCACAAACCTGATCAGCAATGCCGTGCAACACGGGGATAAGCAACAGCCTGTCCAGGTGACCCTGGCTGGAGACGCTGATCATATTTTCTTCACGGTGCAGAACTTCGGTGACCCTATTCCATCCAGTGCACTGCCCTATCTTTTCAATCCCGAAGGGCGTTACTCCAAGTTCGCGGATAGCGACCAAGGAGCCTCGGCAGGCTTGGGCCTGGGTTTGTTCATCGCGGCAGAAATCGTCAACGGGCACGGTGGAAACATCGACGTGGAATCGACGCTGGAAAACGGAACGATTTTCAGCGTCACGCTACCTCGCGCCTGATACTCGCTCGCCTATCCTCGCACCGAAGGGCCATTCACTATTGGCTGCGCCCTTCTGCAGTGCCTTCCCGTAGCACGCGCCCTACCTCAAGTTGTATGGCATACGCCGGCGCCTCCACGGCGTTGAAATCCTGCGTATAACGCTGTGCAAAACCCTCAACGCCCCATTCCTCATACTGCTGCACATGCTTGAGTTCGTGGGCCCAGAGTGCAATGTTCTGCTCTGCGTCTTGAGGGTCTCGGAAGATGATGATGTCGACCAGCGTCACCGCTCCGACATCGGGGTTTTGCAGCATGGCATTGGCGGCGTTGAATTGGCCGTTGTCGCTGATTTTGTATAGCACTGCATCCAGAACACTGGGCTTATACCAGCGCAGCAGTTGCTCCCTTACGGGCTCCGGGATGGGTTGAGTGCCAGCAGTGGCGGCTTCAGCGCGGGACTGGTTCAGCCATAGCGCCAGGGCTGGCCATGCAATCTGGTAGACGCTGTCAGGCAGGCTGGTGATCGGGCCGAGGTCTGGCAGACAAATACAGCCGTCCAGACAAATCTGTTTCTCGCCGGGTGGGCAGGTGCCGGTTTGCGCCGACACATCAAAGGTCAGGCAAAGGATCAGGAGCGCGATAAGACGCGTGCTAATGAGTGGCTTCTTGAATTCTCGTTGATATAAAAACATCATCCCCAGCCACGAGCCTCTTCAATAAAGTGCAGCACAGCGCTTGAACGCTCGTCGATCCGTGAAATCAGCGACAGCTCACTGACCATTTCCGGTTGGTCCAGCGCAACGATCCGAATCCCCGGCATGGTCAGCCGGGTCATCGTTTCCGGCACGATGCTCAGGCCAATGCCCGCCGCGACCAACCCAGGAATACTCATCAGCGAAGGTACGTACATGATGTTCTTGGGATGCAATTGATTTTGCCGGCATGCCTGAAGTGTATGTGAGGTCAGGCCGATACCTGCGGTGTCATGGAGAAAAACGAACTTCTCGTGCCGCAGCATTGCTAACTCACCGGTAAAACTCTCCGCCAGTTCATGGTTGTCGGGGATCAACAGCACAAGGCGCGATTGGCTGAAATGATGGGTGCGCAGGCGATCGGGCAAGTGATCCTTGAACACCCTGGCAAACGCCAGGTCGAGTTTATGGTCAAGCAACATGTCGAACTGCGCACGAATACCTGCGTCCACCAGCGACACTTTGACCTCGGGAAAGGTGCTGAAGTAATGCCGCAGCAATTGCGGCAGATTGGCTTCGAACAACGCCGAGTGATAGCCGATGTTGATCTCGCCCACCTCTCCCCTGCGCGCACGTCGTGCGGCGGCGGTTGCCAATTCGCTGGATTCGATCGATTGTCGTGCATGGGGCAGGAATGCCTCGCCTGCGGCCGTCAGCGCCACGCCACGATTTTCGCGCCGGAACAGCGCCAGCCCCAGCTCGGACTCAAGGGTTCGCATCAACTGGCTCAGTGCCGGTTGCGCAATGCCCAGTTGCTCGGCAGCCCGGCTGAAATGCTGAAGATCGGCCGCTACAACAAAGGCTTTCAGATGACGCAGTTCCATCATGCACACCCATAAGGTTAGCTTATTGATTTATCGGGTTTTCGATAATTATTCTGCAAGCAGGATGCGTTAACGTCTACCCACTTCAACGTTTCCTGCCAACGCCTTTGCCAAAGCGGGATCGTTTGAGTCATCCATAACCATAAAAACAACGACGAGCACCTCAATGAGCACAATCAGTCATCAGACTCATGATTCGCGCATGCCTCGCAAAGCGGTAACCGCCGCGACCGTTGGTACTGCCCTGGAATGGTTTGACTTCACGCTGTATGGCGCGGTGTCAGCAACCATTTTGCCTAAACTGTTTTTCCCGGCGATGGAGCCGACCGCAGGCCTGCTCGCCTCGCTGGCCACCTTCGGCGTTGGCCTGGCCGCTCGCCCATTGGGCGCTATTACCTGTGGTTATCTGGGCGACAAATTGGGCCGCCGCAACCTGATGCTGGCGACCGTGACCCTGATGGGCCTGGCATCGGTGCTGATGGGCCTGTTACCCACTTATGCTCAGATCGGCATTTGGGCACCGATCCTGCTCGTTCTGTTGCGGATCATCCAAGGCTTCGCACTGGGCGGTGAGTCCACCGGTGCGCAACTGATGGCACTGGAGCACGCCTCCCCAGACCGACGCGGACGCTATTCCGGCTTGCTCGGTCTGTGCTCACCCCTCAGCCAGATATTGGCCAACGGCGTATTGATGGGCCTGGCAGCGACACTTTCAAGCGAGCAATTCGAAAGCTTCGGCTGGCGAATCCCCTTCTTGCTGAGTTTCGTACTGGTGGTGGTCGCGATCTTCATCCGCCTCAAAGTCGATGAGACCCCAGCCTTCGTCGCCTTGAAAAAGGCCCCGGTCAAGCAGGAAAAAAGCCCGCTCAAGTCCGCTGTGGGCAGCCACTACAAAACCATCCTGCGCCTGATGTTTTTCTTCTGCTCGCCCGCTGCACTGTTCTACCTGGTCGTGATCTTCTCCCTCAGCTACCTGACCAAGCACCTTGGCTTTAGCCAGTCGACGGGTTTCATGTCGCTGATGGTGGCGAACATTTGTGCGATTTTCGGTGCGCTGGCCGGTGGTTATCTGTCCGATCGTTGGGGCCGCAAAAAGGCGCTGGCATTTGGTTCGTGCATGACCTTGCTGATCCTGTTCGTCTACTTCCCGATCCTCAACACGCTAAACGTTGCCGCCATCATGGCAATCATGGGGCTGTTTTTGGGCTTCACCCAGTTTCAAAGCGGCATTCAACCCGTGGCATTTGCCGAAGCGTTCCCGACCCAAGTGCGCTACTCCGGCTCGGCACTGGCCTACACCGGCGCCAACCTGGTAATAGGCGGCCCAATGCCAATGATCGCGGTGTATCTCATGAGCCAGTCGGGCAACTCGCCATGGCCGCTGGTGACGCTCTGTGCCGTGATCAACCTGATCTCGCTGGCGATGATCGTCATTGGCCCCGAAACCAAAGGGATCGATCTCAATGCCGTTACCGAACCCGACGCTGTCGACTCATCCGCTACCGCCATTCTTTCCAAATAACGCAGCAGGACGACCATGAACCGCACTGTCTTCATCCTCAACGGCCCCAACCTCAACCTGCTGGGTCGCCGCGAGCCACACATTTACGGGCACACCACCCTCGATCAGATACGCCAACGCAGTGAACAACTGGCCGAGCAATTGGATCTGGTTTGCGACTTTCGCCAGACCAACCACGAAGGCGTAATGGTCGACTGGATTCAGGAGGCTTTCGAGCAAGGCGCGGCCTTGATCATCAACCCGGCGGGCTTGTCCTTTCACTCGATCCCGGTGCTGGATGCGCTGAAACTGATCGACGCACCGCTGATCGAATTGCACCTGTCGAACATCCACGCGCGGGACGAACTGCATCGCCACTCAATCATGTCTGGCGTGGTCAATTCGGTGATTTGCGGCATGGGCGCCGACGGCTATCCCCTCGCCATCAGGGCCATTGACGACCTGCTTCGTCGGCAGTCGCTCAACGCCTGATCCGCTTCTTCGCTAAACCGCGGTCCCTCGGCAGAAGACTGCCAGGGCCACCTGCGCCTGAAATTCAGGTGCAGGCTGAAAAACTCCCGAAAAAAACAAGAATTCACTGCGAGAGAACAACCATGCGTCACACCCCTTTTCGCCGTAATGAGCTTGCACACCACTCACTCATCGGCCTGACCCTGGCCATCGGCGCGAGCACCGCAGCCATTGCCCATGCTGACGAAAACAGTGGATTTATCGAGGGTGCCACCGCCACCCTCAATCTGCGTAACGCCTATATCAACCGCAACTTCGTCAACCCCGCCTACCCAAACAGTGCTGCACCGCAGAACAAAGCAGAAGAATGGACGCAGAACTTCATCCTCGATGCGCGCTCTGGCTATACGCCAGGGCCGGTAGGGTTTGGTGTCGATGTATTGGGGCTTTATTCGCAGAAGCTCGACGGGGGCAAAGGCACCGGCGGTACGCAGCTTTTGCCGATCCATGATGACGGGCGTCCGGCTGACAATTTCGGGCGGCTGGGTGTGGCTGCCAAGGCCAAGGTTTCAAAAACGGTGGTCAAGGTCGGTGAATGGGTGAGTACCCTGCCCATCCTGCGTTCGGATGATGGTCGTTCGTTGCCGCAGACTTTTCGTGGCGCTCAGGTCACCTCCCAGGAGATCGGTGGACTGACGCTCTATGGCGGCCAAATCAGGCAGAACAGCCCACGCAACGATGCCAGCATGGAAGACATGTCCATGAACGGCAAAGCGGCGTTCACTTCCGATCGTTTCAACTTCGGTGGCGGTGAATACACCTTCAACGACAAGCGCACCACGGTTGGGCTGTGGTACGACCAACTCAAGGATATCTATCAGCAACAGTACTTCAGCCTGAGCCATAGCCAACCTGTGGGTGACTGGACACTGGGCGCCAACCTGGGCTTTTTCACGGGTAAGGAAGACGGAGCCAGCCTGGCCGGAGACATGGACAACAAGACCGCATTCGGCCTGTTGTCTGCAAAAGTGGGAGGCAACACCTTCTATGTTGGCCTGCAGAAGCTCACCGGTGATACCGCATGGATGCGGGTCAACGGTGCCAGTGGTGGCACACTGGCGAACGACAGTTTCAACTCCAGTTACGATAACCCGCAGGAACATTCCTGGCAGGTACGCCACGATTTCAACTTCGTCGCCGTTGGCATCCCGGGCCTGACCATGATGAACCGTTACTTGAGTGGCGATAACGTGCACTCGGGCGCTATCACCGATGGCAAGGAATGGGGGCGTGAATCTGAGTTGGCCTACGTGATCCAGTCCGGTGCCCTGAAAAACCTTAGCGTCAAATGGCGCAACTCCAGCATCCGCAAAAGCTTCAACACCAATGAGTTTGACGAGAATCGGTTGTTTGTGAGTTATCCGATATCGCTGTTGTAACGCGGAGCAATTGGTAACTACAAAAACAGCGCAGCCCTCATGGGGCTGCGCTGATTTTTTCTTATTTCATTGTGAACTCTACCGCCCACTCTTTAGTTACGTAATTCACTGACGTGGTGGTTGCTGTACAGGTAGCACCACCGCTGGCGGTTTGAGACTTGTTCCACCTTGGGGTTTTCACACCACCAGGACCAATTGCGTTCACGAATGTGGTGGTGAAGACGCAGGTCCTACTGCCGATTTTGTAACGAACGCTTGCATAGTTGGAGTCAGGTGAGATTTGGCTCTGCACGGTGTAGGTATTCGTTTCTCCAGCATTGATCAACGTAAGCGGTTTCGGCCTGGCATTTACGTACGTACTGTTCTCGTTAGCAGATACTTTCGAATAAGCCGCCTGAGCTGACCCCGAAACTCCCACGTGCTTGAAGGTCACGGTTACACTTGGGCCGGCATAGGCGGCTCCTGACCCCAGCAATACTGCTGCGGCGACCGTTGCAACCAAAAATTTGTAAGTGTTCATAAAATACGCTTCCTTGTGTATGTAATTATGCATAGCGACTCACTGTCGTTATTGCCGGGTGCGAAGATCGTTATAGGTTAGCCCTACAGAACCCCTACCACCCCTGAAGCATAGTGACTTCCCGAAAGGAATAGTAGTGATTATCAACTGCATAATATGTATCAATTCATATCAACCATTAGCCTTTAGAGCGTTCTGAGATAGAAACTCGACGAGGGATAAAAATTTGCGTTGTCCTTCGGCTTTATCAGTTAAATATTTGAAATCAAAGTTTATATCCTGCTGCAGATCGGATGCATAACCTTCCGGATATTGAGTCTGCTCGATGGGGGGCAAGCTCTTGTAATGCTCAAGTATCTGTTCAAAAAAGTTAGTCCGCTTGCCAGTTGCATTGTACTCATCTGTCGATCTTTGGATGACCTGACGCCGCCAGACCTCTTCTTGTCTGTACGATTCCGACCAAGCCGCGCGACGCTCGTTTACGGTGAACTCCCCACCCTCATCATAAATAATCAGTGAAAGCTGATCCCGTGACATACCATGAAATGGGTTCGTGCCAATATCATTAACGAAAGCGGTGGCTTTAAGGGCGCGCGCCAGCAGGTAGGTATCATCCGTATCTGGCACCTCGGCATCATTCTTGTCCTGGTTGAGGTAGTAATGGGTTCCTGCCACTTCATCCGCAATACGTGCCGCATGCTGCCCGAGCTCTTTGAAGCTTAATGAGGAATCCCTCAACGTCGCACGCGTCGAGGCTTCACTCAATTGCCGAGCAAGGGTCGATAAAGTACTAACGGCAGTAGATTGACCGGCAGTAGCAACCGCCGTTCCAGTATCCACATTAGTTGCTGATCGGGTTTTCTCTACGGTGTTCGTGGTGCTCAAGTTACTATTCGGGGATATTGTATTAATTGTAACCACGTCATTCTCCTTGATCCAAACTCGCCCCAGTACAAACGCTGCTTGTACCGCGCAGCTCTCAAGAAACTTTAACGGCATCACAAAGTAGCGCTTTAGCATTGAAGTTGAATCTAAATGTAAATAACTGTTCGGCGATACCAGCTATATCAAAGTTATTTTGACCTGGATGGCGACTCACCCACCGCGAGCCCCTATCAACCATAACCACCCACCCCTGTGCTAACGTGCGCGAACGTTCACTTTGCAGCCACTAAAACCATGTCCATCGCCGACAATCTCCTTGCCTTTACCTTCGCAGCCACGCTGCTGACCCTGACACCCGGCCTCGATACCGCTCTTATCTTGCGGACCGCAACGGTGGAAGGCAGGCAACAGGCGTTTCGCGCCGCGTTGGGGATCAACGCCGGTTGTTTGTTATGGGGCGCCGCCGTCGCCTTTGGCCTGGGTGCTTTGATCGCAGTCTCGGAGATAGCCTTCAATATCCTCAAATACTGCGGCGCGGCTTACCTGGCTTGGCTGGGGCTGAATATGCTGTTGCGTCCGCGCCGCTCTTTATCGCCCATCGAATCGGACGCTAAACCTAATGCCAACTGGTTCCTCAAGGGCATGATGGGTAACGTCCTGAATCCCAAGATCGGCATTTTCTACGTTTCTTTCCTCCCGCAGTTCATCCCCCAAGGGCACAACTTGATTGCCTGGACATTTGGTCTGGTCAGCATTCACGTCGTACTGGGTTTGATCTGGTCTTCGACCTTGATTGGCGCCACTCAACCGCTGGCCAGCATTCTGCGTCGGGAGAAAGTGATCAAGTGGATGGATCGGGCAACAGGCATGATTTTTGTGCTGTTCGCGGCTCGGCTGGCCTTTAGCAGGCGTTGAGAACCGGCTGCTCGACATTCGTTGAAATAACCATCCCCAAGGCGGTGCAATAAATCCCACTGCCTCGGGGATGGCCGACATTCAAGCTGAAGCCGTGCGCTGTCGAGTGGCCTGCCAGCACACGAGCGACCCTGCGGTCACCAGCACAGCTCCCTGCCAGAATTGCACATTCAGATGAGCCCCCAACCACACCGCTGCAAAGGCTGAGGACAAAACAGGTGCGGAGTAGGACGCGGTCGCCAGCAAGGTGAGATTGCCGCGCAAAATGCCGATATTCCACAGGGCATAGCCTCCTGCCATGGCGATGCCGGCAGCAACCAGTTGCAAGCTGCCACTCAGGGTGAACGCGGGAAGCACCTCACTGCTCAAGGCGTATTTCAACCAGAGGACGCATGCGGTCAGGACGAAAAACAGCCCCACCAGGCTTTGTCCGCCGGCATAGCGCCGAGTGACATTGCAATACAGTGCAAAGGTAATCGCGCAGGCTAATGCAAGGCTGTAGCTCAGAGGGTTGGACGCCACATTGGCGACGATGCCTGGCAGAGACAACCCGTCACCACTGACCACCCACACGATGCCAAAGAGCGCCAGCGCCGTGCCTGGGACAATGATCCAGCGTGCCTTTTGACCATTCATGACGATGGCAAGCAGCACGGTCAGGCAGGGCCACAGATAATTCACTACGCCCAGCTCGATGGCCTGGTTGCGGTTACTGGCAAAACCCAGGGCCAGCGAAAGGCACACTTCATAAGCAACGAAAAGCCCGCTCCCCACGATCAGATAGAACCTGGACGTCGAGCGCAGGCGCGGTTTCCCCAGCAGGCCGATCAGCATGAGCGCGCCTAATGTGTAGATCAAGGCGGCGCCACCCAGCGGCCCGAAAATTTCGCTGACGCTCCTGATCAGTCCGGCCGCGGTGCTCCACAAAATAATCGCCACTAACCCACACGCTGTGGCGGCACGTTCGCCTCTGATCTGCATAAACCCCTCACGTCAAAATTGTCGGGAGTCTATCAAAGAGCGGATCCAACCGTGCTCGCGCAAACGCAGACGCACTATCCCCGGACACCCGGGTCCTACCCATACCGTGCCCTGAACGGGCTGATTGGACCTGTGGTCTAGAATCAGGTCGTTCGTCTTTAAATGTTCAAATTCAGATAAGGATTGTCTCAGCACGGATGCCAGCAGATCAGCCGCAGAAGGACCATTGGATGCTCGAAAACAAGCAGCCAGAGCCCGAGGTGGAAAATCTCACTGAAAAATCCTCGGTGAAATCTGTGAGAGCTGGAGCCACCTTCCGCCTCATTGTCAGCTTCATGCTGGCGGTGATCGTGGCGTTCCTGGCGGTCGAAGGCTGGAGAACGTGGCGTGACTATCGTGCAGCCTTTGCCTCCGCCCGCGACTCCGTCACCAACCTTGCACGGTCAACGGCACAGCATGCTGAAGACGCCATTCGGCAAGTGGACGTACTGACCGCCGCGCTGGCTGAACGGGTTGAAGGTGACGGTTTGCAAAGCATCAACGTTTCCCGCATCCACAAATTGTTGGTTCAGCAAACCAAAATCATGCCGCAGCTGCATGGCCTGTTTATTTATGGCCCGGATGGGCAATGGATCGTGACGGACAAAGACGCCACGCCAGACCCGGTGAATAACGCTGACCGTGATTACTTCCAGTATCACCGCACTCACACTGATCGAAACGTGCATATCGGTGAAGTGGTAAAAAGCAGATCCACCAACGATCTGATCATTCCTATTTCACGTCGTTTGAACAACCCCGATGGCTCCTTCGCAGGGGTTTTGCTGGGGACGATCAAGGTCAGTTATTTCGTGGACTACTACGGTGATTTCAAGATCGATGACAAGGGCGCATTGGTACTAGCGATGCGTAGCGGAACGATCCTGGTGCGGCGCCCCTTCATCGCATCCGTCGTGGGTAAAAGCCTGGCGGACAGCGAGATTTACAAGCGATACCTGCCGACCTCCGATGAAGGCATCGCAGAAGTTAAAGCCATAGTCGATGACACCGAACGCCTGTATGCCTACAGGGCATTGACGACGTATCCACTGGTGGTAGAGGCCGGGCTTTCTCGTGAATCCATCATTGCCCCCTGGCGCCTGGATTTGTTTAAGACCGGGCTCGTGCTGCTCTTCCTGATCTGCGTGTTCGCCGCTTTCGGCATGATCGTATTGAGTCAGCTTCGTCAAAGGATGGTGATTGCAAGGGAGTTACGGGTCGCGCACCAAGCCATGCGCGACATGGCGCTGACTGACAGCCTTACCGGGCTGGCCAATCGCCGGCGTCTGGACGGTGCGCTGCTCGATGAGATTCGCCTGGCCAAACGCCAGGGCTCATCGCTCTCGCTGATCATGCTCGATGTTGATTACTTCAAACGCTACAACGACAGTTACGGACATGCCGGTGGCGATGACTGCCTGAGTGCGGTGGGCGGCGCGATCCAGAACGCGGTGAAAAGACCGAGTGACCTGGCCGCCCGGTACGGTGGAGAAGAATTTACCGTGCTGCTCCCCAACACCGACAGCGCCGGTGCTGCACGGGTCGCTGAGGACATTCTGGAGGCGATTCGAACCTTGAATATTGAGCATTGCGAGCATCCGCTGGGAAAGGTCACTGCAAGTGCGGGCATCACTACAAGCCAGCCGAGCTTCGAAGAGGTCACGCCGGCTTCGTTGTTAAAGTCGGCTGATGCTTGTCTTTATGCCGCGAAGCAAGGTGGGCGCAATCGTTGGTGTGCTACTGCTGAATCCGCACGATGAATGCGGTTTCTGAATATCTGTTTGTAGGAGCTGCCGCAGGCTGCGATCTTCTGATCTTGCTGCTAACGAATCAAAAGATCGCAGCCTCGTTGCACTCGTCAGCTCCTACAGGGGTTTCAAACACGTCTTCGCAGCCACTGAAAAAAGCCTTTTTTCTCCAGCGCCTTCGGCTCTTCCTGAGTCATCGAATGGGCTATCTGCAAACGAAAATCCAGCAATGCCTTCATCGCTACACCGATATCATGTCGGGCTTCCACGCACGGCCTGAAGAATTCCTTCTCGATCCGGTATACAGAGGTCGCAGCATCCGACGCAAAGGCGTGGAAAGCGCTGGATGACAGGGTTGTCTGAGCTGTGATTCATCGCGTCTTGCTTCAATGGTCTTGCAGCCCCAGCCGTCAGCCAATGTGGCAAGTTTCGAACGCTGGCTTACACTGCGTACACCCCATGCGTACGAACGACTCTTCACGAATCGATGGGGCTTTACGGCAATCCTGGTGATCTGGGCGAAGCCAACATGAAGACGGTCATGACCTTTCTCCCTTTTGTTCTCGCGGCTGGCGTGAGCCTCGCCCCGAACACGGGTGCCCATGCGGCGACCTTCACGACCAGTTTCGACTGTGCCGCTACCACGCTCACCGTCGAAAAGCTGATCTGTCGCGACTCACAACTGGCGCAGATGGATATCGAACTGACGCGCCTTTATCGCCTGGCGCTCACGGACGAGCACTCAGTCCCGCTTCCGGACAAGGTCTTGATCGATCAACAGTTCTGGGTCGACGCCCGCAATCAGTGTGCCTCCGAGTCTGACATCAGGGCGTGCACAATCCGCCGTTATGCCGAGCGGGCCTACCAGCTACGCATGGGGTCGGCCATTGTCAGGACCAAGGATCCCAGCAGGCTGACAGAAGGACCCCAGGCCTTTCGCTGTGCAGGGCTGAACGCGCTTATTGCTGCCACTTTCTTTACCACGCAGCCGGGTGTCGTGTACCTGAAATGGGCGAACAGCGCCGTCACCCTGAATCAGGTGCCGAGTGATTCGGGTAACCAATACATTGGCAAGGATTACCAGGGAACCTACAGCTTCCGGCAGGACGTCAATGGCGTGTTTTTCCAGAAGCCAGGCTCAGGGGGAATGAGTTGTACGGCTGAACCGACCAGTTGATTGGCTCAGCCGTGAACCCTTCTTGTCAGGCCTCTGGCGGCCGGTCCTGTACCCATTGCCAGAACAACTGATAGCCGACCGCAAGTACTACCGGGCCGATGAACAAGCCAATGATGCCACTGGTGACCATGCCGCCGAGGGCGCCAATCAGCACTACCGGCATCGGCACGTCCACACCGCGTCCCAGCAACAGTGGCTTGAGCACGTTATCTACAAGGCCTGCCACGAAGACGTAGATGGCGAATACGATGGTTGCCGTGCTGGGACCTTCAGTGGCGAACACATAGGCAATCACCGGTATCGTCACTAGCGTCGCCGGTAACTGCATGATGCCCAGCAACAATACCGCGAGCGCCAGCAGGCCGGCGCCGGGAACCCCCTTCAAGACAAAGCCGATCCCCACCAGTAGCATCTGAATAAAGGCGATACCCACCACCCCGAGCGCTACGGCGCGGATGGTTGCGGTGCACAAGGCGGCAACGTTCGCACCTTTTTCCGGGCCGCTGACACGCGAGGCAATCTGCACTGAGGCGCGGCTGCCCCCTTCGCCATAGGCCATGAAAATCCCGGCGATGATCAGCGAAAAAATAAAGGTCAAAAATCCCATGCCGACGCCGGCGAGTTTACCCAGCAGGCCCAGGCTGACGCCTTTGATTTGCGGAATGTATTTGGCAGTCAGCCCCGGTAGATCATCCGCCGCTTGCTGCCACAGGACCGAGACCTGTTTGCCCACCAGCGGCCACTCCGCCACCGACGCCGCCGGCGGAGGAATATGCACGCCCTCCTCCTTGACCACACTGATGGCGCCTTGGACTGAGTCAGCTATCGAGGTACCCAACAGATAGATCGGGACCATGAGAATCACGATCGCCACCACCACGATCAGCGTCGCGATGCGCCCGTCCTTTTGACCCAGCGGGCCTCTGAGTTTCTGTTGCAGCGGGTACAGGGTGATCGCCAGGATCACCGACCAGAGCATCAAGTCGCGAAACGGGCTGAATATCTGAAAACAGAACAGCACCAGTACAACAATCAGTCCGGCGCGGATAAGCACATCGAGTAATCCGCGGGATAAGGCCTTCTCTGACAGCGGGATGGGCACCATGGATATCTCCTGGCAGTTCACTGTGAAGGGATTGAGTGGCTAAGCCCAGCATAGACGTTACGTCGGCTTTCGCTTGCGCATGCAAAAATTGTTTGAACTGGCGGAAGGTAGCCGGAGTCGAACCTGCCCGGGAACGGATGCCGTCCCCAACCGGGTTTGAAGCCCGGCCGCGCCACCGGGCGCGATTACCTTCCTTGAAATCAGCATTTCAAACTAAAGCCCTGTTCGATGGGCCAATGCGTTATCCGTGCGTATCTGTCGTCGATCGCCAAAGCGCCGTGTGAGGCCAAGCCGGTCGAAATATTCCAGAATCTGGATGCTGCGCTTGCGCCCCAACCCCACCGCATCGCGAAACGCCGACACCTGAATCACCGGATTGTCATCGGCCAATTGCAACAGCATAGTCGCCAGTCGCTGGATCGCTGAGTCGGTGTAAAACAGGTCGCGGACCACTTGATGCAGCAACCCCAACCGGGCCATTTTGCGCAACAGCGAGCGCACGGTGGCTTCGTCATGCCCCAACTCGCGTACCCATGGCGGATCGAAACCCGCCCCTTCGAACAAAGGCTGCAACTGCTGCCACAGGGCTTCGTCCGCTTCACTCAGGCGCACTTGATGGTTGGGTAAATGCAGCCACGGCCCGCTGGCGGCGACTGCACCCGTGGCGAGCAACTCGTCTAGCAGGCTGATGAATGTCGAGCGGTCCAGGGCGCTGGCGCAGAAGCGGCGCAGCCGATCCCGGTCCGGCCCCATTTGATCCGGTTCCATCTCATGAAAGCGTGCCAGATGTTTGAGTAAATCATCCTGCAAGGTCTTCCAACGGCACGCATTGAACAATACCGGTGCCTGCCGGGTTTCAATCAGGCGCACATCCTCGGGCAGTACCCAGTTGCTGCGCGGGTGGTTGAACTGGCGCTCCAGTTGATGGGGATTGAGCCCGATGTCGCTATTGGCCAGTAGCACCGGCAGCAGATCTTCCAGACGATTGCTGGCCGCCAAAGCCTGCAACTGCGCCAAGCGTTCAGGGCTGCGGCGATGCCGGCTGGGCGCAAACGGATCAAGCACCTTGCCACCGCCAAGGGTGCGTTGCGCGCTCTGGTCGCGCAGGATCAGCGGATCGCCCTTCACCGCCTGAACCGGTTTATTGACCAGGATTTGCGCGAACATTTGCTCACCCGGCGACAGGCTTGCGCCCTCCAGCAAGGCCACGCGCCCTGTGACGTCCTGGGTGCCGATGTGCACATGCACTGCTTGAAAATGCTCGAAGACGCGCGCCTCCTCGGGCAGTAGTTGCATGTCGATGTCCAGGCGTTGTGTCGGCGCGTACAGCCATTGCGCCGACAGCCATTGGCCGCGATGAATCTGCTCCAGCGCCAGGCGTTCGCCGCTCAGATTCAGCGCAACACGCTGGCCGGCCACCGCGACGTCGGCGACCTGGTTCTGTGCATGCAGGCCGCGCACCCGCACGGTTTTGCCAAGCGGGCCAAGCATCAGCGTATCGCCCACGGCGACCTGGCCGGACAGGGCCGTGCCAGTCACCACGATACCCGCGCCAGCGACACTGAACGCCCGATCGATCCATAGCCGAAATCCGCCGTCGAGGCTACGTTGATGCACCTCACCCTGGGCGTCGAGCAGCACCTGACGCAGCCTATCGACGCCCTGCCGGGTAACGCTCGATAGCGCAATCGATGGTGCATCGGCATAAGGCCCGGGCGCCAACAGATCGGTAACCTGTTCGCGGACAATCTCTACCCGCAGCGGCTCGACCCGATCGCACTTGGTGATCGCCACGACCGCACGGGCAATGCCCAGCAGCTGGACGATCGCCAGATGTTCCCGGGTCTGCGGCATCACGCCGTCGTCGGCGGCCACCACCAACAGCACCAGATCAATGCCCTGTGCCCCGGCGAGCATGTTGTGCGTGAAGCGCTCGTGCCCTGGCACGTCGATAAAACCGGTCAGGTCGGCGCCCGGTTCCAGCGCGGCATAGAGATAGCCCAGGTCGATGGTCATGCCGCGTTCACGTTCTTCCCGGCGCCGATCACCCACCTGGCCGGTCAGCGCCTGAAGCAGTGCCGTCTTGCCATGGTCGATGTGCCCAGCCGTGCCGACAATCACCCTGCCCGACCCTCCACCTGCAACTCATCAAGCTGCTCCAGCCACGCCGGCTCGTCGTCCATTTGCCGCAAGTCCAGCCATAGCGCGTCATCATCGATGCGCCCGAGCACCGGGATTGGCAAGGCACGAAACGCGGCCTCCAGCGCTAACAACGATCGCCCGCGCAGCCGCTTGCTGGTATTGGGGCGCAGGCAAATTGCGGCACTTGGCAGGCGCGCCACCGGCTGACTGCCGCTGCCGATCATGCCCTGCGCCGGTAGTACGCTCACGCTCCAGTCTTCGCCCAATTTTTGGGCCAGTGACGGTTGCAGGCGTTCGGCTTGAGCCAGGATATCGGCCTGTGGCCGGGTCAGCAGACGCAGGCTTGGCAGGCGTTCGGCGAGCCGGTCCGGATCGCGATAAAGCCCCAGCACCGCTTCGAGGGCGGCGAGGGTCAGTTTGTCGACGCGCAATGCACGTTTAAGTGGATTCTTCTTGATCCGGGCGATCAGGTCTTTGCGCCCGACGATCAGTCCAGCCTGCGGACCACCCAGCAATTTGTCGCCGCTGAAAGTCACGATGTCCGCGCCATCGAGCAGGGCCTGGCGCACCGTCGGTTCCGCGGGCAAACCCCAGCGTGTCAGGTCCAGCAGGCTGCCGCTGCCCAAATCTTCAAGCAACGGCAAGCCATACTGATGCGCCAGTTGCGCAAGCTCAACGGTCGGGACGCTGGTGGTGAAGCCCTGAATGCTGTAGTTGCTCGCATGCACCCGCATGATCAAGCCGCTGCGCGGGCCGATGGCAGCTTCATAGTCCCGGGCGTGGGTGCGGTTGGTGGTGCCGACTTCATGCAGTTTCACCCCGGCGCGCGCCATGATGTCGGGGATACGGAAGGCACCGCCGATTTCGATCAGTTCGCCTCGGGAGATGATGCCTTCCTTGCGCGCCCCCAGGCTATTAAGCGTCAGCAGCACCGCGGCGGCATTGTTGTTGACCACGGTCACCGCTTCGGCGCCAGTCAGCTCGCGGATCAGGCCTTCGATCAGATCGTCGCGATCACCGCGCTTGCCGCTGTGCAGATCAAATTCAAGATTGAGCGGGTAGCGCGCGGCCATTTGCACCGCTTCAATCGCTTCGTCCGGCAGTAGCGCCCGTCCGAGATTGGTATGCAGCACGGTGCCGGTCAGGTTAAACACGCGGCGCACATGACTGCGATGCTGGTTGAGCAGACGCTCAGCCACACGGCCTGCCAGCACTTCAGGGCTGATTTCAATCGCCCGGACCCGCCCCAACTGCACGGTTTCGCGCATTTCGTCGAGCAGTTCCCGCATGGTGGTCAGCACCCCATCGCGCCCATAACGCTCGGCCAAAGGCAGACACGCCGGGTGGCGCAACAAGCTGTCGATGGAAGGCAAACGCAGGCTGGGGCTGGCACCGCTGGCGGACATCTGGCGCTCCTGGAATCAAAAGACCGTCGCGCCAGAGTGTAGACGCTGTGGTCATTCGTCTCCGGGAGCGAGTAACAGATTCGGTGCCAGGCGCTGATAGCCGTCCTGGGCCAGGCGCATATCGAGCATCAGGCTGCTCAGGTCCGCCGACAGCGCTTCGGCGTCGGCGTCATTTTCCAGATAAATCAGCTTCAGATAGCTGTTGCAGCCGGGGCACATCTCCGCGCGCAGTGGCGCCTGATTGGCGGCGTGACGATCGTCTTCAAGGCTCAGGTACTCCAGGCCCTTGCTCTGCTCGCAGTACACGCATTTGACCCGCACCACATGCCATTCACAGGCACACAGGGAACACACGAGATAACGCAGACCGTTGTGTTTGCCTCGGTGGCGAATCACACCCGCCATCGCCGGCGAACCACAGCACGGACACTGACTGAGGCTATCACCGGGTTTGAGCCGCAAATTCGGCGTGTTCAAGAGCCAGTGGCTCCAGGCGGTTTGCAAGGCAGCCCCGAGAAACGGCACCAATGCCGCCGGGACCAGCGAGTACTGGCCGCTGACCAGCGCCACGGCCCAGACGCGACGTAGGCCCAGGCTGGCACCCCGTAAGGTTGCCAGGGCTTGCTCCACAGCGGGTTGAGGCGGCGCGGTATAGCGTTGCAGCAAAGCATCAAGATACGGCTGCCAATCGTCCTCGCGGGCCATACTGTCGGCCGCGAACGGGGGCAAGCCGTGCTGTTGGCAAAGCTCGATACGTTGCGTGTCGAGAGGTTCGCTCGGCGGCGGATCGTCGAGGATTTGCTGCTGCACTCGACATAAACCTGCGATCAACAACAGGTATTCGGCCAACGGATGATCCACGGCCAGTTGTTCAAGGCGTTGCGCGCGCAGGTTGAACAGGTTGTGCGGCGGCATGTACAGAAACGGCGGTGAGCTGGCCGCCGCTTCGATTTGTCCGGGTTCGAGGATGGTTGGCAAAGGTCAGCCCTTTTTGGTGATTGGCCGTTTGGGAGCCTCGTCGCGGGTCACCTCGCGGTACCAGAGTTCATGGTGTCTCTTCGCCCAAGCGCGGCTGACCCAGCCATGCAGCATGGCGCTGATCGAACCCTTGATCCAGATGCCGGCATAGATGTGCACGATGATGCTCAAAATCAGCACGAACCCAGCCAACGCGTGCAGCAGCATGGCCAGACGAATGCTGGTAATGCCGAAGTACGCGCTGAAATAAGCGCGCCAGATCACCAGTCCGCTGAACAGCAACAGCAGCATGCACAGCAGTAAAGTCCAGAACAGCAGCTTCTGCCCGGCGTTGTATTTGCCCACGGGTGGCACGCCCTCTTCCTCGTTCTTCATCACGCGATCGATTCGCTTGAGCCACAGCCGATCGTTGGCGATGAAGTAATTGGCGCGCCAGAAACGGAACACCAGGCCGAGGAAAAACACGAACATCAACACGCCCATGAACGGATGCAGGATTCGCGTCCACGGTCCGCCGCCGAACAGGTTGCTCAACCAGAACAGTGCCGGGTGGAACAACGCCAACCCGGACAGCCCGGCCATGAAAAACAGAATCGCCACCAGCCAGTGATTGGTGCGCTGGTTGCTGGTGTAGCGCAGGATGGTTTTGTTTCTCATGGCCTGCCCTCCCCGCGTGGGTCGTAGGTGTGCACCGCCGGATCGACTTCATGCACCGATGTGTCCGGCGCGCCAGGATGCTCATCCTCCTCAACGATCTGCGGCCCGACGCGCACGTAGTGAAAGAATCCGGCAAGCACTGCAGCGCCCATGGCCAACAGTGCCAACGGTTTGCTGATGCCCTTCCACAATCCCACCAACGGGCTGATTTGTGGATTGTCGGGTAACCCCGCATACAGCCTTGGCGTGTCGGCATGGTGCAGCACGTACATCACGTGGGTGCCACCCACGCCTTCGGGGTCGTAGAGACCTGCGTGATCAAAGCCCCGGCTCTTGAGGTCGACGATGCGTTCGGCCGCGTGTTCCTTCATGTCTTCCTTGGTGCCGAACACGATGGCGCCGGTCGGGCAGGTTTTTACACAGGCAGGCTCCAGGCCAACGGACACGCGGTCTGAGCACAAGGTGCATTTGTAGGCCTTGTGATCCTTTTGCGAAATGCGCGGAATGTTGAATGGGCAGCCGGTGATGCAGTAGCCGCATCCGATGCAGTGATCCTGATCGAAATCGACGATGCCATTGGCGTGTTTGATGATCGCCCCAGGGCTGGGGCATGCCGCGAGGCAACCGGGCTCGGCGCAGTGCATGCAGCCATCCTTGCGAATCAGCCACTCCAGATTGCCGGCGTCGGTTTCGTGCTCGGTAAAGCGCATCAGCGTCCAGCTGTCGGCCGTCAAATCCTGCGGGTTGTCGTAGGTGCCATGGTTATGGCCGACCTCATCACGCAACTCGTTCCACTCCGAGCAGGCAACCTGGCAGGCCTTACAGCCGATGCATTTGGTGGTGTCGATCAGCTTGGCGACTTCCTCCACGCCCCGCACCGAGGGAGCGGGTGTGGTGGTGGCCGAGCGGGCAATAATGTCTTGGCTGGCCATTTAGACTTTCTCCACGTTGACCAGGAACGACTTCGATTCCGGGGTCTGTGTGTTGCCATCGCCGAGGAACGGCACCAGGGTGTTGGTCAGGTAACCGTGGCGCGTAAGCCCAGTGAAGCCCCAATGCAACGGGATGCCGATCTGGTGCACCACCTGATTGTTGACCTGCAGCGGACGAATCCGCTTGGTCACCACCGCCACCGCTTCAATGAAGCCACGCTTGCTGCTGACCCGCACCCGATCGCCTGCGACGATGCCTTTTTCCTTGGCCAGCACCTCGCCGATTTCGACGAACTGCTCGGGCTGGATGATCGCATTGAGCTTGCAATGCTTGCTCCAGAAGTGGAAATGCTCAGTCAGCCGGTAGCTGGTGGCCGCATAGGGATAATCTTTGGCCACGCCGAGGGAATCCCACACTGAATCGAAGATCCGCGCCGCCGGGTTGCTGGTGGCTTTTTTATTGGTCGGGTGCAACGGGTTGATGCCGATTGGCGTTTCGAACGGCTCGTAGTGTTCGGGGAACGGGCCTTCGTTCATCTTGTCGACGGCAAAGAACCGAGCAACGCCTTCGGGGTTCATGATGAACGGGCTCATCCCCGCTTCCGGCGCCACGTCAGCCTTGTAGTCCGGCACATCGGTGCCGGCCCAGGCCTTGCCGTTCCACCACACCAGGCGTTTGTTCGGATCCCACGGCTTGCCTTGCAGGTCCGCCGAAGCGCGGTTGTAGAGAATCCGCCGGTTAGCCGGCCAGGCCCAGGCCCAGCCCTGATGCTGATGCATGCCATACGGATCGTTGTTGTCGCGCCGTGCCATCTGGTTGCCCAGTTCGGTCCAGCTGCCGCAGAAAATCCAGCAACCGGACGCCGTACTGCCGTCGTCCTTGAGCTGGCCGAAAGCGGCCAGTTGCGCATTGGCCTTGATCGTCGCTCCGGTGGCATCCGTAAAGTCCGCGGTGGCGCTGCCGTTAATCTCCTTGGCCAGTTCTTCCGGCGAAGGTTCGTCCGGGATCTTGTACGGCCAGGTCAACTTGAACAGTGGATCGGGATAAGCACCGCCGTTGGCCTGATAGCGTTGACGCAGGCGCAGGAACAACTCGCTCATGATCCGCACGTCGGTACGCGCTTCACCCGGGCCGTCGGCGCCTTTCCAGTGCCATTGCAGCCAGCGGCTGCTGTTGACCAGCGACCCATCTTCCTCGGCGAAACAGGTGGTGGGCAGGCGAATCACTTCGGTCTGGATCTGTTCACTGTTGACGTCGTTGAACGGCCCGACCTTCTGCCAGAACTCCGAGGTTTCGGTGGCCAGCGGGTCCATCACCACCAGCCATTTCAGTTTCGCCAGCGCTGCCGTTACCCGGTTCTTGTCCGGGAGCGCCGCGATGGGATTGAAGCCCTGGCACATGTAGCCGTTGACCTTGCCCTGGCCCATCAAGTCGAACACCTTGAGGATGTCGTAGTTGGGAATATCCAGTTTCGGCAGATAGTCGTAGGCCCAGTTGTTTTCCAGCGTGGCGTTGGCGCCGTACCAGGATTTCATCAGGCTGACGTGGAACTTGCTGTAGTTCTGCCAGTAGGACAGTTGCCCTGGGCGCAAGGGTTTCTGCGTGCGTTTGACGATGTAGGCGTTGTAGTCCTGCTCGGCATCCTGGGGCAGCGTGAGATAGCCAGGCAGTGAGTTGGACAACAGCCCCAGGTCGGTCAAGCCCTGGATATTGGAGTGCCCGCGCAGGGCATTGACGCCCCCGCCCGGCATGCCGACGTTGCCCAGCAACAGTTGCACCATCGCCGCGCTGCGGATGATCTGCGCGCCGATCGAGTGCTGGGTCCAACCCAAGGCATAAAGGATGGTCATGGTCTTGCCCGGTTGCGAGCAAGTGGCGATTTCCTCCCAGATTTTTTGCATGGCATCGACCGGCATGCCGCAAATCTGGCTTGCCAGGTCGATGTTGTAGCGGCTGTAGTGCTGCTTCATCAATTGATAGACGCAGTGCGGGTCTTGCAGGCTCGGGTCAACCTTGACGAAGCCGTCTTCGCCCAGCTCATAGCCCCAGCCGGATTTGTCGGTGTACAGACGCTTGGCGGCGTCGTATCCACTGAAAATCCCGTCCTCGAAGCCATACCCGGCTTTGACGATGAACGACACGTCGGTGTAGTTGCGCACGTACTCGTGCTGGATCTTGTCCTCGGTCAGCAAGTAATTGATCAACCCGCCCATGAAGGCGATGTCGGTGCCGGTGCGAATCGGCGCGTAAAAGTCAGCCACCGAGGCGGTCCGGGTAAAACGCGGATCGACCACGATCAGGCGCGCCTTGTTGTGCGCCTTGGCCTCGGTCACCCATTTGAAGCCGCACGGATGCGCTTCTGCTGCGTTGCCGCCCATCACCAGAACCAGATTCGCGTTGGCGATATCGGTCCAGTGGTTGGTCATGGCACCACGGCCGTACGTCGGGGCAAGACTTGCCACCGTCGGGCCGTGTCAGACACGCGCCTGGTTATCAAACCCCAGAATGCCGAGACTGCGAATGACCTTGTGGGTGATGTAGCCGGCTTCGTTGGACGCCGCCGAGGCCGCGAGGAAACCGGTGGTCAGCCAGCGGTTCACCGTTTGGCCCTGCTGGTTCTTCTCGATGAAGTTGGCGTCGCGGTCGGCCTTCATCAGGTCGGCGACGCGATCGAGCGCTTCATCCCAGGAGATTCGCGTCCACTCAGTGCTGCCGGGTTTGCGCAACTGCGGATATTGCAGCCGCCCGGGACTGTGAATGAAGTCCAGCAGCCCGGCGCCTTTGGGGCAAAGGGTGCCGCGATTGACCGGGTGGTCGGAGTCGCCCTCGATGTGGATGATGTTTTGCGCGACATTCTTCGCTGCATCGCCTTGGCTGTACATGATCAACCCACAGCCGACCGAGCAATACGGGCAGGTGTTGCGGGTTTCATGGGTGTGGGCGAGCTTGAAGTGGCGCACCTGCTCGGCGAAAGCGACCGTCGGGGCCATGCCCAACGCGCCCAGGCTCGAGCCTGCAAGGCCGATACCAGCGACCTTGAAGAACTGACGACGGCTGAGGTCCATCGTACACTCCTGATCAGGTGGAGATCCGGTACGTAGCCGGATTTTTCTGGACAATCACGGTTGCGGCAGTCTGGCCACCGACAGATTAACTTTAGACAAGGCTGTCGAAATCACCATGACAACCGACCGTCGGGACCGGCATCCCCTTGATCGTTCCCCACGCTCCGCGTGGGAATGCATCCCGGGACGCTCTGCGTCCCAATCAACAGCCGAACGCGGAGCGTCCGTTGAGGCATTCCCACGCAGAGCATGGGAACGATCGGTAAAACGCGGAGCCCTGGCGATGATCGCGAGCAGGCTCGCTCCCACAGGGATTGGGGCTTATCATGGTCGGCATGATTAACCCGCCTTCACGAGACCACGCATGACTTTCGATTTTGATCAGGTGTTCGACCGCCATCACACCGGCAGTACCAAGTGGAGCCGCTACCCGGCCGACGTGCTGCCGATGTGGGTCGCCGACATGGATTTCGCCGCACCGCCGGTGATCGTCCAGGCCCTGCAAAAACGCCTGGAGCACCCATTGCTCGGCTACAGCGTGGCGCAGGATGACTTGCGCGAAGCCATCGTCGCCGATTTGTGGAACAAGTACGCCTGGCGCGTCGAGCCGCAAGAACTGATCTTCCTGCCGGGTGTCGAGTCGGGCTTCAACATGGCGCTCAAGGCGTTGGTGCAACCCCAACAGAACGTGGTCGTGCAGGTTCCGAATTATCCGCCACTGCGCCATGCACCGGGCCATTGGGGCCTGAACAAGGTGGAACTGAACTTCGATCCGCAACCTGACGGCACCTACGTAACGCCGCTTGCGACCCTGAGCGAGTCGTTGCAGGGCGGCGGCGCGCTGTTGCTGAGCAATCCGCACAACCCACTGGGCAAGGCGTTCCCTCGGGCGGAACTGCAAGCCATTGCCGACATCTGCCTGGAGCACGACGCCTGGATCATCTCCGACGAGATCCACGCCGAACTGTGCTTCGATGGCCGCAAACATGTGCCGATGGCGTCCCTGAGCCCGCAAATTGCACAGCGCACCATTACCCTGATGTCGGCGAGCAAGGCCTACAACATTGCCGGGTTGAAGACTTCGTTCATGATCATTCAGGACCGTCACCTGCGCGAAAAGGTCAACCACGCCCGCTGCGGCATGGTCGACAGCGTCAACCCGCTGGGCATGGAGGCCACTCGCGTTGCCTACAGTGAAGCCGGGCCGTGGCTGGCTGCGCTCAAGGACTACCTGCAAAGCAACCGCGATTATCTGGTTGATGCCGTGCGTAGCCGCTTGCCGGGCATCACCATGAATGTGCCGCAAAGCACCTATCTGGCATGGCTCGACTGCACGGCGCTGGGCCTGGACAACCCGCAGCAGTTTTTCCTTGAACAGGCCAAAGTCGGTTTGAGCCCAGGCCTGGATTTCGGTAATGACGGCCAACAATTCGTGCGCCTGAACTTCGGCTGCCCGCGTTCGTTACTTGAAGAAGGCATTGCGCGGATGGAGCGCAGTTTGCGTCACCTCAAAACCTGATACAGCAGTAGGAGCGGCGGTGCGACGATTCGACTTGCCCGCGAAAAACGTTAACGATGACGCGCGCATTCTGAATGGTCGCGGCGCCTACAGGTTTTTCGCGAGCAAGCTTCGCTCCTACAGAGATTTTGGCGGGTCGTAAACTTAGCGAACAACCACCAAATCTGTAGGAGCAAGCCTGAACTGGTCAAGTAATCCCGGACACCGATTACGGTGTTTATGCCGCTTTTTGCTCCATGGCTATTGGCGACAGGTAGTTGTTGTAGCTGTGGAGCCTGGTGCGGTTGTAGTACAT